>JAGAHY010000004.1 GCA_017626815.1 Bacilli bacterium | reverse complement strand
CCAGGACAAGTCCATACCCCACGAGAAGAAACAGCACCAAGCGTAACCAAAAATAGGTCCGCTTCGGGCGGGGGAACAAGAAAATCAGTTCAGCGACATAAAGTTCGGTTAGGAACGCTAGCTTAAGAATGATTTCCTTCATCGGACACCCTCAGAAAAAGCCATCATCGCTGCCATAAACGCTTTCTTTTGGGGACGGGAAATATCCAAGCGGACGTCACCGACATAAGCGCTTTGCCGATCAACCCCGGTCACATGATACAGATTCACGAGGCAACTGCGGTTTACAAAAACGAATTCTTTACCGTTAAGACGAGACTTAGCTTCTTTCAATGTCGCGTATTCCTGAAGGGATTCGCCGCCACCAAAATGATAGACAACATAGTGGCCATCGATATCCACATAATGAATGGAAGAGATCAAAACCGTGCGCGTTTCGCCGCCATTTTTAACCAAAATATATTCTTTGTTCTTCTTGGGAATCCGGGCGATGGCGCGCTTCACCTTAATGGCAAAGGAATAACGATTGATGGGTTTCAGAATAAAGTCCAAAGCCTCTACTTCATAACCCGAAATGGCAAATTGGGCCATGTTCGTCACGAAGATCAAAATCACCGAGGAATCAATCTCGCGAAGCTTTCGGGAAGTTTCCATCCCATCGATGCCTGGCATCTCGATATCCATGAACACGATGTCGAAACCCGGCGAATAATTATCGATGAACGATTGTCCAGATTCATATTCGGCGATGTCAAAAACGATTCCATCCGATTCCTGAATGCCATCCAGGCACTCACGAATCCGAGAACGTTCCTTTGCATCATCTTCGACAATCGCGATTTTAACCATGGTGCAAACCTTCCTAGTTGAAGAAATTTTATCTATGATAAAGGTCGTTTTCAACAAGCTTGCCGAAAAAACCAGAGCCCGCGAATCTTCAAAAGCGAGGATAATGGTTCCATGCAAAAGGCCAAGACAGCACTTCCCCTCACCGCCATCGCGTTATCATCCTGCGCTGGTTTTACCCTGCAAGACAAATACGTCGAAGCCCGTTTGTTATCTGGCCAAGGGTATACCGTCATCAGCAACGCTCAGCGCATTGAAAAAGGTCAAGACGCTAGTTTTAAAATACTCACCAACCCCGAAAACCATATTCTTTCCCTCGATTACCCCCGGTATGAAATCGCCCCGACAAAAGGCGGTTACTACATTACGCTCCTCAATGTTCAAGATTCCGTTTCCGTTTCCATCAAAATGCAGTCTCAACACGTTTGCCTTCATCGCGGCGATGGCACGTTTCTGCAAAGCGACGAAGAAGCACTCCTCTACCCACAATACCGAACAAGAATGCGCGAAAACGCGCCTAGTGGTCTCAATCTTCTCCATAAGGAAGGCCATCTGCAAATCGGCTGGCATGAAATGGGCAAAGATGACTTCATCGGTTTTGGCTGGCGTTACTCTCCAAGCGTCCAAGACCTCTATCCCGTTTTTGTACCCTATACGGAACCCACTGCTTTTGATTACATAACGGAAGGCGAAAATGTAACCATCACGGCCACCAACAGCGCTGAAGAGACCATCGTTATACCTGCCGAAATCAACGGCAAAACCGTCACCAAAATTGAAACAGAAGCTATCGTGTCCAATCAAATAAAGCATTTGATTCTCCCTCCAAACCCCATCCAATTCACCGCTGCAGCAGTAGTCTCAGATAGTTTAGAAAAGATCACCCTCTTCGACTGCGTTGCAGGCATCGATGACGTTTGCCTGCAAACGCCAAATCTTAAAACGCTTGAGATACTCGCCCACGAAATGCCCATGTACTCTGGCACTTATTGGGACGTTTTCCAAGACAAAATCGATTATCTAGAAAGCATCAAAGATAAGAAAAAAATTATTTTATTTTCCGGTTCTAGTGGACGCTATGGCTATGATTCGTCGTTAATTCACGAAGCCCTCCCCGACTATGAGGTTGTGAATATGGGTGTCTTCGCCTACATCGGGGCATTAGAGCAACTTGATGTCATTAAGCCTTATTGCCAAAGCGGCGACATTCTTTTGCATACGCCGGAATTCGATGCGATCGAAGAACAATTCTGCGCGCGGAACAACATCTATGATCGTTTCTTCAATTGCCTCGAGTCCGGATATCAGGAATTCGCGAATATCGATTTACGGAACTATAAAGAAGTCTTTACCCCTTTTACCAAATACTTAGCCGCTAAGACACCTGTCAGTGGTGATGGCTATCGAACCAATCCAAGATTCTACGACGATGATAACCACTTCTATTACACGCCCACATACAACATTCAAGGCGACATGATCATGAAGCGGGAGCCAACGCAACAAAGTGGTCGCATCTATCAACGGGAACTCACGTATCAAAAGGAATACCTCTTCGATAATAACGTTTTTGATCTCGTTGGCTGTCTTAACAACGTCTATAAGCAATGGCAAGATTTCGGTGTTAACATACTCTTTTCCTACGCGCCAAAGAACATCGATTGTTTAGAACAAGGCAGCACTAAAGAAAAGCGCGCGGAGCTTCATCAGTATCTAAAAAGCTCGCTCTGCGTTCCCGTTCTGGAAGATATCGAAGATTCCTTTTATCCCGCATATGATTTCTACCTTATCGATAATCACTTAACGAATGACGGAGCCAAGTTAAGAACGGAGAAAACCATAACCGCTTTAAAGAAGCTGCTCATGCTTTAATCGGAGTTTGTTTTAAAAAATAGCCGCTTTTTGCGCGAGAAAAAACTGGAACCGCGAACGATTCCAGTTTTTTAGATTTGAAGGAATTACCTAGCGAGGAGCTTGTGGCCTTCCGCGACCATGCGGGCGTGGATTTCAGCGAGTTGCTTCGCTTCTTCGGCGGCTTTGGCTTCCTTAGCGGCCTTCTTCGCTTCTTCAGCGGCCTTTTGCTCAGGAGTCAAAGCGGCGACGCGAGCAGCTTCAGCATCGGCTTTGGCTTTGGCCTTGGCGTCCGCTTTCTCTTTAGCAGCGGCTTTCTTAGCAGCAGAGGCTTCAGCAGCAGCTTTCTCTTTGGCTTCGAAGTCAGCGAGAGCAGCGTTGAAGTCGGCACCGGACTTTTCGCATTTGTTGCGGAGTTCTTCGATGGAAGACGCGCGAGCTTCTTCTTCGGCTTTCTTCTGCTCGAGTTCAAGACGCTCTTTGGCAGGGATGAAGGCGATGCCAGCAGCCTCAGCGGCGGCGCGCTGATTGGCGTCGATGGCAGCGTGGTCAAGATCCGAGAATTTCTCGACGTTCATGAACATCAAGATGACGAAGATGATGGCATAGCAGACCATTTCGCCGCCAAAGAAGATCATCGTGGTGGAGAACTTGTTGACGGCAGAGCCGAGTTCCTGAGACGAGACGATGGCCAAGATGATGGCGTTGGAGATGCCGGTCATGGCGATCATGATGGAGCCATAAAGCGCCATGGTGAAGCCGTCGGTACGGATGCCATAGACAGCTTCCTGGTGATCAAGGACGTCCGACATAAGAGCGAGAGAGACGTACATCGCAGGGACGGTTCCAAGGGCCTTCAAGCAGAAACCGAGGACCGAGAAGGTGCTGATTAAGCCAACATCGGTCATACCCATGAACTGCGGAATCCAGCCGACAAAACCGAGGATGACGGCGGCAAGGGCGCCCCATTTGATGGAGAAGGCTTTGCCGAATTTGTTCGCAAGCGGCCAGACGATGACCATGCCAACGGCAGTCGGGATGGCACCGAGAGTACCGATAAGAGAGGCTAAGCCAGTGTCACCATTGGTCCAAGCTTGAGAGTAGAAGGTTTGGCCATTGTTTTTCAACATACCGCCAAGCTGGTATAGGAAGAAGAAGAGGATAATGATCCACCAATATTTATCGTGGACACAAACTTTGATCTGGTCAGACATTTTGACCTTAGCGGCAGTAGGCGCAGCCTGTTTGCCGTCTTCGGTCTTATCGGCGGTAACGCCAAATTGTTCTTCCGTGATACGTTCACGGGTGAATAAGAATTCGAGAGCGACGCCAATGAACAAGGCGACGACGAGAACGATCATGATGATCATCCAGCGGGAGTTTGCATCGGCGCGGGCAGCCAACAAGGCTTGTTCGCCGGTAGCCGTGAGTACTTTCTCTTTTGCGTCGGGATTCTCGAAAATCTTGTCGACACCGCCAAAACGCTCGACGACATTGGTGAATTTCGCAAGGTTCTGGGCATTAGGAAGTAAACGGAGGAGGTCAGCGAGAATACCACCGGCCATGCCAGCGACGCCAGCGGCGCCAACCTGGGCGGCCATCGACATCGTGCCGAGCAAGGAACGCTGCGAAGCGTTACGGGTGGAAAGGTTGACCATGGCGCTGTGGGAGGTGTAATACAGCGGCCAAGCAAATGCATAGAACAAGTTGTAGCCAATAGCCACGATGATTAAGACCCACATCGTGACCTCTTGGTTGAAGACGCCCTGATCGTTATAGGGGCTCGGGGCGAGGAACAACGCGATCAACGCGATGATGATCGCTGGAACGGAGAGGACCATCAAAGGACGCGCCTTGCCCGCTTTGCGAGGCTTGCCTTCCATGAGTCGACCGACGAGGATGTTGCCAATGACAACGAAGATTGAGGAGATCAACGGCAAAAGCCAAGTGAAAGCATTTGCCCAAACGCTCAATCCTAAGACGTTAACCCAATACTGTGTAAGGAAAACGTTGATGATTCCGTTGGGAATCAATGCGAAGAAAGGCCCAGCAAGATAGCCAAGCAATGCTTCGGGGAAAAATTTGACGTTCGCGGATTTAATTCTACTAGCGAGAATACCTCCGCCCGCCGCTTTTTTAGCCATAGTTCTATCTCCTTTTTATATGGTTAAAAAAATAATAGTTCAAATGAAAACCCTTTCAAAGAAACTTTCGTTAATTGCTCATTTTTTTACATAACATGCAATATAGACCCAATAATCTGCAAACATTCACCAATAAATGAGCATAAATTTTCGCCATGATAAAGTCGGGTCAATGGTAGAGAAACCGACTTTTTATATTTACAATACGGGTTAGATTTTGGTATACAGTTGGAAGAAATCATCAAATAATGAAACATTATTGCAACGTTCTTGAAGAAAACTTGCTATTCCATTTATATATAATACCTATTACTCTATAAACGAATCCAAGGCGAAAGCCTATATAAATAAGGAGCATACACATGAGAGAAACCATCTGCTTGAACAAGCAATGGCGCTTCGTGGAGCAAAAGGTCTCCCTTGAGGAAGCCTGCAAACACGAAGGCGAAATCGTTAACATCCCCCACACATGGAACGCCCAAGACGGGCAAGATGGCGGCGGCGATTATGTCCGTTCCCAATATTGGTACTTCAAAGAATTCGAAGCACCGAAACTAGCCCCCGGCCAAAAGCTATTCTTGCAATTCAACGCCGTCAACAGCAGCGCCACCGTTTACCTCAACGGCAAAGAAATGGCCATTCACCATGGCGGTTATTCCCGTTTCCGCGTCGAGATCACCGACGACGTGAAAGATGGCGTCAATGAAATCGCTGTATTGGTCGATAACGAGCCCAACGAAACCGTCTACCCCCAAACCGCCGACTTCACGTTCTATGGCGGCATTTACCGCGATGTCAGCCTCATCAAAACCGAAAAAGTCCATTTCGAGATGGACGCTTCTGGCTCCAAAGGCATCAAATTGGATTCCCAGCTTATTGGCAAAGACGCTTTGCTTACCGTCCATGCTTGGAGGTCTCTCCCAGAAGACACCCGCATCGAAGTCTTTGATGCCGAGGACAAACTCGTTGCTAGCGGCAAAGGAAACCATTCCATCCGCATCGAAAATGTCCATCGTTGGAATGGCCGCAAGGACCCCTATCTCTACAAAGTCGTCGCCAGCGCTTACGATAACGGCGAAAAGGTCGATGAACTAACCGAAATGTATGGCTTCCGCGAGTTCTATATCGACCCGCGTCAAGGTTTCATTCTCAATGGAGTCAGTTATTCTCTCCGCGGCGTCGCCCGCCACCAAGACCGTTTGGGTGTCGGTAACGCCATCACCAAGGAAAACATGGAAGAGGATATGGAGTTGATTGCCGAAGTCGGTGCCAACACCATCCGTCTGGCCCACTATCAGCATGACGATTACACCTATGACCTCTGCGATAAATACGGCTTCCTTGTCTGGTCTGAGATTCCCTACATCTCCCGCCATATGCCTGGCGCTAACGAAAACGCCGTCTCTCAGATGAAGGAGCTCATCGCCCAAACGTATAACCACCCCTCCATCTTCTGCCGCGGCATTTCCAACGAAATCACCATGAAGCGTTCCAGTGGAAAAACCAAGGTCCACAAGGAATTGAATAAGCTCATCCATGCCCTCGACCCCACGCGTCCTACCTGCATGGCCAACTTCGCGATGATGCTTGCTTTCAACCCCTTCTGCCATATCGCCGACGCCACCGCCATGAACTTCTATCACGGCTGGTATACCCCTTGGACGTGGCTCAATGGCGTTCGTCTCTCCTTCTTCCACTTCTTCTTCCCGAGAAAACCCATTGGTTTCTCCGAATATGGTGCCGAAGGTATGCCAAACCTCCATACTGAGCATCCTAAGCGCGGCGATAACTCCGAAGAATATCAGTTGATCTGCCATTATAAAGTCTACAAATCCTTGGAGAAACGCAAATACCTCTGGGCGACACACCTCTGGAACATGTTCGACTTCGCGGCCGATGCCCGTAATGTCGGAGGCGATCCTGGTAAAAACCATAAGGGCCTTGTCACCTTCGGCCGTCATATCAAAAAAGACGCTTTCTATCTCTATAAAGCCTTCTGGTCCGACGAACCCTTCGTCCATGTCTGCGGCAAGAGATTCGAGGACCGTCATGAAGACAAAGCGAACATCTATGTTTGCTCGAACCAAGAATCCGTTACCCTATACGTTAACGGCAAGCAGTTCCAAACCTTAAGCGGCAAGACGAGGCTCTTCCACTTCGTCATCCCCGCCGAAGGAACCTTCACCGTCGAAGCCCGCAGTGGTGACCTTCACGACGAAGCCACCTTCCGCAAAGTGGATCAACCTAACCCCGAATACGTTTTGCACGTGAAGAGCAACAACGCTTCTTGGGAAAAGAAAAAGTAAAAAACATCGTCAAAAGTCATTGATTTTTAAAGGGAGGATCGTTCATCCTCCCTTTTCAATTACTCTAATTCAATCGCGGAATTGTATTTTTTCGAATTCGACGGCGAGAAGCCCATCATCTTTTCATAACTACGGAAGAAGGTTGAATAATCGACAAAGCCCATGGCCGCCGCAGCTTCGCTTGGCTTCATCCCGTGCATGATCAACGCATGAGCCGCCATCACCTTTTTGCCACGAACATAGGAAATCAAAGAAACGTGCATCTCTTTACGGAAGCTCGTCGCCACATAAGATGTCGAATAATGGAACGCATCCGCCAGTGACTGCAAGGTAATCTTTTCATGAAGATGCTGTTCAATATAAGACACCAAGTCCTTTGCGACGCTCGGCCGATCGTTTTCTAAGGGAACGGACTCCTTCATCGACAAACGAATCAGTACTTCCACCATGCGCGCAAGGCACAGCGAACGCATCTCTTCGCCGCTGAACTCTTCCGCATATTGGTCCAGATCCTGAAACAAAGGCAAAAGGTTCTCACAATTTTTGAAAAACGCCCCTAAAACCCCGATTTTTTCCAGAATGGAATCTGGGAGAATGTCCTCTGGGAATTTGCACACAAAACGTTGGTAAGAAGATTGGCGGTCAACATCGGCGAAATGGAATTTACCCGGTTGAATCAAAACAACATCTCCGGGAGTTAGTTTTTGGCTCTTATCCTCGACGTGAAACTCCACCGTGCCACAAACAAAATAAATCACCTCGAAGACATGGTGCATGTGCTTATGGAATTCATCTTTGGGCGATGAGGTGAACCCATCCTTATGAGAGAAAGAAACGTCGCGGTAATCAAAAGTAAACATATCGATACATCAATCTTAATCAATAAGTACTACTTTAGCAATATATCAACATAAGTTTTGCATTTCCATGCCTGCCATACGACTATACCTATATTTAATATAGAAAAGGAAAGGCTAATCCCATTTTTGCAAGTTTACTTCAATTATTTTGCAATTGTGTTATTAACCACCCATCGATAGTATATAGTCACACAGATAGAAAGCATTTTCTTGGAGTAACAATATGAAATTAGGCTTCCGCTGGTATGGGGAAAACGATTCAATCCCGTTATCCTACATTCGCCAAATTCCCAACATGAACACCGTCGTCTCTTCGGTCTATTCCTATAAGCCCGGTGAAAAATGGGACCTCGATTCTTTATTAAGATTAAAGAAGCTCGCCAATGACAAAGGTCTTGCGATGGACGTCATCGAATCCATCCCCGTTTCCGAAGAAATCAAGCTCGGAACCGAACTTGGCAAAGAACACATTGAGGTCTTCAAACATAATCTAAGGCTCTGTGCTCAAGCCGGTGTCAAAGTTGTCTGCTATAACTTCATGCCCGTCTTCGATTGGCTTCGCACCGATATGTGCCACTGCAATCCCGACGGCTCCAATTCGCTCAGTTATTCCTATGACGACTTCCAGAAAGTCGACCCGCACAACCTCCATCTTCCTGGTTGGGACGAATCCTATAGCCCCGACGAATTGCAATCCTTGCTCGACAAATATTCCAAAGTCAGCCACGAACAGTTGCTGAGCAATCTCGTCTATTTCCTGAAACAGGTCATTCCCGTCTGCGAAGAATGCGACATCAAACTCGCGATTCACCCCGATGACCCACCATGGGACGTGTTCGGCTTGCCACGCATTGTCTCCAGCAAAGAATCCATCGATAAAATCTTCGAGGCAGTGCCTTCCATCTATAATGGATTAACCCTTTGCACGGGCTCCCTCGGTGCAGGCAAGTTCAATGACATCCCCGCCCTCGCAGAACGTTATTGCAAGCAGGGCCGCGTCCACTTCGTCCACCTCCGCAACGTCCTTTACACCGATGATCGTGATTCCTTCGTCGAAGTCGGTCACGCTTCGGTCGACGGTTCGCTCGACATGGCGAAAATCGTCAAGACGCTCGTCGACAACGGTTTCGACGGATATGTCCGTCCCGACCATGGTCGCAACATCTTCGGAGAAAACGGCAAACCCGGCTACGGTTTATATGACCGCGCCCTCGGCTGTGCCTATATCAATGGCCTATTTGAAATGGCCGAACACAAATAAGGAGAATCATCATGCATTTATCCATCAAACCTGAAACCTTAAAAGGCAAAGTCGTCGTCATCACTGGCGCCGGCGGCGTCATCTGCGGTGCCATGGCCAAAGCCATCGCCGCCTGCGGCGCCAAAGTCGCCGTCCTCGATCGCCTCATCGATAAAGCGGAAATCGTCGCCAAAGAAATCACCGATAACGGCGGTATTGCCAAAGGCTATATGAACAACGTTCTCGACCGTGAAGACCTCAAGAAAGTCCACGCCGAAATCAATGCCGACTTTGGCCCCGTCGATATTCTCATCAACGGTGCCGGTGGCAACTCCCCGAAGGCGACCACGACTCAAGAATATTATGAAGAAGCCAAAGACGAAGACACCATCTCCTTCTTTGACCTCAAGCAAGAAGGCGTCGAATTCGTCTTCGACCTCAATTTCATGGGCACATTCCTCCCTTGTCAGGAATTCGCCCGCGATATGTTGGGCCGCAAAGGATGCAGCATTCTCAACGTTTCGTCCATGAACGCCTTCACTCCTTTGACCAAAATCCCTGCTTATAGTGCCGCTAAATCGAGCGTTTCCAATTTCACGAAATGGCTCGCAGTTCACTTTTCGAAGACCGGCATTCGCGTTAATGCGATTGCTCCAGGCTTCCTTGTGACCGCTCAAAACAAGGCTTTGTTGTTCAATGCCGATGGCACGCCAACCGCTCGCACCCAGAAGATTTTAGCCGCCACCCCGATGGATCGTTTCGGCGAAGCAGACGAGCTTCTCGCCGCCACCTTGTTCCTCAT
Organism: Bacilli bacterium; assembly: GCA_017626815.1. Lineage (GTDB taxonomy): Bacteria > Bacillota_I > Bacilli_A > RFN20 > CAG-826 > Alloenteromonas. Next base: position 39,608 of record JAGAHY010000004.1, on the reverse strand, counting down.
CGACGAAGGCTGCAGTTCCTTCATTACGGGCGTGGTCCTTCCCATCGATGGCGGTTTCTCCTCCTACGCAGGTGTCTAATCCATGAAACAATTTCAAGGTAACGATTACCTCCTTCACGATGAGTTTGCCGTCGGCCTATTCGATGAATTTGCCAAGGACATGCCCATCTTTGATTTCCACTGCCACCTCTCGCCCAAGCAGATCTACGAAGATCATAAGTTCTCCTCCATCACGGAAGCCTGGCTTGGAAAAGACGGCGCGGGCGACCATTATAAGTGGCGTCTATTACGCGAAGCTGGGGTAGAAGAAAACCTCATCACCGGCGACGCCGATGACCACGCGCGCTTCCTAGCCTTCGCCAAAGCGATGCCCACCTTCCTCGGCAACCCCATTTATGAATGGACCCATCTCGAGCTCAAGCGTTACTTCGGCATCGATTTATTGATCAACGAAGAAAACGCGGAAGAAATCTACCGCCGCTGCAACGAGCAACTTCAAACTAAGACAGCGCGGAAGATGATTGAGCAAAGCAACGTCGCGATGCTCTTCACCACCGACGACCCTGCAGACGATCTTCATTACCACGATCTCATCGCCAAGGATACCTCCTTCAAAACGAAAGTCCTCCCCTGCTGGCGCCCTGACCGTTTCCTCCATATTGCTAACGGGGAGACCTTCCGCAAAGCTATGGGCCAGTTAGAAGACGCGCTTGGGAAAAACATCACCTCCTTAGATGAACTTCTAAGTGCCCTCTCCTCCCGTTTGGATTTCTTTGCTTCCAAAGGCTGCAAAGCCACCGACCACGGCTTAGACACGCTACGTTTCTCTAGACTAGATAAAGAAACCAGTGAACGTGCCTTCCGCAAAGCGCTCAAAGGAGAGGAGCCCACCGAAGATGAACTCAATTGCTACGAATCGTATCTGCTCGTCTATTTGGGCAAGGAATATTGCCGCTTAGGATTCGCGCAGCAATACCATATCGGTGCGATTCGCAACAATACCGCCGTCGGTTATAAGCGCCATGGCGTCGACTTCGGTTATGATGCCACCGGAGACATCAATATCGCTGCTAACCTCGCCCATTTGCTCTCCACACTAGAAGAGCATGACGCCCTTCCGCCTACCGTCCTTTACGCCTTAAATGAAAAGGATTATTGCTCCATGGTGACGTTAATGAACGTCTTCCAAGGACATGGCAAAGGCTTCATCCAACTCGGTGCCGCATGGTGGTTCAACGATCACTATGAAGGCATCCGGAAGCAAATCCGCGTCCTTATGGCGGGAGGCCTGCTCTCTTGCTTCATCGGCATGCTCACCGACTCCCGTTCCTTCCTCTCTTATCCCCGCCATGAGTACTTCCGTCGCATCCTCGTTGACGAAATCTCCCTCTTGGTAGAAGAAGGCCGGTATCCTAACGACCGCAAAATGCTAGGTAAAATCATTCAAGACGTTTGTTACAATAACGCCATCGAATACTTCACAAAGTAAGGTACATTTATGAAAAAATCTGAAGTCATCTCCAAGCTTCTCGACTGCGGCGTCATCGCCGTCATCCGCGGTAATTCCACGGAAGAAGCCGTCAAACTTTCCAAAGCCTGCGCTAAAGGCGGAATCGTCGGCCTTGAAGTCACCTTCACCGTCCCCGGCGCCAAAGAAGTCATCGAAGCATTAGTCAAAGAAAAGGATTCCTCTTATATTGTCGGTGCTGGCACCGTTCTTGATGCCACTACCGCCCGCATCGCCATCTTGGCTGGCGCCCAATTCGTGGTCTCCCCCAACTTTGACCGCGATGTCTGTGAACTCTGCAATCTTTATAAAATCCCCTATATGGCCGGTGTCTTCACCATCAATGAAGTCGTTGAAGCCTTAAAAGCGGGCGTCGAAGTTTGCAAAATCTTCCCGGGATCCCTCGCTGGACCTGATTACATCAAAGCCATCCATGGTCCTCTCCCCCAAGCCGATTGCATGCCTACCGGCGGCGTTGACCTCAATAACGTCGAAGAATGGATCAAGAAAGGCGCTGTTGCCGTCGGCACTGGTTCGAACCTTACCGCCCCCGCCAAAACGGGCGATTTCGATAAGGTGACCGAACTGGCCAAACAATATGTTGAAAAAGTGAAAGAAGCGAGGAAATAACAATGAAATATGCCACTTTAGGCGAATTGATGCTTCGCCTTTCCACCCCCGGAAACCAAGTCTACGTCCAAGCCAAGTCCTTTGATGTCTGCTATGGCGGCGGCGAAGCCAATGTCGCCGTCTCCTTAGCCAACTATGGCTGCGACGCCTGCTTCCTCTCCAAGATTCCAACCAACGACATCGGACAAAGCGCCGTCAACTCTCTGCGAGAATTCGGCGTCGACACCACCCGTATCATCCGCGGTGGCGACCGTCTTGGCATCTACTTCCTCCAGACCGGTGCCTCCATGCGCGCTTCCAAAGTCATCTATGACCGCGCCCACAGCGCCATCGCCGAAGCCAAGCCCGAAGAATTCGATTTCGATAAGTTGTTCGAAGGTGTCGCTTGGCTGCACATCTCCGGCATCACCCCGGCTTTAAGCGCCAACGCCGCCGAAGTCACCAAACTTGCCTTAATGAAAGCCAAAGAGAAAGGCATCACCACCTCCTTTGACCTCAATTTCCGCAGCAAACTTTGGACCAAAGAACAAGCCCAAGCTTGCATGGTGCCCTTAATGAAATACGTCGATTACGCCATCGGCAACGAAGAAGACGCGCAAAACTGCCTCGGTTTCAAGCTTGAAGGCGATGTCACCTCGGGCAAATTGGATGTCGAGAAATACGAAGTCATGCTTAAGGCTCTTTGCCAACAGTATGGTTTCAAAGGCGCCGCCACTTCTCTTCGTGAATCCAAATCCGCCTCCTGGAACGGCTGGGCGGGCGCCTTAGTGAAAGATGGAAAGTTCTATCTCTCCAAGCATTACGAGATCAACCCTATCGTCGACCGTGTCGGCGGTGGCGATTCTTTCTCCGCTGGCTTAATCTATGGTCTCACCCATTACGAAGATCCTAGCGACGCGATCAACTTTGCCGTCGCCGCCAGCGCCCTCAAACAAACTATTCCCGGCGACTACAACCACGTTGGCCTAAAAGAGGTCGAAACCCTCATGGGTGGCGATGCCTCCGGCCGCGTCCAACGCTAATTCCATTCATTTCACCACTTCGCCTCTAAATTGGATCTCCAATAAGAGCACCGGAGTGGTTTTTTCTTGCCTGCGTTGGAGTTACATGTATCCTAAACCTATGGCAGCAAATAAAAAAAGCACTCTCAAAGCAAAATACATCGATATCCGCACAAAACTAAATCTTGTCATGGACAATCTCAACGAGTATTTCATGAAAACCGACTATAACGATTATACTTGGCCCCATGACATGAATGAAATCGAAGAAGCACCAAGTTTCCTCTTTCCAGATGATGACTTTGAATTCGCCGGAAGGTCCGAAACGGAATTCTTTATCGGAAACCTCATCTTCCATGGCGTACATCGTAACGGCAATAGCTTCATCGACAATTATTTGAAAGAACATTCCGTGCCCAAAGAAGATTTGCCTTATTATGAGGCTTTGAAGAATAGCAAAGCGACCATCCTCGCGGTCAAAGAAATCAAGAAAAGCAGCAATCAAATCATCATGCGTGATTTACTAACCGACACTTTAGTGACGATTATCGACACTAACTTAGTGAAGATGGATCCGTATGTCCTCCTAGACCGTGTATTAGGCGTCACCATCACCAGTTTCGACGGGATCAACTGTTTGAATACACCAACCGACTTAGGGATGATGAACATGAGGCTCCACCTCTTCGTCGTAGCGCATCGGAACCACCGTTTCAGCGATGGAATGCTTTTGTTCTCGTGCTTTTATAATCGCGTCGCCGATATGGCCCTTAGGCAGGCAGGATAAGGTCAACGAAATCCATGGTCGTCTCTTTTCCATCCAAGTGGACAAGGATGACTTTTTGATATTCGCTTTGCATGCCGTGATGGAGATATGAGATTCTCAGAACACCGCCCTCATTCCGAAGATGATAGAGATTATATTGTCCATTACGGTATCCTAACCCGTCCCCATCATCTTCAAAATGTCTCGCGGAAGAGCCGTTCTTTCCCAAAAATACGCGCAAAACATCATTCTTTTTTGCTTTATCGTTGCCTGCAGACGCAAGCACTACCATACCATTCTCACGAAGGAATAAAGGGGTATCCGTCAAACCGACATCGATAATATGATGACCTTTGGCATAATGCTTCCACGTCCCAAATTGAACGAAATCATCCGGGAAGTAGCAAACTCTTTTGGTCTCCCCCGGGAATAACGATGGCGCGATAAGCAAACTCTCTCCGAGCATCATTTCCGTATTCTCGTTAAGGACATTCGAATCATCCGGGAAATTATAGATTAAAGGTCTTAAAGGGACGCTGCCCTCGCTTTCGGCAAAATAGAGTTCGTCATAAAGCGTGGGCAAAATCTCATAACGGGTCATTACCGCTTTTCGATATCCCAAAAGATAATCCCCATTCAAAGTATATGGCTCTTGGGGCAAAGTTCCCATGGCGCTATGGTTGCGGTATAGCGGATTCAATATCGCCGCGATAGCCCACTTGGTAAGCAGTTCAGGTGTCGTATCGCCCCCAAACCCGCCAATATCCACGCCAATATAAGCCTGTCCCGACAAAGACATGTTCATCAGTTGAGGCAGCATTAGCCGCAGATGGTCGTAAATCGACTGATTGTCACCAGCCCATGTCGCGCTATATCGGCATGTCCCCGCATAACCTGCGCGTGTAAGCTGAAATAACCGTTTGCCCGCTTTCTCAAAGCCCATGGCCCCCGCTTTGACCATGTGATGACCATAAATGTTATGGGCGACGCGGTGGGGCATATCTTTGCCCATCATCACATCCATCGGCAATGGGCCCTTGAAAGAAGCAGGTTCATTCATGTCATTCCAAATACCCGCAAAGCCAAGCTCTAGCATGTGCTGGATATGGTTCGCCCACCACTGCTGAACCGGTTCATCTAAAAACGCAGGGAAGACGGAGTCACCAGGCCACACTTCATTATGGTATATCTCGCCATCCAGCGTCGAAAAATAGCCATTCTTGACACCTTCATCATAGAGGAAATAGCCTTCTTCCGCCTTGACACCAGCATCGATGATCGGGACGACATAAATATCCTTCTTCCTCAATTCGGCGAGGTAATCTTGGATGTGCGGGAACTTGCTCGCGTCCACGGTAAAGTCCTTATAAGCATCCATATAATCGATATCCAGATAAACGGCAGATAAGGGAATATTGGCCACGGCATAGCCTTCGATAACCGCATCGAGTTCGGCTTTATCGTGATAACTCCAACGGCATTGCTGCGCACCAAGCGCCCAGTAAGGAACCAAAGGATTCCGCCCGGTCAAACGCGTGAATTCTTGGATAACCTCTGGCATAGAGCCAAAGAAGAAGTAATAATCCGCGACGCCATCTTCAAAATCGATGAGAATCGAATCCCTCTTTGACTTGTTGAAATCAAAATGGGATTTCGAGGTATTATCGAGGAAAACACCAAAAGATGTCTTGCCACGAAAGGCGATGAAAAATGGCATTGACTGATACAAGGACTTAAACGTATCCACGTGGGCACTTGGATCATCGGTATTCCAATTCACATAATCATAGCCCCTTTTATCCAAAGGCCCGCTTCGTTCCCCCATCCCGTAGATAGGCAAATCGGCATAGATACGAATGCCACCCTTTCCATTCAAGTCGCGGGAAGCGTGATGTCCTTCCATGGCCATCAGGGATAGATTTTCGGTTTCATGGCTGACTTTATATGGTTCTGCGCGAAAAGATTCCTGGCCAAAATAAGAGACGGATAACCGATTTTCTTCATCAAAAGCGACTTTAATTTGAGAATAACCGAATTCGAGGCCACTTTCGCTTTGGCAAACATCAGCCTCCGAAATAGGTTCACTTTCAATCGCGTAATATCGTCGATTAGGTGTCCGCTGATAAAGACGGAAGCAACGATTACTAAGAAATTCTAGGCGCATGGTTTTGCCGCCAAAGCAAAACTCATACTGCCCTTGTTTAATTTGAAGATAGTTCATTTTTGTCCCTCGCGCTTAGAAAAATATTAGCACTCCGCCAGCATCATCTAAACGGGAGAAACCGGGTTTGGCGAAATTCTTTATGAGTACGTTAGGAGGACAGTTACCCTATTGTCGCCCCGCCAAGAACAAATTTATGTACGAATAAGGGCAGGTTATGTTTAAGTAATAGAGGTCCATTAGGGAAACTCTTTAGTGTACTAAAGGCATGGAAAAGAAAATCAGCATCGCTGTCGTTGAAGATAACGACGAAGACCGCACATTAGCTGTCGACATTTTGCATCGTTATGAATCCGAGCACGGATACCATTTTGATGTCGAGCTTTATAGCGTCGGCGGCGAGTTCCTTTCCAAATATCGTAGTCAATATGACATACTCCTGCTCGATATTAACCTAGAGAATTCCAACGGCATCGATATCGCGAGAAAAATCCGCGAGAAAGACGAAGACGTCATTATCGTATTCACGACCAACCTCGCCCGTTACGCTACTTACGGATACGAAGTCGGCGCGCTCGATTTCGTGTTAAAGCCCTTGAGCTATGCCTCGTTCTGTCTCAAGATAGACCGGGCCATGAAATTGCTTAACAGCAGGCATAGCCAAGACATCGTCTTGCAAGCGGATGACGGGTACCGCCGCGTGAATCTCGATGACATTCTCTACATCGAAATCTATGCCCACGACTTGGTTTTCCACCTCGTTGAAGGTGAACTAAGATCTTATGGCACCCTGAAAAAATATGAAGAATCCTTAGGACAATTTGGTTTCCTTAGGTGCAACTCCTGCTACCTCGTCAACGTCCGCCACATTCTGCGCGTCGAAAAGCACGACCTCTACCTACGTGGCGGGACCATCCTAAAGATTTCCCACCCTAAGCGGAAAACCTTTATGGATAACTTCCGTAAATTCATCATTGAAGGAGGACATTAACATGCACTCATTGCCCCTAGACATCAGCCTCTACTTCAGCATGTTCTTCGCATTTAACACGGAGATCCTCATCGCCATGTTTTTGCTTACTTCCGACAAAAAAGGCTTTAGAACCGGCTTCTTTTGGAAAATTCCACTCGCCTTAGTGCTTAGTTATGGGGCTAGCGTCGGCGTCTTGTTCTTGGGCCATTACATTGAATGGAACGTTTGGACCAACGTTTTGCTTTACACCATTATCTTCGTCGTCGACTGTGCTTGCTACCTTATGGTTTATAAGGTCAAATGGAAAAATGCCCTGCTTCTTTGCATGGTCGCCTACACCATGCAACACATGACCTATCAAGTATCTAACCTTGTCCTGGACACTGGACTAAGCGCCAAGATCAACACCGCATTGCCCGACCAGGCCAGTCTGATTTATAACATCATCCTCGTCTGCGTACGCATCCTTTGCTATGTCGGTTTGTATTTTGCTCTCGTCCGCCTCTACATCAAAAACTGCCGTTATATTTTCAATACTCTCTCCGTCATTGCCTTGGCCATCTATGTCTACGCCATCGTCGTCGTGGCCAACGCTTTCGCGGCCCAGAACATTCCATGGTGGAACTATTGGTTCAAAGGCGTCATTTCCTCGGTTATTTTAGCCAGTTGCATTCTCTTTGATATCTTGATTGTCGGCGGTTTCAAATTCGTGGAGAAAAAAGAAGAGGCAACCGCCATGCAACGCACCATGGAAGCCCAGCTCAAGCAATATGAGATGACCGAGCAAAACATCGCCTTCATCAACATGAAATGCCATGACTTGCGCAAGGAGATCCGTCACCTTAAAGAGCATCGTGATAACGTGAGTCTCCAAGAGCTTAACAGCATCGAGGAATCCTTGCGTTTATATGATACGGGCATACGCACGGGCGTAGCGAGTCTAGACATTCTTATCCAAGACAAACAAGTCTACTGCACATCTCACGGCATCGAATTCACCGCCTTAATCGACGGTAACGCCTTCTCTTCCATGCCTCCAAGCGACGTCTATTTCCTGATGGTCAATATCATCGATAACGCCATCGAGGCCGTCGAAAACATCCCCGATACCGAAAAACGCATCATCTCCATGACGGTGCGTCGCCAAAACGGCCTAGTCCAAATCGAAGAGTTGAACTACTTCAATGGCCCGTGTGACGTTCAATCCGATGGCACTATTTTGTCCCACAAAGGCGAAGGCCACGGCTTTGGAACGAAATCGATTTCCTATATTATCAAAAAGCACCACGGCCAGATTCGTCATGAAATCGAAGGCGATCGTTTCGGCCTAAAAATCGTTCTGTAACCCCTTACAAGTGATAAGGATATGGGAAGCCAAGGGAAGGTTATGCGTTAACCCTCCCTTTTGTTTTTGAGCCATGGAAAATATAGCCATAACATAAGGGAAGGGGATATCTTTGGTCCGGAACAAGATATCTGAAGTCATCTTGACTCATCACCTTTAATCCCTTCAGGAGGAACAACATGGATAGCATTCGCTTCCTTGGCCTTGGAGATTGGGAAATCATTCCAGGCTACCGTCTCGGGTCTGCGGACTGGTGGACGGATTGGTACGTCGTCCTCATTGCCGTCATCGTGTTAGTCGTGGTTTACGTAGGCATCGTTCTACTCCTCGGCTACGTGAGGATGAGCAAAGAAGAACGCGCGGCCTTCGGAGAAAAAAGAGCCGCCTTAAAGGCTCTCAAGGGCAAAGAGAGAAAAGAATTCATCAAATCTCAGCCCGCCGGCACACGCACCTTATTGCACTGGAAGAAAGCCCGCTTCATCTTCTGGCCAATCTTCTCTTTCGTCACCATCGTCGGCTTGATTGGCACGCCGGTGGTCTACACCTTCGGTCCTGGCATCTACGCGACCTTATTCTATAAGGACAACGTCACCGTCACCGAGTCCACTAGGCTCGCCGCGAAAGAAGCCACCGCCAATGTCGTCACCATCGAAGAAGAAGGTATCGTCTTATTGCAAAACGATTCCGGTACTCTTCCTTTGGATTTGAACACCAACAAGAAGCTCAACGTCTTCGGCACCAACGCCTTCGGCATCTTCTATGGCAACGGCGGTTCTGGCGAATTCGCGACCGACCACACCTACAACAAAGGCAAACCCAACGAACGCACCGTCAAGTGCACCAAGTTGGAACAAGCTCTCGCCGACGAAGGCTTTGAGTACAACCCTTATTTGCTCAACCTTTGCAAAAACTACGCCCAGAACAAGTCCCACTCCATCGCGGAGAGCGACTACAACCTTCACGCCTCCATCGCGACCTTCGGCACGACCGGTCGTTATGAGGGCATCAAGAACCGTTGGATTCCCTACGAGCACGAACCCGAAAAGGCCGCCTATGAGGAAACTTATCCCGAAATCGACGGCAAAACCCTGCTCGATTATTGCAAAGAGTATAGCGACACCGCCGTCTTCTGCATCTCCCGTTATGGCACGGAACAATACGACATGCCCTTTACGAAAAAGGACGAACTCCAACTCACCGCGACGGAATATGACGTCCTCGAGATGATCACCGACAACTTCGACAAAGTCGTCTTGTTGCTCAACACCCCGGGTCCAATGTACCTTCGCGATTTTGAGGATCTAGGCATCGACACCGTCTTATTCGTCGGCCACCCCGGCTTGACCGGCACCACCGCCATCGCCGAAGTCCTCTCTGGCAAAGTCAACCCCAGCGGCCGCACTGTCGATACCTGGCCTTATGACCTGAAGTCCAACCCCACTTACGAAACCTTCGGCGCCAGATCCACCAGATTCACCGATGGCGCCAACTACGCCTTCTCCAACTACTACGAAGGCATCTATGTTGGCTACCGTTACTACACCACCCGTGCGCTCACCGATGACAACTACAATTACGAAGACTATATCAAGTACTCCTTCGGCCATGGCTTGAGCTACACCACCTTCAACTCTTCCCTCCATAGTTCCACCTATGACGAAGAGAAGGGCACCATCGACTTTGTCGTCTCCGTCAAGAACACCGGCAACGTCGAAGGCAAATACGTCATTGAAATCTATGACAACCCACCTTATATCGCCGGCGGCGTTGAAAAAGCAGCCCGCAATCTCGTGGCCTACCAAAAGACCAACGTCATCAAACCTGGCGAAACGGAATCTTATCAGTTATCCGTCAAGATCAGCGACCTCGCTTCGTGGAACACCGAAAAAGGCTACTATGTCTTAGACAAGGGCGAATACGAATTCATCCTCTCCGAGAACTGCTGGGACAAAGCCGTCGACACCATTAACATCAAGGACTCCGTCTTCAAATGGAACCTCGCAGAAACCATTGAATACAAGAAGTCCTATCAGACTGGTTACGATTACGAGAACATCTTCCAAGACGCCGAATTTGGCGGCAACGTGGAAAAGATCGCCTATCTCAGCCGCAATGACTGGGAAGGCACTTACACCAAAAACGAAGACGTCAATCGTAAATGGAACTCCAAAATCTCCGTCAACAACAATGACCTCAACGCCATCCGCTTTGAAGACAACCAATGTGAGGACGTCGTCACCGACCGCGTCCTCGACGAGCCCATCACCCTCGCGGACATGAAAGGCGCCGACTTCAACGACACGCGCTGGGACGACTTCCTTGACCAGCTCAGCCAAGACGATATGGTCAATCTCGTCGGCGATCCCCGTGGACAAGGCTTCGGCATTCCCGCCATCAACAGCATCGGCAAAAAATATTTCACTTCCGAAGGCGACGGCCCTGCCTCCTGCTACAACTCCGGCACTGGCCATCCCTCAGGCGTCATCCTCGCCTCCACCTGGAATAACGACGCCGCGGAACTCTTCGGCAAATCCTGTGCTAAAGAAGGCACCGCCATGGGCCTCACCGGTTGGTATGCTCCGGGCATGAACATCCATCGTTCTCCATATGCTGGACGTAACTTCGAATATTATTCCGAAGACCCGCTGATCTCTGGCAACATGGGCGGCTATACCGCTCGCGGCGCCATGGAAATGGGTGTCTACACGTTCGCTAAGCACTTCGGTCTTAACGAGCAAGAGCAAAACCGCAATGGTCTTAACGTCTTCTGCTCCGAGCAAGGCATGCGTGAAATCTACCTCAAGCCCTTTGAGATCTACACCGACCTCGGTGGCATCGGCATGATGAGCGCCTTCTCCTCCATCGGCACCACCTGGGCCGGCGCCAGCGAAGCCTTGCTCACCACCCTTCTCCGTGATGAATGGGGATTCAAAGGTTCCGTTATCACCGACTACAACAACTCCTCGATGCCCGTGGCCAACGGCCTCCGCGCCGGCAATGACGAATGGCTCGTCTCCGCCCAGCAATCCGGCCTGACAAGCGCCCTAAACGGCGCGCCGCACGACATCCGTTTCTACCTCCGCAGAGCTTCCAAAAACATCCTCTATTGCCTCGCCCATTCCAATGCGGCCTGGAGCGATGAAGACTTTGAAGCCATCGGTGTGGAAAACCCTCACGCACAAGCATAAATCACTGCAAAAATACCCTTAAAATAGGAGAAAAACATGAACGCTAAAAAACTCGCGCGCGGTTTATTCTTCGCCTTCGCCGGGGCCGCTCTCCTCGCGGCCTGCGGCGGGGATAGCAAATCCGCGCAAACCGGATTCTCTTCCGGTTCCGCTACCGCTTCCGCCAACGCCAGTGCCAGCAATCCTGCCGGCAGTCAGAGCGCTTCCGCTTCAAAATCCGATGAAGAAAAAATCGTTTTAACTATCGATAAGTCCACCATCAAAGTTGGTGAAACCGCTCAAATCACTTCCTCAGTCGAAGGCGTCTCCTTCGAGTCCAGGGACACCAGCATCGCGACCGTCGATGCTAGTGGTGTCGTCACCGGCGTCAAAGCGGGCACCGTCAAAATCCAGGCGCGCAAAACCGGCTACAAAGTCGGAAATATTGATGTTACCGTTGAAAAAGCCGCTGCCCGTGTCGCCGATTTCTATCTTGAATTTGAAGATGCCGAACACTTTGACCCCGATGGATTCTGGGGTTTCAAATGGGGCGAAATGGTCATGGGTCCTGGCGATACCCCCGTTGAGGAGACCGAACAAGCCCATGGTGGCAAGTCCATCGGCTGGTTCACCGAAGGCTGCAAAGAAACCATCTATTTCACCTCGGATAAAGCCGGAAATGTCGACATGGATTTCATGATGGCCTATAACGCCGACATGGACATCTCTTCTCTTTTGAAGATTTCCGTCAACGACACTGCCTTAGACATGTCGGGCAAATCCGTACCCGGACCTGATGATGGCGATACCAATAACTATTACGACTTCAATCCCGTCTCCTTCACTGGCATCGCCGTTAAGGAAGGTGAAAACAAGATCGTCGTCGAAGCTCTTGGCCAAGGTCCGAACCTCGACTGCGTCCAGGTCTACACCAAGGAGCTGAAGATCGAGCAAATCCCCATCATTCCCGTCGTGTTAGCGGACATTGAAGGCGATTTTACCGCCATCAGCATCGAAAAAGACGCCACCGCGCAAATCAACCTGACCACCGAAGGCGTCACCTTCACTTCCCAAGACGAAGCCGTTGCCACCGTCAGCGCGACAGGCTTAGTCACCGGCGTCGCCAAAGGCTCTACCAGTATCCTCCTTACGAAAGAAGGATATAAAGACGCCTCCATCGCCGTCACCGTTACCGAGCCTATCCCCGTTGCCGAAGGCCTCCTCCTCGAACTTGAGGATGCCACTCACTTCTCGCCGAATGGCAAGTATGGCGATGGCTGGGGCGAGGGCACCGATACGCCAGTGGAAGAGAGCACGGAAGCCCATGGCGGCAAATCCATCGGCAATCTTAAAGCCGAATGCACCGAAACGCTCACCTTCAATTCCACCGCTGACGCCACCGGCTCTTTGACCTTAGTAGCCGCCTCTGTCCTTGCCGATTACTCCGGTTGGCCAAACGTCAGCATGCTTGATATGCCGTTATCGGATTACATGACCATCAAACTCAACGGCTCTGATCTTGACCTCACGGGCAAAACCCTCCCGGGCATCGCAGGCACCAACTACTACAACTGGGAAGAGATTGTCTTCTCCGACGTCAGCATCGCCGCTGGTGAGAACACGATTCTTATCACCATCACTGGTAGCCAAGGCCCGAACATGGACTACATTGTCGTCAACGCCGAAGGCACCACCCTCTCGAAATAACACATAATCTTTGGGGCTAGGGGCAACCCTGGCCCCTCTTTGGAAAATACTATGAAAAAGACATTATTCCCGTTAGCCATGGCGGCGATGTTGCTTGGCATGGCGTCCTGTGGTGGAAATAACCCCGCAGAATCCTCATCAAATCAAAGCAGCACTCAATCTGCTTCTGCCTCAAAAGCCGAAGAAGAAAAGATTGTTTTAAGTGCCGCAGAAACCACTGTGAAAGTTGGCGAAACGTTAAAAATCACCTCTTCCGTCAAAGACGTCTCCTTTGAATCCAGAGACACCAGTATTGCGACCGTCGATGCTAGTGGCGTCGTCACCGGCGTCAAAGCGGGCACCGTCAAAATCCAGGCGCGCAAAACCGGTTACAAAGTCGGAAGCATCGACATCACCGTCGTCAAAGCCGATGCGCGCGTCGCTGATTTCTATCTTGAATTCGAAGACGCCACCCACTATGACCCCGACGGATTCTGGGGATTCAACTGGGGCGGCATGGTCATGGGTCCTGGCGATACTCCCGTCGAGGAGACCGATCAAGCCCATGGTGGCAAGTCCATCGGCTGGTTCACCGAGGGCTGCAAAGAGACCATCTACTTCACCTCAGATAAAGACGGAAAAGTCGATATGGACTTCATGATGGCCTATAACGCTGACATGGACATCTCTTCGCTTTTGAAGATCTCCGTCAATGGCGTCGCGTTAAATCTCTCAGGCAAGGTTGTTTCCGGACCTGAAGATGGCGACACGAATAACTACTATGATTTCAACCCCATCAGCTTCACGGGTATCGACGTCAAAAAGGGTGAAAACACCATCGTCGTCGAAGCTCTTGGCCAAGGTCCGAACCTCGACTGCGTCCAGGTCTACACCAAAGAGCTCCAAATCGCCCAAGTGGTGAAAGAAGCCGCAAAACCCGTTTCCCTTGGCAAAGTCGACTACTTCGTCGAAGGCTTCGAATTTGGCCCTGCGATTACAGGCGTTTTAGCCCACTTTAACGGTCAAGTTGTCAGAGAAGATCTTGCTAATTTCACCGTCAAAACCAACGGCATTTCCAGAACGATCAACAAGGTTTACTTCACGGATGAATTCGGCGCGGAAATCAACGCCACCAGCGGCACCCATGTCCGATTTGACCTGGAAGTCAAGTACGTATCCACCATGCAAGTCTGGGGCGACTGGGCCTTCCCGTCCACAGATGATGGTGGCTGCTCTCCCTTCGTTTACGCCAACAACGTCAATAACTGGAATCCCAACATCAAAATCGCCGTCGGCATCGAAGCGGGTAAATCCGTGAAGGTCGGTGAAGAAACCTATAACGATGAAAAGCCCGGTACCGTAGAAGAAATCGGCGCCCGCATCATCCCCTCTACCGCGGACTGGGGAGACCCGAAGTCCCATACCGCCGATGGCAAAACCTTAACTTACAAAGCGTACGAAACCTCCGCATTAGCCAACGATGGCGTTGCCAACCCTCTCGTCATCTGGCTGCATGGTATGGGTGAAGGCGGCACCGACCCTGATATCGCCTTGCTTGGCAACGACGTGACCAACCTCGGCGAAAGCAAAGTCCAATCCCACTTCGTCAAAAATCAGCAAGCGGGCGCTTATGTTCTTGCGGTTCAGACCCCCACGATGTGGATGGACAGCGGCACAGGTGACAATAATGGCGGTGTTGGCCATTCCGTCTACACCACCGCTTTGAAGTCAACCATCGACAAATATATCGCCGACAATGGTGATATCGATTCCAGCCGTATCTTCGTTGGCGGATGCTCCAACGGTGGCTACATGACCATGGAAATGGCTATCACCTACCCGGATTTCTTCCGCGCCTACTATCCTGTTTGCGAAGCCTACAGTGATAGCTTCGTGACCGATGCAGACATCGCCAAGCTCAAAGGCCTGTCCATTTGGTTCACACATGCGGCCAATGACACCACCGTCGATCCGACCGCGTTCACCATCCCGACCTACCAACGTTTGATCGAAGCCGGCGCCACCGACGTCCACCTCTCCTTATTCGAGAACGTCGTTGGTAACGAAGGCAACGACCATAACGAATATCAAGGTCACTACTCCTGGATTTATGTCTTAAAAGACGAAGTCCTCAAGGATCAAGCAGACCCCGCCAGCATCTCTGTCCCTTCCAGCAGAGATGTCCTCGTCGGCGGAAGCCCAGTCTCTTTATGGGGATGGATGGCGGCGAAGTAATCTTCATTCCTTCTCCTTAGGGTCGTCCGAGTCCAACCGGACGACCTTTTATTATGAGCAAAAGAAAGCCCCGCTCCTCTATATAGAAACGGGACAATCCGGCAAAAGAAGAAGGGTTAATCTTGGGTGGCGTTTTCACCGACATCGATTTCGCCAGCAGCGATTTTCGATTCGAGCATTTTTGCTTTTTCCACCTGCAATTCCTCGGTCTTTTTCTTATTAAGACCATAAATAACCAAGGCGACAACGCCCATCGCGCCAAACATCACGGCCGGGATAATGGTAGCCATGTAGTACATGACATTTAAGGTTTCGGCAGTCTGAACTTCACCAGGGCCAGCTTTGTAATTCATGCCGATTAAGGCACCATTGACGGCGATGGCGGCCACGACTTGGCCCAATTTGCGGAAGAACATAAACGCGGAATAGGCAGTGCCGTCATTACGCTTGCCCGATTTCACTTCGACGTCATCGATGGCATCAGTGGCAAGAGCCCAGATTTCTAGCGTAAGGACGGAAAGCCCGCAGCCAGAGATGAAGCAGAACACTAAGAATAAAGGCGGGAACGCAACGACGGGTCCTTTGAGGAAGACAAGAGCGAGATTTGCCACGCCAGCGACGATACCGCCGACGGCACAGAAATTCTTCTTGCCGAACTTACGGACAATCTTACCGGCAAACAGCATCAAAACCGCCATCGGGGCATAGGTGCAAACCATGGAGACCATGTTCATCCAGTTCGCGCTGAATAAGTCGTTAAAGAGGTAGGTATAGAAGGATTGGGTGAACATCTGGCCGGCGAGTAAGAGCAAACCAATTAAGCACACGGCGATGAAGTTACGGTTTTTCAATAAAGTCTTAGTAATCTTCCAAGCAGCGCCTTTTTCGCCCTTAGGTTGAGGCTTGGCGACAACACGTTCTTTGTTGTTTCGGTAAGCGACAAAGAGCAAGATGGCCGCCAAAACGCAGATGACAACGACACCGATGATAATCGGCCAATGTTGAACTTGGGTGATGAC
Source organism: Bacilli bacterium (assembly GCA_017626815.1). Lineage (GTDB taxonomy): Bacteria > Bacillota_I > Bacilli_A > RFN20 > CAG-826 > Alloenteromonas. The sequence continues at coordinate 23,118 of JAGAHY010000004.1, read as the reverse complement.
CTTCCCGTTCTCGCCGATGACCTTATTGCCATTGGCATCCAGTTTATCTTTGGCCCAAATAAAGGTGATGATGAGGACGGGGATGGAGCCCAATGCCGCGCCGACGGAACGGAAGACGGAAAGTTTGTTACGTTCTTTATCATCGGTGGTGACGACAGAAGCCAAGGAGCCATAAGGAATTTGGTGAACGGTATAAAGCATACCGAAGGCGATGTAGGTAACCGTCGCATAGATGCAAATTCCGACCCCGCCAGGACCACCAAGGAAATTGACGATGTTCGGACCAGGTAAGAAGACCAAGATGGTCGCGATGGCAAGCGGGATGGCAATCCACTTCATCCAAATGCGGTAGCGGCCACGCTTGTCGGGCTTTCTAAGGTCGACGATGCGGCCCATGATGGGGTCATTGATCGCGTCCCAGACACGAGCCACGATAAACATGATCATGATGAATAGCGGTGCTAGGCCAAGAACATCCGTGTAGTACTTCTGCAGCAATGTGGTGATCGTTGAGAAGCAAAGACACCCGGCAAAATCACCTAAGGCATAGCCGATATAGTCCTTGCTACGCAAACCTGAAGTTTGGGACATTACCCCAGTGTTACTGCCCCGAGGTTCTCGTTGTTCAGTATCTGACATATGATTCCTCCAGCGCAAATTCACGGGCGTTTTGTTGGTGTTTTTGCGCTTAATTTATTTTCAGTCTAATGATTGGAGCACACAAAATCAAAGGGAATCGTACAAAAACCACTCAAAGAATTGAAAGCGCTTCCAAAGGTGGTAGACTTTTAAATCGGAAATAAGGAAAGGAGCGACTAATGGACCGCGAAGAATTGGCGCGATATTTTGTCGAGCAGCTTTCCAACGGAGAATGCTATCTCATCGTCTCCAAGGGGAAAGCGAAATATAAGATGAGCCGAGGATCCTTTAAAACCAAGGACCACGCTTACGACTCACACAAACTGACCTTTGTCAGTCAAGATGGGGATCGATATCTATTCGGCGATGGGAGGGTTACCTGCGAAATCATCGCCACTTATGAGCCTTGTCTTAAACTTCACTTTCATGTGGACTACCCCTACAACCGTTTCACCATCCGTTTCAAAACCTTCTCGGGAGAACACATTTACGGCTGCGGTGAGCAATACACGACCCTCGACCTCCATGGAAAACAGGTGCCGATTTGGGTCAGCGAACATCAGGCTATTTTGAAAATCGCAAAAAAGTTGCTCCACGAAAAACTCCATGGCCCAGATCCAGACCGGGTGTCCGCATATAAGAACCATCAAACCTATTGTAGCGTCCCAAGTTTTGTTTCGTCTAAGCACTACGCCTTTTATTGTCATGAGGACTCTTACGGCAAAATCTTTTTCCGCGATGGCGAAGTTCTCATCCACTTCCGTCAATTCCCGCAATCCATCAGCATCCTAACTGCAAATAACACCCGTGAACTCGCGTCCAAACTTTGTTATTTAGTCGGTATCTCCCCGCGCATTCCCGACTGGGTCAATGACGGAGCGATTTTAGCCATCCAAGGTGGCATCGATGTTCTGCGTCGAAAATATCGCGAAGCCAAAGAAAAAGGCATTAAAGTGGCAGCTTTATGGGCCCAGGATTGGTGCGGCCACGTAGTCACTTCCTTTGGCTATCAAGTCTATTGGAATTGGTTCGCGGACGAAGAGCTCTATAAGGGGCTTAGCGAATTCATCCAAGAGCTCAACGCGGATGGCGTTCGCTTCCTCGGCTATATCAATACCTTCCTAAAAGAAGGCTCGCCCCTATATAACGAAGCGAAAAAGAAAGGTTTCCTCGTCAAACACAAAGACGGGTCCGTGTATCTGATTCAATCCACTACTTTTGATGCGGGCATCGTCGATTTGACCAACCCCACCGCCTACGATTGGTATAAGGAAATCATGAAGAAGAACATGATCGGCTATGGCCTTTCAGGTTGGATGGCCGACTTTGGCGAATACCTGCCCACAGATTCCGTCGTCTATGGTGGCGATCCCGAAAAGCTACATAACCGTTGGCCGACTTTATGGGCGAAATGCTGCCGTGATGCGATCAATGAATCTGGGAAAGATGATGAAATCTTCATCTTCAACCGCGCAGCCTATGGTCACACCCTTCAATATACCAACTCGATGTGGAATGGCGATCAGCATGTCGATTATAGTGACGAATATGGACTTGGCTCCGTCATCCCAGCCACTTTATCGTTGAGTTGCTCCGGCTGTGGCATCATCCATAGCGACATTGGCGGGTATACCACCGTCATGTTTATGAAACGTGGTCCTGAGCTGCTTCGCCGCTGGAGCGAGATGAACGTTTTCACCCCGGTATTTCGTACCCATGAAGGGAATAGACCCAAAGATAATGCCCAATACGACGACCCCGAAGTTATCGAAGAATTCGCGCAAAACTCCCGTCTTTTCGCGCAGTTGAAGCCCTACCGTCTTCATGTCCTAAACCAATATTACAACGAAGGACTCCCGACAATGAGACCACTATTCTTCCACTTCGCCGAAGATGAAGCTTTTGTGAATCAACGGGAATATTTATTTGGCCGCGACGTCCTCGTCGCACCAGTGCTGCGCGATAAAAAACAATCACAAGAAGTGTACCTTCCTAAAGAAAGATGGGTACAATTCTTCACAGGCAAAACTTATGAAGGCGGAAAGCACACGATCGAGACCCCATTAGGGATGCCTATCGCCTTCTACCGCCAAGATTCCGCATTCAAAGAACTATTCGAAAGCCTATCCGTAAAGAAAGGAGAATAAGACAATATGAAATTCTTTTTGGATTCTGCAAAACTCGATGAAATTGATAAGGCCTGGAGGTGCTATGGCATCGATGGCGTAACCACTAACCCCCGCCACATTATGAATTCTGGTAAGCCTTTCCTTACCGCGATCACCGACATTGCCAACTGGATTAAAGAAAACCACCTCGAAGGAAAAGAGAAGTTCCCAGTCTCCGTCGAGATTAATCCCCATCTCAATAAGGCTGAAGACATAATCGAGCAAGCCAAGAAAATCTCTTCGCTTTGTGAGAACTTCGTCATCAAGATTCCTTGCAATTTGGAAGGGTTAAAAGCGGCGAAAGCCTTAGAAGAACAAGGCATCCGCACCAACGTCACCTTGGTATTCTCTGCTTCTCAAGCCATTCAAGCCGGCCGCATCGGCGCGATGTTCGTCTCCCCGTTTGTCGGATGGAAGGAATCCAATGGGGAAGATACCTACCCCTATATGGAACAACTCGTCAATATTTATAAAGAAAAAGAATATAAGACCGAAATCATTGTCGCCGCGCTTCGCACGGGCAAGCAAATTGCTGATGCCGCTGAAATGGGCGCGGACATAGTCACCTGCGGTTTAGCCGTCTACGAGGAATCCTTCACCCACCCCTACACCGATGTCGGTTTGCATCGCTTCCAGGATGCTTGGGACCACACGGAAGGCAACTAAAATGAACGTCGCCTTTATCGGTTTGGGCATCATGGGAATGCCCATGGCGACCAATGTCGCTAAGAAATATAGCCTCGTCGGCTATGATGTCGTCGCCAAGGAAACGCCTTTCCCCTTTGCCACCTCTTACGAAGAATGTTGCAAAGCGGACGTCATCATCACGATGGTCCCGAAAAACGAGCATGTTCTCGCCGTATACGGTGAGCTGAAAAAGTTCCTCCGCCCTGGAACCATCTGCATCGACATGTCCACCATCTCCCCGATGGTATCCGCCAATTTGGCCAAAGAGTTAAAAGCACAAAGTGTCGATCTTTTGGATTGCCCAGTCGTCAAATCGCAGCCCGCAGCAGTCAAAGGCGAATTAGGCATCTATGTCGGCGGCGATCCTGAAGTCTTTGCTAAAGTACGTCCTATTCTTGAATGTATGGGCAAGAACATTATCTATATGGGTGACAACGGATCGGGTCTTCTAATGAAGATCCTCCACAATGCTTTAGTCGGTGAAATCCAAAACGGTGTCAATGAAGTCCTCGGCTTAGCCAAAGCCAAAGGCCTCGATTTAAATGACGTCGTCACCGCTTTAGGCTATGGCGGCGCCCAGTGCTTCTACTTAGACACCAAGGCCAAAAATATCATCAACGGGGAATTCCCTACTGCGTTCTCCGTGGAGAACATGAATAAGGATGTCCACTTCGCCCAAGAGGTTGCGGATGATGCCGGCAAGGCCGCGCCGGCTTTACGCAACGTCGTCAAAGTCTATGAGAAAGCCATGGCTAAGGGCTACGCGAAGGAAGATTTCTCCGCTTCCTATAAAGCAGTCAACGAAGACTAAAGGATGGAGTAGATATGAGAAAACCACGAATTGGCATCGTTTGTACCGTCCGTAAGACCTTTGATTACCTTACCGCCTATTCCTTATATAAAGAACGCACCGCCGAAGTCATGAAAGATGGCTCTGTCGAATGGGTCAATTACCCCGAGATGGTCATCGAAGCCGACGAGGCAAAAAGAGCCGGCGAATACTATGTCGACCACCATGTTGACGCATTGATTATTGTCTCCGCGACCTTCCATTTGGGCCATCTCGCCCTAATCCTCAATGAGACTGTCCGTAGGCCGTTGCTTCTTTGGGGCTACGACGAACTCCCCTATGACGGGGGCAAGATCCGTCTGAATGCCGTGTGTGGCGTAAACTTAAATGCCAGCAACCTCTACAAGGGCGGACTTGATAATTACGTCGTGCACGTCGGCAACACAATTGATGAAGATTGGGTCAAGGCTATCAAGATGATGGTGGCGCTAAAGAACGCCAAAGTCGGCCTCGTTGGCTATCACGCAGACGGCTTCTATAACGTCGGCGTAGATGAGCTTCACCTTTATAAAGAGTTAGGAATTCTCGTAAAGCATTACGAATTAAGTGAACTTTTCTCCGGCGAAGCCAACCCTGAAGAGGTGGCAAAAGAAAAAGAGAGCCTCCTAAAAACCTTCAACGCGAAAAAACTCACTGAGGCTCAAATTGACGCAGTAGCGAAGCTTGTTGTCTTAGCAAACCACTTCCAGGAGCAGCAGCAAATGGATGTCATCGCCATCCGCTGCTGGCCTGAATTCGCCAAATGCTATGGCGTCTCCCCCTGTGCCATGATGTCCATTTTGCAAAGCCGTGGCATCCTTTTCGCCTGCGAGGGCGACGTGGAAGCCGCCTTATCGATGGTCGCCGTGCGCGCTGCTGGTGAGCAAACGCCGTTCATGGCAGACCTTTCCCAGGTGAATTATCAAGAAAACTATGCTCTGCTCTGGCACGATGGCGTTGCGCCATGCAATTTGTGGGACGGCCGCTGCGTCCGCTCTTTGGAAACCTATTTTGCCGGCGGCAAAGGAGTCACCGCTGACTTCGTCCTACGCGAAGGCAACATGTCCATTTTCCGCATTGATTCGGCCAGGGGCAAAACGCGCGTCTTCTATGAAGAAGGAAAAGCCGTTCCCATGGATAAACTCCTTTCTGGAACCTACGCCAAAGTCATCTTCGATCACCATATCTCCAAGGTGATTGACACCGTCGTCTACACCGGTGTCGCCCACCACGTCATCATGGGCTACATCCAATATAAGAAAGCCATGCTATGTCTCGCGCGTATCATGGGTTGGGAGGTTATCGATGTTGAACGTAACTACTTCTGATTTCCGTCCGTACGGCTACCTTCTTAATGGCGATTTTTCCGATGTCGTAGAGTATTTGGAAGAAGAATCCGCCCTTCCGCTAGAAGGCAACATTTATACTCGTGAAGACGAAGAAATGTTTGGTTTACCTTCCTCAAAGAAAATCCATGAGATGGTCTTTGGGCTGGGCGAAATGGAAGCGGGCTATTGCAATGGTCATAATACCAAACTCAATTGCATGGAATTCCATGCCTGTCCCGAAGTCAATGTCGCGGGCACCGATATGGTGTTGCTCCTCGCCCTGCCGAAAGACATCGTCGACGGGAAACTTGATTCCAGCAAAGCCAAGGCCTTCTTCGTACCCAAAGGAACGGCATTGGTCTTACGTCCCTATGTGCTCCATTTTTCTCCCTGCATGTATAAAGAGAAGCCTTTCCGCTGCGCCGTCTTTCTAAGTGGCGGCACCAATCGCGATCTTGCCCTCAAACCATCCGATCCCCTTCTTTGGAAGGAGAACAAATGGTTGCTCGCACATCCTGAAAGTAAGCAAGCCAAAGATGGTGCCTACATCGGCATTACTGGAGAGAACACTGAAGTTCTATGAACTTTCTTGAGGTCGCATTTCTCATCATCATCTTCCTCACCAACATCATCCAAGCGATCACCGGCTTTGCAGGCACGGTATTGGCCATGCCCCCCTCATTGCGGCTCGTCGGTCCCGACATCGCAAAACCTGTCCTAAACCTGGCCGCTGTCGTCATCTGCGTCTATGTGGTGATCACCCATTTCAAGGATATCGATTGGATTGGCTTCCTTAAGATGGCCCTCACTGTCGGTATCGGATTCGGTCTAGGATTCGCCGTGGAGAGACTGCCTCTCAATAAAGAAATTTTGTTGAAAATCTATGGTATCATCATTGTCTCCATCGCGTTGTTCTATATGGCGTTTGATGTCAGTAAGGCCAAGATACCCAAGCCCGTCTTGTACTTATGTTTGTTCTTTGGTGGTCTATTGCACATGCTCTACGTCTCCGGCGGGCCGCTTGTCGTCATCTTCGCGATGAAGACCTTCAAGGAGAAAAACAAGTTCAGGGCAACTTTATCCTTAATGTGGATTGTTCTGAACATGATCATGTTCGCGGAGCATGTTGCCTTCGGGCTATTCACGCCTCACGTTTGGATCCTATTCGCTATCGCGTTCGTGATTTCCATCGTCTCATACATCATTGGTCATCATCTGGCCAAAAAACTTAATCTTGAGACCTTTATGAAAATCACCTACGTGCTGCTCTTTATATCAGGATTCAGTTTGATTCTATAATAAAATCTCCTCCCAAATTTAGGAGGAGATTTTAAATTAAACGGGTTTTTGCGTCTAATTTTAACCTAAAATGAATTTTACAAGATCCTGATATACGGTCTCCCGGTCATCTTCATTATGGATTTCATGACGCATGTGCGGATACATTTTTAAAGTCACGTTTTGAATGCCGAGTTCTTTGTAAGTCTTTTCTAACCAACGAGGACCTTTTCCGTTTTGACCGACAGGGTCTTCTTCACCCGCGGTGATATAGATGACCTCGTCTTTGGCGATGGCTTGAAGGCTCGCCTTCTTCCAGATTTTGGACATGCCGTTGAGGAAACCTTTCCAGAAGCCGCCAGTCGGCATATGGCCTAAATAAGGATCCGCGATATATTTCTGAACATTTTCTTCATTATAAGAAAGCCAGTCCAAAGGGGTTTTCGCGTCCTTGATTCCTTTACCGTAAGAGCCGACGCCTAAATTGGTCAAGAAGGGATTTGGCTTATCCCAATTGGACTTGTTGACCAAAATCGAGGCAAGCATATTCGCCACGCTCATCAAACCAGCTTGCCCACCATTAGAACCAATCAGAATAGTCTTGTCGCTGGAATGGGGGTAACGCTCCAAGCGGGATTGCGTCATAAACGAGCCCATGGAATGGCCACACTGAACTGTCGGTAGACCATTTTTCTTAGCTTCTTGGTTCATTAGATGAATCGCATCTACGTTCTTCTCAAAACCGCCTTCCGGCCATTTCTGTAAATCCGCTTCTGTCGGCGCATTTAGCCCTTGGCCGAAGGCGTCCAAGATCCAGACATTGATGCCTTGTTTATTAAAGTATTGGGCCATCGCGTCATAACGCATCGCATATTCCTGCATGCCCGTGATCATCGTGAAGTTCGCTTTCGCATTATCCGCTGGCCAGTAATTGCCTTTTAAAGTTTCGCCAGAAGGAAGATGAATCTCAAAAATCTCTGCCATTTGTATTGCTCCTAAATTCATTCATATTCTACATCCTTCAGCTTTTCATGGACATCTTATAATGATGTTTTCACGAAGCTGATTTCGGGCAGTAAACGGACGAAATCTTAAATCGCCATAAAAATGCTCCGCCTTTCGTTCGCAAAAAACAACTGCCATAAAACCGTCATTTCAATGATCGCTCGCTTTTATCCGTTTCGCGAATACATTTTTAATTAAGGCCAATTCTACGGGAAAATAATGGAAATTTACCCGAATCTAGCGTTTTTGCAATGTTATTCGAAACGAGTTTTATAACGTACTTGCCGTTTGTAAATGCCTTTCCTTTATTTGGCGTTTTATCCTTCATCTATCTTCCCGTCAGCGAAACGCCAATAGAACAGCGCGACGCAAATTCGTATCGTTTAAAAAAACAATTTTTTGGGTTTACAATAGTTCCATGACTGAAAAGAACAAAATTATCATTGTCGACGACGAACCGCAGGCATTGGCTTCGTTTCTGTTAACCAGTTTAGGTAAAGACTTCGATTATCGTTTCTATTGCGACTCCCCAAACGATGTCGTTGATTACTGTGCCACCCATACGGTCGAAGCGGTATTCATGGACATCCGTATGCCCAACATCAACGGCGTGGACCTCGCTCATAAAGTCATCGAAGTCAACAAGACGGTAAAGATCGTTTTCATCACCGCGTTTACCTTTGATGAGAAGATGATCAGCTATGAATTCGGCGATCGCCTCCTAGGCTTTGCTTATAAGCCCTTTGACCCCGTTAAGTTAAACGCCTTCTTCGCTCAAATCACCAATCGGAAAACCGATGTCTTCCTCAAAACCTTCGCTCCCTTTGACTTGTTCGTAGACGATGAGGTCATCGACTTCACGTCGGCGAAGAGCAAAGAGCTTCTCGCCTTGCTCACTGTCTATAATGGCTCTACGTTGACTTTGGAAGCCGCGATCGCGAAACTTTGGCCCTCTCATGACCCTGATTTATCCAAACGTCTCTACCGCGACGCCAAGATTCGTCTTAAGGCCGTCTTAGAAGAAGCCGGATTAAGCAATATGGTCAGCTTCGGATATGGTTACCTCCGTATCAATAAGAACTGGGCGCACTCCGACTATTGGGACTTCCTCGAAGACAAGGTCAAAGGCTATAACGGCATCTTTATGCCCGGCTATGAATGGGCGAAAGAATACAAATACCCGATGGACCTCAAAGTCGCGGGCATCCGCTAAATCATCCGCTTATTTCAATAAGGTCATCCTACCGATGGCCTTTTATTTTCGCGGCGCAATATAGCTGATGACAATCTTCGTCCCATTCGAGTCCGAGAAGACATTCAATGTACCCTGATTCAATAGATGGACGCGGTAATCGACATTGCTTAATCCGATGCCACGGTTGTTTCTGGGGTCAGCATTACCGACACCATTATCGGAAACAACAATCATAGTCAACCCTTGAACTAAGGATTCCTTAATTGATACAAGGCCATTTGATTTATACAAAATACCGGAGTGTTGCAACGAATTTTCCACCAATGGTTCCAAAAGCATGGGTGGAATCAAGGTGTCATTATTTTCAATTTCAAGAAGCAGACCAATCTCCTTTTTCCTTTCGATGGAGAATAACCGTACCAGTCCTTGGATGATTTCAATTTCTTCCTTTAACGAAATTAGATCTTTCTGAGAAGTGGCATCAATTTTGGTCTCCAGCGCGATGAGCTCTTGTAACATTTCAGTCCCATAATCGGTTCCTTCATGATAGGCCACACGAACGTTATTCAATGCATTCAGCAAGAAGTGAGGACGAATTTCTTCTTTGAGCGTCTTTTCTTCCAAGCGAATTAACTCGCGTTCTTTTTCCTGAATGGCGTCATTGGCGACCTTCAAACGATATAAGGCGATCAAATCCTGTCCAAGATAAGCGATCGAAACAAGGAACAATAAGATGAACGCGCCAAAGTAAGATACACTGGCGTTCGGAAGTACATAAATGGCGCTGATAGCGGAGAAGGTGGCAACATAGATGGCCCCGATTCTATTCGATGATTTGCGCATGAATAAAGTACCCATGACGCCCGTGATAAACATCACACCAAGACCATAATGGACATAACCAGGAATCAGGGTTAAAACGATGGAAATCGTCGTCCCCACTAAAGGAACGATATCGTATTTCCACGAATGAATTTCGAATACCAAATAACCTGAAATGGCAACCCAAAGGGTATATAGATACTGCTCGCTCTCCCCAGCATCTGGTCGTACGATGGCCGAGGCTAAAATCATTAGCCCTAAGCAAACGACTTTTTTTGCCAGCAATGCGTAATCGCGCAATGGCTTCAGAATTGAGGCCAACAAAATTGAGAGGAAGAGCAAGAAAATCGACGCGCCAAAGGCAATGAGGAAAAAGGATTCCGTAAGAATTTCCTGAACAGGCAAAAGCGAAAGAATCAACGAGAAAGAAAAGACAACGAAAGCGAACAATAACCTCTTTTTTCCATGGCTACTCATGGCTGTTCGCCTCACTTTCTAAAGTAATTTTGCCTGGCTCAAAATGTATCACAAAGCCGGAAACAGTCGCGCGCTCGCGCGCATTAGAAATGACGGTCTCGCTAAGAGAAATGTCTGATGGGTAAGTCAAGGTGATGACATGATTGGTTTCTTCTAAGCTGACAATGCCTTCGTTTTTGAAACCATGAATGATTTCTAAAATCGCCTCTTCGAATAACAACGGAGGAACCTTCATATCTCCATCGTCAAAACCCAAAAGAAGGGTTGCGGGGGCGTGAATGTTCGCGTTTCTTAAACGGAAAAATTTGCTCTCGAGATCACATTCGTTTTCAAAGGTAATGGTTTCCTCGCGCAATGCCAAAAGGCGCTTCCGCAGTAACCCTGAGAAAAAGACTAACTTTCGGTCGCCTTCTTTGAAATCCGCTCGGTACGCATTGCCAATTTCACTAAGGGTCCATAGCGTTTCTTTATCGGTCGAAACCCGAACTAACGCACGATTAGAAACGAGTCGAAAACGACGTTCAACGACGGCCTTATCTTTTTGGATCAGTGATTCTTGATGGACATCGTAGAATCCGATGCCTAAGAAAGTAATAACGAAGAAGGCTGCGAAAATCGTGGGGATTTGCTGGAGATATGTGTCAAATAAGCTGGCAAACGAGCCTAATAAAACGACACCGTAGCCAAGCAAAAAAGACCATAAGGAGAGAAAGGCATAATTTAGTTGTCGGTGGTATACAAGGTAAATGAAGCGAACTTCGCCCACGAAAGCACAGGCCAAAATGAAGATAAAGGGGATCCATTCATAACCCGTTCCACTTAAGATACCAAAACCAACCATAGACGCAATTAAGATTGCGCTTACAGTAATGATCTCTGAACGTTTTAGCGCACGCGAGCGCGAAAAATATCCATATAAAAGAAGCATTATCGTCATAATGACAAAGAAGCCAGCGGAGAATACCTCGCTTAACCGCATCGAGAAGACATAGTTGAAGTCGCCCAAAACAGAGTCGCGAGACACGCCATATAGCGCTACGTTTGCGGCGGCCGCACCAATCAGACATGCATGACGAAGCCTATTCTGTGCTAAGAGCATGAGAATGACGCCTACGCCTATAGATGAAAGAATGACGCCGACAGTCAGCAGGGATAGAATGCGTGGGAATACTTTTGCAGCGGCATTATCAACGCCAATAACAGTGCCTAAATAATAGGTGCCGCCCATGTTGGTGTTTCCCACTTCCATGACATACTCCACTACACCATCCAAGGGCACCTCAACATAGGTCGAAATCGAGGGATTCGCGGGAACTAAGGTGGATTGGTTTTGTTTGCTGGGGTTGCCATTTTGCGAGCATAGGAAACGATTTAAATATATCCTATTGGGGATATTCAAATTGGCGTCGGCATAGACACGGGCGCCTGGAGTAAGACCAGAAATCAAATAACGGTAACTGCCAAAGCCTGAGGCGCTCATCGTGTTTCCATTAGCGTCCGTTTTGCCAGTCCATGGCGAAGGCGTTGGGATATAGACAGAGCTCGCATCATCGTTAGGTTCGCTAACAATCCACTCGTTATAGAAGAATTCCACCTGCCCGCGAAGAAAATAATTATGGTAAAAAAGCTGTTTATGCTCCGACAAATCTAGATTGCCTTGGTTAAGCGCAGGTATTTCCTGGTCCAACCCCAAAAACGCCAAGCGGGTTCCGATTGGGATTGCAATCATGAGAAGAGAAAAAAGAATAGGCAAAAATACCCGCAGAAGCGGGTTATTTTTGTTATTCAAACGGCTTGAATCAGCCATATTTTGAAATCCTAGGCTTTAATCTTTTTGACTCCAAGGTTCTTCATCGTGTCATCGATGAGACGGATGGCCTGTTTGTAGGTCTTATCCGACATGACTTTGATATAGCTCGGCATGTCCTTGTATTTCTTGGAATCCGAGTCATCGTTGACATGGAGTTTGCTTCCTTCATAGAACTTCGGGTCAATGGCCGCGTTGACGCGTAAGTGAACGCCGCCAAGAGACAAAGCAACGACGACCTTCTTGCCAACGCGATAGGAGTCATAACCAAAACTGATGCGGTGCGAGCAGCCGTAGACATCCGTCAAATACGCCGAAAGGTCTTTGTATTTTTTCTTGATATCCTTTGGCGCAATATTGACTTTTTCCTCGAAAGGAATGGTGTGAATGGAGTGCTGATTATCATCCGTCAAGCCTGGGCCAAAGTCCGCGAGTTCTTTCGAACGGGTAATCTTTCTGTTCTTCTTGCGGATGACGGCGCCTCTTCTTGGCGGCATGGGTCCGGTCTTAGCGGGGGCTGGTGCAACAACAGGTGCAGGTTCCGGTTTGGGCTCAGGTTTGGGCTCCGGCTTGGGCTCGGCCTTTGGCGCGGGTTTAACCACTTTCTTGGGCGCAGGCTTCTTAATTGGCTTCGGCGCAGGGCGGGGTTTTCCTTGATAAAGGACAGTCGTGACGCCATTAATTTCCATTTCGACGGTATCGTATTCGGTGATTTCAATGTTAATAGGTTCACCCTGTTTCACTTCAATCACTTCTTTGTTTTCCGCCGGCTGACCATCGACGACTTGGCTGCCTTCAGAAAAAACTTGAATCACGGTTTCCTTAGCTGGAGAAACCTCAGTCTCCTTGTTGGAAGAGAACTCGTTCACATTTACGATGTCGTTACCCATATGGCATCCCTCCTTATTTGCCGAGTTTTTACACTTCTTTACATTCCATTTTAAAGTCAATGAAAAAAACAATCAATAACACATTGCGCATGTGTGCGAAAAATATTTATAAAAAACCCGCGTCATTTAGGCGCGGATTTCGAAATGAGCATGAAGCCTATTGGATACCGTTTGGATTCTTCTTTTGGAAGGCATAAGCGTCACGGCACGCATCTTCAACGGTGCGGGTCGCTTTATAGCCAAGCTCCTCGAAGGCTTTGTCGCAGCAAGCATAGAGGAAGGGTAAGTCCCCTGCCCTTCTCGGCCCGACGACGTAAGGAATCTTGACGCCGGTGCCCTTTTCGAAGGCGGCAAGCACTTCAAAGACAGAAGAGCCCTTACCCGTGCCGAGGTTATAGATGACAAGGCCAGGATTCTGAACCAGTTTCTTCAAGGTCATGACGTGCCCAATGGCGAGGTCGACGACGTGGATGTAGTCGCGGACGCAGGTTCCGTCGGGGGTATCGTAGTCATCACCGAAGACAGTAAGGTGATCACGACGGCCAACAGCAACTTGTGTGATATAAGGCATCAAGTTGTTGGGGATGCCGTTAGGATCTTCACCAAGTTCGCCGGAAGCATGAGCGCCAATGGGGTTGAAATAGCGGAGCAACGCAACGTTAAAATCAGGATTTGCTTTGCAGAAGTCGGTCAAAATTCTCTCAATCATGGCTTTGGAGGTGCCGTAGGGATTGGTGGTTTCGCCAAGCGGGAATTCTTCTTTAATGGGAAGGCTCGGGGGCACGCCATAGACCGTAGCCGAGGAAGAGAAAATCAAATTCTTCACGCCATGGCGTTTCATGCAATCGATGAGGGTAAGCGTGGAGCCGAGGTTGTTGGAATAATATTCTAAAGGCTTGCTGACGGATTCCCCGACGGCCTTAAGACCAGCAAAGTGGATAACCGCATCGATCTTGTTCGCATCAAAGACTTTATCCAAAGCTTCCTTGTCCGCGACATCAAGCTGGGTAAAGGCCGGACGGACTCCAGTAACTTTTTCTAAACGATTGAGAACCTCGAGTTTGGAATTGACGAGATTGTCTACGATGATGGGGGTGTGGCCGGCGGAAATGAGTTCCACGACGGTGTGGGAACCAATAAATCCGAGGCCGCCAGTAACTAAAATGTTCATGTGTGTCTCCTTTTGGTTTATTTCTTTTTTTGTTTTTGTGCTTTCTTGGAAGTTTTTTCTTGCGTCTTCGTCTCTTCCTCCCGTTGCATCGACTCGTCTATTTTTTTGATGATATAGTCCGAAAGAAGTTTGTTCGCCTGCGCTTGAATAGCAAGACGCATGGCAATTAAGCCAAGCGAATTCCGGGCATTTTCATCGGCAATATACGCATCATTTTTAGAATCTTGGACATAACGTCGTTGAATGGATTCGATGCGGCCTTGGGTTTTCTTTGCCGCCTCAGAAAGCATTGTTCCTTCGACATCAGACCAAAAACGATAAAGCTTTTCTTTGTTCGGAGAGATGCCTTGATCTAATTTAATCAAAACCTCCATCTCCGACATGGAAACCGTCGTCTTCATCAATGTGACGGCGATAAGATAACCAATTTGTTCTTTGCTGTACTTCTTCTTTTGAGGCTCGTCGATTAAACCTGATTTAACGTAATTGTTGACCATGAAGGAAGTTAAGGATTTGGTCTCGTCGTGAGATAAAGAAGATAGCAAACCATTGATGTAGGAAAGCACCTGTTCCATGTACAGGGCGACCCCAGGAAGTTCCCGGTATTTGGGCAGCGCGAAAGAGTTAACCTCTTCCAGATAGCGCAAGATATCGGCGATTTCCTTTTCCATGAATTACCTCTTTTTGAGTTCTTCGGCCATGACCTTAGCGACGGCGCCAGGATTGACTTTGCCCTTGGCCATCTTCATGACTTGGCCAACGAGGAAGCCTTGGGCGCGGTCTTTGCCGGCTTTGAAGTCCGCGATAGATTGCGGATTGGCGTCGAGGACGGCCGTGACAAAGCTAAGGACGAGGGAATCATCGCTAGATTGTTTAGCGATATGGAGCGCGTTAATCGCATCCTCAGGCTTAGCGCCTTCGTTCTCCACACAATAGTGGAACATATCCACCACTTGCTTATGGGTAAATCCGCCCTCCTGCTCCTTCGCTAAGAGATAGAGAATCTCTGGCTGCAGTGGGAACTGTTCAATCGTGAGGCCGTTTTTATTAAGGTAGCCATTGACCTCGACAATGAGCAAGTTGGAAACCGTCTTAGCGTATTTGCCATCGCCCAACGCCTTATCGAAATACTGCGACATAGCAAGGTTATCTAAAATAATCGCCGCATCGACAGGAGACAAGCCAAGGGAGACGTAACGCTCTTTCTTGGAGTCATAAAGCTCGGGGCAAGTATCGATTGCGTCGCGAACGAATTCCTCGCTGATGCGAATGGGGGTGATATTGGGTTCAGGGAAATATTTGTAGTCGACAGCATCGGTCTTAACGCGCATTAAGACCGTCTTTCCGGAAGCCTCGTCATAACGACGAGTCTCCTGCTGCACTTGTCCGCCGGAGAGCAAGATCGCGCTTTGACGGGCAATTTCATAGTCGAGCGCGGATTCGATGTTTTTCGTCGAATTCAAGTTTTTAATCTCGACCTTGGTGCCAAACTTATCCGAACCAAAGGGACGTAAGGAAACGTTAACGTCGCAGCGAAGCGAGCCTTCTTCCATTTTGCCGTCGCTAGTAAGCGTGTAGACAACAATGTTACGAATAGCCTCGACATAGTGCATGGCTTCGGTGCCAGAACGCATCTCCGGATGGGAGACAATTTCAATTAGCGGGACGCCAGCGCGGTTATAGTCCAGCAAAGAATAAGAAGCGAAGTGCAACTGCTTGCAGGTATCTTCTTCCATATGGATGCGTTCGATACCGATGCGTTTGACTTTGCCATCGCGGTCGAGAATATCCAAATAGCCTTCACGACCGATCGGGTGGAATTGCTGGGTGATTTGGAAACCCTTGGGAAGGTCAGAATAGAAATAGTTCTTACGATCAAAACGAATGAGCCGGTCAATCGTCATATGCAAGGCATTCGCGACGCGAATCGCATTGATGACCGCGGCTTTGTTGACCACCGGCATGGTGCCGGGATAAGCCATATCAAAGGGTGTAACTTGTGTATTGGGTTCGCGAGAGAAACCATTGGGAGAAGAAGAGAACATCTTGGATTTCGTCTTCATCTCGACGTGGATTTCCAAGCCGATGACTGCTTCAAAATTCATAATTACTTGCCCTCCTTTCCATAATAGTCGCCGCAAATCCCCGTGATTTTTTCAAAGGTACGACAAATGGACAACAATTTGGATTCCTCGAATGCGCGGCCCATGAAGTTCACGCCAAAGGGTAGCCCATTCTCATAGCCAAGCGGCATCGTGATGGAGGGAAGGCCTGCAAAGTTGCCCAAAGCAAGGTGGTTATCCGCGATGAGGTATTCATCGGAAAGCTTATCGCTAGTGGCACCAAGTTTTGGGGCGACTGTCGGAGCCGCAGGGACGAAAATGAAATCGTTGTCCGCGAGGATTTGGTTGGTGCGCTCCACGATTTTCGCACGGTTCTTTTGTGCACGGAGGAACAAGACATCCTGGTTCTCGCGCATCAAGGCAAAACTACCGATGACGAAACGCCTCTTGATTAATTCAGAGAATCCCTTAGTACGCGCTTGGGACATAACCTCTTGGTAGGTCTTGCCTTCGTAATATGGGCCAAATTTAATGCCGTCGAGGTTGGCGTCGTTGCTGGTTGCCTCGGCACAAGAAATGACAATATAAGTCGCGTAGATGGACTCTAATAGGTCATGCCCAAAGCGGATATGGTTAATCATGGCTCCAGCCTCTTCCAGCTTCTTCAAAGAATCGAGGAAGGCGTCGCGGATCGCGTTGTCGCGGATGGATTCGACGATATCGTCGAGAACCGCGATACGTGGGGAAACTAATTCTTTCTCACTTTCTGCGACATACGCATCAACATCTTTCACGGAAGATGTCGAATCCATGACATCCCTGCCCGAAAGAGCCTCGAGCAAAACGGCCGCGTCCTCCGCATAGCGGGTGAAATAACCGACATGATCCAAGCTCGGTGCGAAGGGGAATAACCCGTAACGAGAAATCCTGCCCCAGGTCGGTTTCACGCCAATGACACCACCATAAGAAGCCGGCTTACGGACCGAGTCGCCCGTATCCGAGCCTAAGGCAAATGGAACAATGCCCGCAGCCATAGCCGCAGCAGATCCGCAGCTTGAGCCGCCAATCATGCGCTCATGTTTGGGGTCATAGGGATTATAAGTAATGCCGAGGTGGCCGGTCGTGCCCGTTCCGCCCATGGCGAGTTCATCCAAGGTAGTCTTGCCGATCAATACGGCTTTCTTTTCCTTTAGTTTAGCGATGACCGTCGCATCATATAACGGCTTATAGCCCACAAGAATATTGCTGGAAGCCGTCGTCGGAAGCCCCTTAGTTGAGAAGTTATCTTTGGCGAGGTAAGGAATGCCCCATAAAAGGTTATCCGCTTCAGGTTCAGTTAACGTCGATGCAAAGGCAAGCGCTTCTTCCTCAAGGATCATCTCAAAGCAGTTGTCTTTGTTTTCTTTCGCTCTCTTCAAAGCTTCTTTGGTCAATTCCAAAGGGGTGACTTTCTTTTCCACCAAGGCCTGGTGGATGTCACGAATCGATAAGTCTAAATAGTTCATATTAACCTACCACCTTGGGAAGTTTAATCTCCCCGTCTAACGTTGAGCCGGCGTTAGCCAAAGCCTCCTCGCGCGAAAGCGGAGTGGTCGGCTCATCTTCGCGAAGATAAGTCGTCTCACATTCGAAGGGGAAGGTCATCGGTTCATAGTCTTCCAATCCTTCGATTTTGCCGATGGTTTCCATTTGTTTCGTGAGCACGGCAAACTCAGAGAGCAATGTCTCATATTCTTCATCGGACATGTCAAAAAGCAGACGGTGCGCCGCGTCTTTGAGTACGTCCAGGTTAATCTCTTTCATAAAGAAAACGCTCCAATCAGGGAAAGTATAAACACCTCTTCCCATAAAGGGAAGCGCGTTCCAAAGAAAGATACATAACTAAACGCTAAATTACCGATTCTAGCATCAGATGCCACGCAAAGAAGACAAATGAGCTAAAGCGGTATCCTCATCGATAACTAGGATTCCCAGTTCTTGTGCCTTGACAAGCTTGCTACCAGCGTCAGAGCCGGCGATGACAACGTCGGTTTTCTTAGAGACGGAACCAGACACTTTCGCACCGATGCCTTCCAAGATGGAAGTTAGTTCGTTGCGGGTGAAGCGAGTTAACGCGCCCGTCAATACGACGGTTTTCCCATAGAAGTAGTTTGTGGTATCGACTTGATCCGTTCCCAAATAAGAGAAATTAATACCAAATTTGCGGAGTTTTTCAATGATTTCACGTTTATGTGGGTCAGCGAAGAAAGCGACGATACATCTTGCTACAATCGGCCCAATGTCATCGATTTTAAGCAGTTCCTCTTCCGTAAGATTAAAGTACTCATCGAGGTTGCGGAAACGGCGCGCCAAGATTTTGGCGGTCTTGGATCCAACTTCCTTGATGCCTAAACCGAATAATAGACGTTCCAAGGATTGCTTCTTGGAATTCTCGATTGCGTCTAGCATGTTGGTGACGGCCTTATCGCCCCATCCATCGAGTTCCTTGATTTCTTGGGCGTGTTGGTAAAGTTCATATAAATCCGGGATGTCTTTGATGAATCCTTCAGCAAAGAGTTCTTCGATAACGGCCGAACCGAGGCCATCAATGTCCATCGCGTCGCGCGAAGCGAAATGGATAATGCCCTCAATTGTTCTCGAGGGGCAGTCCTTATTCAGACAATAATGAAGCCCTTGGACGCGAGTCAAAGGCTGGCCGCACTCCGGGCAAACTTCCGACATTACGAAAGGCACTTCTGCCCCTGTGCGCTTTTCTTTGACAGGGCGCACGACCTCTGGGATGACATCGGCGGCTTTCCGGATGACGACCTCATCGCCAATGAGCAACCCTTTTTCTTTGATGAAATCTTCATTATTCAGCGTGGCGCGCTGGACCAAAGAACCTTGAATGCGAACAGGCTCTAAGACGGCATTCGGCGTGATTCTCCCCGTTCTTCCGACGGTGAGGAAAATATCTTTTAGCCGCGTCGTGACTTCCAATGGCGGGAATTTATAAGCGATGGCCCACTTCGGCGTTTTTGCCGTGTAGCCAAGTGCATCGTAATCATCGATGTCGTCAACTTTAATTACCAGGCCATCGATGTCATAGCCGAGCGAGGAACGCTTATCTGTGTACTCTTTTACATAGGCGAGCACTTCCTCAATGCCATGAAGCAAGCGACGTTCATGATTGGTACGGAAACCCAGTTCATCAAGATAATCTAACGCCTCATGATGGTAGCGCTGACCGATTTCTCTCGCGTTAACTAAATAGTACCAGAAGCCCTCAAGCCCCCTGCTCGCCGCGATTTTCGGATCGAGCTGGCGGATGGATCCGGCGGCGGCATTGCGCGCATTAGCCAAAAGCGGCTCGCCATTCGCCTCACGCTGTTTGTTTAAACGCTCTAAAGAAGAAAGCGGCATATAGACTTCGCCGCGAACTTCGAACGGACGTTTTTCCTTCACACGCAACGGAATCGAAGAAATCGTGATGACGTTGCTGGTGACGTCTTCACCCATATTGCCATCGCCGCGGGTGACACAATATTGCAGCTCCCCCGCATCATAAACAAGGGACATGCCAAGGCCATCGATTTTCACTTCGCCGACATAATCGACTTTGTCTTTGCCAAGAGCCGCTTTGACTTTACGGTCAAAGTCACGCAAATCATCTTCGTTATAAGCGTTTCCCAACGAAAGCATGAGCCTTTTGTGGGGGATTTTCTTAAAAGCGTCCTGCACCGCCCCACCTACGCGCTGCGTGGGTGATGTCTTGCTGCGAAGATCCGGGAACTTCTCCTCCAGCATCATCAGTTCATTCATGTGGCGGTCAAATTCCGCGTCGGATACACTGGGGTTATCCAAAACATAGTATTCGTAAGTCCACTGATCCAACAGTTTGGTCAGTTCGCGTACGCGTTCAAATGCTTCTTGTTTATCCATGGTTTATGCCTCCGCTCCTTTTTTGGCGATACGAGAAAGCATCGGGTGCGATGCCAACAAAGTCTTCTTGGATGAGGATTCAAAGAGAACAACAATGATATTGTCATCGATGATTTCGACAACTTGACCGATGCCGAATTTCTCATGGCGGACCCTGTCCCCGACGCGCCAATCTTTGATGCCGTTATCCGCAGGGCGGGTCTCAACGGGTTTCTTTTCTGGCGCGGGTTCAAAAGGATCAATAGCATCGCCGTCTGAGAAGAAACTCTTCTTACGGTCTTCGAACCCAACCGATTTCCAACCATTGTTCTTCTTACCATAGGAAGACCCGTAGTAAGAGCCACGATGAGATGGCGCGGGGTCAGCGGGGAACTTCGCCCCCGCTTCTTCGAAGAATTGAGAAGGAGAGGCATGGGAATCCGTCGTGTAGGAATAGCCGGAATTGCACGTCAAAGTCAGTTTCTTCCTCGCTCTGGTGATGGCGACATAAGCAAGGCGACGCTCTTCCTCCAAACCATCGTTCCCCTTCTCCATCTGAGAACGGTAGGAGGGGAACGCCCCTTCGTTTAATCCGATGATAAAGACGTTGTCGAATTCCAAGCCCTTCGCCACATGGACAGTCATCAAGGAGACATAATTGCCTCCATTCATATCGTCCTGTGAAGTCAATAACGAAAGGTTCTGCAGGTATTCGTCAAAAGTAGATTCTGGGTTTTCTTTGATATAGTGGGTGATATCGTCAAACAACGCGTTGACGTTACCCGCGCGGTCTTCGTCGATGCCCTGGTCTTCGACAATATAAGCGAAGTAGCCAATATCAGTGATGAACTTACGGAGAACTTCGCTATAAGCTTCAAGATTCTCTTTCAATTCCGCCTTGGTCGCTTCCATTTTCGAAGTCAGCACCATCAACGGACCCATGACGCGACGGGGTAGCTCGGACTCCGAATGCTCCTGGAGATGCGCGCAATATTCATATAAGGATAAGCCGCAGGCGGATGCTTCATCTTTAATAATCTTGATGGAAGAATCGCCGATGCCACGCTTAGGCACGTTGACGATACGTTCGAAGGAGACATCGTCGAGTGGGTTGAGCAATAAACGAAAATATGCGAGGACATCTTTGACCTCTTTGCGCTGATAGAATCGCAAACCCCCGAAAATACGGTAAGGGACTCTTTTCGCCGCGAATTCCGCTTCGAATGGACGGGTTAGGTATGAGGAACGGTAAAGTACGGCAATGTTCGTGTAGTCCACCGGCCACTTGGATCCAGCGAGTTCCACAATCTCGTTGACGACGTAATGGGCTTCTTCTTCAGCCGATTCGAAGCGCTTTGCCACGACTTTATCGCCCGCTTCCGATTCGGTAAACAGGTCTTTTTTGACACGCTTGGTATTGTGCGCGATAAGCCTGTTGGCGGCGTCCAAGATGGTTTTCGTCGAACGGTAGTTACGCGCTAAGACAATGTCTTCGCAGGGTTCAAAATCAATAGGGAAATTTAAGATGATTCCTTGATTCGCCCCACGCCACGTGTAGATGGTCTGGTCTGGGTCGCCGACGACATATAGATTCGTTTCCGGTGAAATCAGCAATTTGATCAGACGGTATTGGACGTCATTGGTATCCTGATATTCATCAATAAGGACATGTTTGTATCGGCACTGGTACTTGTAACGGACCGCGGGGAAATTCTCCAAGATGTTTAACGTGACGAGAATCAAATCATCGAAGTCAAAAGCTAGCATCGCATGCTTGGCGTCTTCGTATTTCGTATAGATTTCTAGGCACACCTTCTCGTCTTGGAACGACTCATGGGTGATCGAAATATCCTCGGGATAAATGCCCCGAGTCTTTTTGGCATCAATATAATGGATAGCCGCTTTTAAGATCGGGTCGGACTTTTTATAGCCCATATCCACGACAATGTTCTTGATCAGTTTTTCGACATCGTCTTCATCAAAGATGGTAAAAGAGGCCGGATATTGGATATTGTGGGCTTCCATGCGCAGAAACTTCGCGCAGAACGAGTGGAATGTCGAGACGCTTAAAAAGCGCGCGCTTTCCCCGATGATTCGTGCCACCCTTTCTTTCATCTCCTGAGCCGCCTTGTTGGTGAAAGTGACGGCCAAAATCCCATGAGGATCGGCGTGCATCATTTCCATTAGGTAGGCAATTCGGTACGTTAAAACACGGGTCTTTCCCGAGCCAGCGCCCGCAATGATGCGGACGTACTGCGAAGTAGTCGTGACAGCCTTGAGTTGGGTGTCGTTTAATAGTGAAGCGTAATCAGTTCCCATAGCCCGAATATTTTACTAAGAGTAAAAGAACATTTGGATAGGCTACGCGAAAAAGTTTGTACCCTGTCCAAAACTCCCGTCGAAGGTTGCATAATATGGACATGGGTTTCTTCACTCGCAAGCAAAGGCCAGTCGAAAACATCACCTTCATCGCGATGATGGTCGGCTTTAACGCGCTGATCAGCCTGATTGCCACATGGCTCCCCTTCTCGGGAATCTTCATCATGCTGCTTGCCCCGTTAACATCAGCTGCCGTTTGCCTTTTCTGCAGGACCCGCTATGTTCCTTTATATATCTTATCCGTATTAGGAATTAGCCTCGCGGTCACGTTTTGGGATATCCATAACACCGTTTTCTATCTCATCCCCGCAGTGATGACCGGCGTTTGCTATGGCATCCTCCTCGTCGCGCGCCTGCCGCACGTCTATTTATTGTTTCTCACCGCCATCGTGGCAATGGGCTTTTTCTTCCTCTCGCTAAGTCTAATTAAGTGGTTCTTAGGCGGCTTAGACATGGCCAACGTATTGCTCACCATGATTG
>JAGAHY010000034.1 GCA_017626815.1 Bacilli bacterium | reverse complement strand
GTTATCCTTAAGGCCCAACAACTTGGTCTTAATACCTGCTGGGTAGGCGGGACGTATCGGAAGAAAGACGTCGCGGAGGAACAAGATACCAAACTCGTCTGCGTGGCCGCATTAGGCGTGGGCAAAACGCAGGGCAGCCCCTCCAAAAGCAAACCCATCGAATCTTATTACCAAGGAGAGAATGTTCCCGATTGGTTTATCGCGGGCATGAAGGCCGTTATGCTCGCGCCAAGCGCGGTGAACCAGAAGAAGTGGCTCTTCCGTTACCTAGATGATGGCCGCGTGCAAGCAAGCAGCAACGGCAAACACTTTAACGCGGTGGACTTAGGTATCGCCAAACTCCATTTCGAATTAGGCGCGAAGCGGAAAGTCTTCGATTTCGCGGAAGTGGAATAAGTAACCTTACGGCACATAAAAATAACAAAGCGGGACGCGAGAGGTTCTCTTGGCCTCGCTTTCTTTATCAAAAAAGGCCTCCTGATTGAGAGGATGGCCTTGAGTTGATTCGGTTGAATTAGTCCGCGAACATGGCGGTGGATAGATAACGCTCGCCTGTGTCGGGGAAGAGGACGACGATGGTCTTGCCTTTGTTTTCCTCGCGCTTGGCTAACTGGATCGCGGCGGCTAGCGCGGCTCCGGAAGAGATACCGATCAGTATGCCTTCAGTCCGCGCGGATTCGCGTCCCTTTTCAAACGCTTCTTCGTTGGAAATGGGCAAGATCTCATCATAGATGGAGGTGTCTAAGGTTTCTGGGACGAAGCCCGCTCCAATGCCTTGAATCTTGTGGGGGCCAGGGGTGCCTTTGGATAAGACGGGGGAAGTCTCGGGCTCGACGGCGACGACTTTGACGCTTGGTTTTTTCTCCTTGAGGTATTTGCCTGTGCCCGAGAGGGTGCCACCCGTGCCGACGCCAGCGACGAAGATATCGACGGAACCATCGCTATCTTCATAGATTTCGGGTCCGGTGGTGCGGTAGTGGATCCTGGGATTGGCTTGGTTGGTGAACTGCGAAGGAATGAAGGAGTTAGGGATCTCTTTCGCGAGCTCCTCAGCTTTGGCGATGGCGCCTTTCATGCCTTTGGAACCCTCGGTGAGGACGAGCTCCGCCCCATAGGCTTTGAGCAAATTGCGGCGTTCGACGGACATGGTCTCGGGCATCGTCAAGATGATGCGAAGTCCTTTCGAGGCGGCGACCATCGATAAACCGATGCCCGTGTTGCCACTGGTGGGTTCGACGATGACGGTATCCTTATTGATCAGGCCTTTTTCCTCGGCGTCTTCGATCATGGCTTTGGCAATGCGGTCTTTGACGCTGCCCACGGGGTTGAAGGATTCGACTTTGGCGACAAGTTTGGCCTCGAATCCATATTTGGCTTCGATGCGCTTTAATTCGACTAACGGAGTATGGCCGACGGTGTCGGTGATCGTATCGTAAATTTTCATGGTGATATTCTCCAAATTACTAAACCTATCAGTTTGGTAGGTTTACAAGATTGTACCATTGTGATATAGTTACGTCAACGAGGTTGCATCATGAAAATATCATCTAAGGGAATCACCGCCATCAAACTCTTCATCGACCTAGGGGAGCATTATGAAGAAGGCTTTATCTCCCTGATCGATGTCGCAAAGCGAAAAGAAGTTTCCAAGAAGTTCTTGGAGCAGATCGTCCCTTTTTATAAGAATTCCGGTTTACTGCTTGGCAAAGGCGGAAACCAGGGTGGCTACCGTTTAGCCAAGGCCCCGAATGAAATATCTTTATTTGATATCTTATCGTTAAGTGAGTCTATATTCGCACCCGTTGGCAGTGGCTCTTCCCCCATTGATGAGGCTTTCGCCAAAGCGGACCGTTGGCTTGAGGAATATCTTTCTTCCGTTACTCTCGATAAACTCGTGGAACAGCAGGTGGAGTCTTATTCCAACTCGTGGTCGATTTAAGATAGCACTATAGAATGAAAATCATCGGCATCGTCTGGATTAGGTCGCTGCCGATATTTAAATCCAAAACGAGTCCAGAAAAACATACAAGAAAGTATCGTTCTATGTAATTACGTTCGATAAGGACGAAGATAATCTGAGAATTGTTCCACGGATAAGGAATGATTCATCGTTTTTTCACCTCAAATCCGAGCCTGAATCTACCCCGATGTGAAATTTCCATATGAAAATCCGAGGAAAAGTTACTAAGATTCTACCCGCTGATGCGTAGTTATCCTCCGATAACGTAAGTCCAGTCAGACTGCGTGATGGAGGTTTTTTATATGCAGGATAACAAAATGGCGGTGAAGCCGATTCGGAGGCTTCTTTGGTCGATGGGGCTACCCATGGTTTTCTCCATGGTCCTTCAGGCTTTGTATAACGTCGTGGACACGGTGTTTGTCATCAATATGGGAGAGGCTGGGGTAAAAGCCAATCTCGCTTTGACTTATGTCTTTCCCGTGCAGATTTTCATGATCGCCGTAGGGGTGGGCACAGGAATTGGCATTAACGCCATGCTTTCCCGCGCCTTAGGGGAGAAAGACCAAAAGAAGATCGCCTTGACTTTAGGCAATGGCATCTTCCTCGGCCTAGCTTTGTATTTGGCATTCTTGTTATTCGGCCTTTTCGCCTCAAGATGGTTTTTATCCATCCAGTCCAGTGACCCCGAGATTGTTTCCTTAGGCTCTTCGTATCTAGGCATCGTGACAACCTTATCCTTCGGGGCGATTGGATTTAATATCTTTGAGCGTTTTTTGCAAGCGACGGGCAAGACCCTTCATTCCACATTGGCGCAGGTTTTCGGCGCATTGACCAATATCGTCTTGGATTACGTGTTCATCTACCCTTGCCATATGGGCGTCGAGGGGGCGGCTTATGCGACGGTTATCGGGCAGGTCGTGTCTTTACTAACCGCGATGCTCTTCCATTATTTCCTCAATAAGGAAGTGAAACATTCTTTACGGGACATCATCCCCGACTGGGGCATCATTGGGGGTATTTACAAAGTCGGGTGGTCGGCGATGCTGATACAGGCGTTATTGTCCATCAACATGTTCGTGATGATCCGCGTGTTCTCCCTTCATCCGCAGAGCGATTGGATTAATGGAGCTTATGGCATTTACTATAAGGTGGCCCAAATCACCTTGTTCTCTTGCTTTGGGCTAAGCAACACGATCATTTCCTTGCTTTCCTTTAACGTCGGGCTAGGAGATAGGCAACGTTGTCGGGAGTGTATCGTTTGGGGCATCGTCGATACCGTGATTGTCGCTGGCGTGATCACGGTCATCTTTGAATCCTTGGCGGGGCCGATTGCCCAACTATTTGGCTTTGCCTCGGTAGGGGAGGGCAAAGAGCAAATCATCTCGCTTTGCCAAACCTCCATCCGCATCGCTTCCGTAGGCTATGTCTTTATGGGAGTGTCCATCGCCGTTCAGGGTATCCTGCAGGCTTACCGCAAAGCGCTGACCCCGTTAATGATCTCTTTGCTTCGGCTCGTCATCCTCTTAGTGCCTTTCGCCTTGATCTTCGTTTATCAAGATAACGCGCCTTATTTAGTATGGTGGGCGTTTCCTCTCTCGGAGGCGCTTACCTGTTTCTGCTCGATGGCGATTCTAAAAGTGGCCTTATCGAAGCGAAGGGAAAAGAATAAGCCCTTATCGGTAAGCGCCCATTAAGGTCTTTCCTTGCGAAATGCTTAGGAATCAAGGACAATGAGCTCACTTGCTTTAGATGGTGATACCCATAGGCCGCTTTATCATGAACTGGATACCTCTCTAGAAGAGGAGTACGCCAACGAAAATAGGGGTGTTGGGAGACTCGTCTTTTTGCAGACCGGGTTTGATGTCGATAACTATGGCCATGGCCAAGACGTCGTCTGCCTTTATACCGATGACCATTACGCGACTTTCGCCGAATATGATAATTTGGGTGGGTTTTTACCCCGTTTTGCGGCGGAGTACCGCGTCGTCAATGAGGTTTGGGGCGAGCCCTCTTTAATCGCTTAATTATCTAATTATCCATAAAAATATCAGGATTCTGCGGCTGATATATTAAAAAGTTTTATCGGGGATTGAATCGCTGCCTATCAGTTTTTTCGCGCGGCGCGTGCAGGAAACAGTAGCAAGAAAAGTCGCGCCCGTATACAATGTGACCATTAAAAAATAGCCGCTTCTATGCGGTGACGAGGAGAACCGAACATGAAGCTTCTACGCATCATTTTCTCAAAATGGGGCCTTTCCGCCTTATTGCTCATTTTTCAAGTGGCGGCCATCGCCTTAGTGATCGCCTTCCTGAATGAGTATTTCTATATTTTCCAGATTGT
>JAGAHY010000033.1 GCA_017626815.1 Bacilli bacterium | reverse complement strand
TGGCAGGGGTGGAAGGAATCGAACCCTCATCAAAGGTTTTGGAGACCTCTGTTCTGCCATTGAACCACACCCCTAGAGGTTCATGGAAGCCATCTCTATATAGATGACCTCGCGAACGAGCATGATTATAGGCCAATGGCCACAAGAAGAAAAGGGGAAAGTGCGATTTACCCTCCCCTTCTACTGCTTTTTGCGGTTATTTATTTAACAGAACGCGCGATTTTGGAAACGAGGCCCATATCCGCCTTGCCATCATAATTGGCTTTGAAATGCTTCATGACCGCGGGGATAGATCTATCCTCCAAGCCCATGATGATGGCCTTGATTTCCTCTTCGCTTAATAATTTCGGCAGGTATTTCGCGATGGCTTCGATTTGCCGCGTTAGGCTTTCCGCGGCCTCAGTTCTACCCGCCGCTACGTAGCCTTGCTTCTCCTCCTCGAGTTCTTTGGAGAACTTGATCAAGATGGCGACGACATCTTTGTCCGTCGGCGTGACCCCTTTCCCCGAGGTCAGCAGAGCCTGATAACGGCTCACGACCATCGAATAGGCGGCGCGGGCATCCGCATCATGATCCTTCATGGCCTGAATGTTGGCTTTTTTGATTTCATCGATAAGCATATTATTCCTCCTCCATCATTTTTAAGGACGCAGCCTGGCGCTTGGCGCGCTTGCGCATGTCGTGATGGTAACGAATCTCCTCCCCGACGCTGGAAACGGCATAGACCGCGGGGAAGATTTCAAGACGGCCCAAGAGCATGCCGGCGGATAGAGTCCACATGACGACATGGCTGGCGGGACCTTCGATGGCCATATAGTCGACCCCAATGACCCAAGATAGGCCGGTGTTGGACATGGCGCTGGCCATATCGAAGGCCGCGGTTTCGAAGGTGTAATGAATCGGGTCGATGAACATCAGCACCAACGTAAGCCCCAAATATAAGGCCAGGAACAAGAAAATATAATGGAACGCCTCAAAGATATCCGAGTCGCTTAACTCGCGAAGCTCACCATGGCGGTACGTCAGCTTCGGGTAATGTTGGTGGATGGAGGCGAAACGATAACGGATGGAATACCAAAGACTCCGGCAAGCCACCGCGATGCGGTACTGCTTGATGCCGCCGGCCGTGGATCCGGTGCCGCCGCCGATGAGCATCAAGATGATCAACACGGTGGTCACGGTATGGCCCATGTAGATGGAGCCCGTCCCTGCGGCTTCGATAATATGGTATTTGAAGATGGAGGCGTCGGCGGTGGTCGAGGCAAAGCCGCTATTGGTCACCGCGCCAATGGAATAGAAGATCGACTGGCGGAAGATTTCGCCACTATCCACGAACCAGTTGCCCGGATTGTAGCTTCTCGTGGCCAAAATCGCGCCGAAGAAGATGATCGCGAGGAAAATCGTTCCCGCGAACATGATGTAAATCGTCTCGTCGTCGAGGATGAAGTTACGGATCTTCCCGCGCAGCAAGAAAGTATGCAACAAGAAGGAAATGGCCGATAAGCAGACCAAGGCGCAGATGATGATTTCCACCGCCAACGAATTCACGGGGAAGAATCCCCCATCGAGGACCTGGCCGTCGAGGGGACGGTAGGCAGCCACGTTGCTCGCCCGCGGGCTAAAGCCGCCGCCGGAAAGGGCGGACATCGAATGGCAGGTCGCGTCAAAAGCAGGCAGCCCCGCCATCATCAAGGCAATCGCGCCGATGACGGTATAAAAGACGTAGATGCCGAAGATGAGCTTCGCGGACTTGGCGATGTTGGGTAACAGGCGGTCCGAGTGCCCTTCGGAAACATAGAGGGACATGCCGCCACCATGGGTGCCCAGCATGGAAGCTAATAGCAATACCAATCCGGCGCCGCCGATGAAGTTGGTCAGCGCGCGGTGAAACGTAAACACGTGCGGGCAAAAGGCATCTTTCACGTCGATGAAATCGCTAAAGACGGTCAATCCGGTCGTCGAATAGCCGGAGGCCGATTCGAAGAAAGCGGCCGTAAAGGACATATTCATCTTGCCCATTAAAGATGCGATGAAAAATGGGGCCGCGCCGGATAAGACGGCCATAAGCCAAGTCAATATCAGCAATAACGATTCCTGGTGGCGTTGGAAGCGAGCCCTCTTGCGGTGGAATATAAACGCGAAATGCAACGCCAGGCCGACGACGATGTTAAAGCCCACGACGCCGCCGAAGATGCCGAGGGCCTCCACTTCTTCGTGATAGAAGGCGACGATGATTAAAGGAATGGCGGAGATCGCACCGATCAGCACCATGAACATGCCAAGATATCCGAATACGAGACGGAAGCCACCGACTTCCTTCCCTTCATAAATCTTCTTCATGTAGGCTCCTTAAGGTTAGTTTTTCTTTTTGGTTGGGGTTTTGACGGTGGTTTTCGCCGTTTCGGCCTTCTTTTCCACCGTTTTTTCTTCCGCGGGCGCGGCTTTCTTTTCGCTCGAACTGGTTTCTTTGGCTTTGACGCCGGCAAGTCCGCCAACAGGCAAAATGCTTGCGCGCTCCGTCTCCACGTATTTGAGGAGGTTGCGGCTATTGTTGGGCGTCGTGACCATGAGCAAGGTATCCTTAGGCTGGATGACGATCAAGCCGTTGGGGATGATGATTTGGTAATTGCGGTAAATCGCGGCGATCGAGGCGTATTTGGGGAAGCGGATGTCCTTAATGGCTTTGTTGCAGATCGCGTATTTGGAAAGGATGACCTTCTCGATGACGGTCACGCGGTTATCGTCGAGGGAAAGGGTCTTGGTCAAGGTTTCCATCGAGGATTCCGACATGATGTTTTGGGCCAATAGGTACGTGGAGGAGATGACCGCGTCGAGGCCGAGTTGCTTGAAGTATTCGACGTTGCTTGGGTTATCGACGACGCAGATGGTCTTCTTCGCGTTGAACATGCGCTTGGCCATCAAGCAAGCCGCGTAGTTATCGGTATCCTCCTCGCACAAGGCGATGAAGATGTCCGCGTCGAAGGCGTTGGCTTGCTCAAAGGCGAGGCGGCTCCAAGGGGCGCCATGGAAAACCTTGATTTGGCAGGCGGTGCGCAAACGCTCCACGACGGCCTTATTCGGGTTGATGACGACGAGTTGGTTCTTCCTCGACTTATAGGACTTGATGATGTATTCGGCTTTGGAATCGCCGCCGGCGATGACGATCTTCATTGCTGTTCGCTCCCGGATCGAAGTAGGCTCAGTCGGTCCCTGGTAAGTTGGAAGGGATAGACGGCTTTGATGTTGCTTTGGCCTTGGACGAGAATGCCTAAGGTCGGGTCATCGAAACGCACATAGACATAAGGGATTTTGAAGATAATGGCGCAGGCGTGGGCCAAAAACAGGGAAAGATTGTCGTTTCCCGTGGTGATATAGACTTCGCCCGCGTTTTCCACGCCGATGTTGGCTAAGGCGTCAAGATCGGTGGCGTCGGCGACCTTGGGGACGCCGGAGAAATCGTCGCTAAGCAAAGCGAACGAGGATTCGTCGTTATCGATGATGATGACATCCAATTCGCGGCGGGAGAGTTCGTTGGCGATGCTCGATCCGAGCTTTCCACAACCGATGACATACGTTCTTTTCATGATTCTTTTTCTCGCTGAGACTTCGGCATTATAAACTCCTCAACGCGCGGAGGCAACGTGCCAACGGGCGCGAGGGCGGAGAAGATTTCGACGCGGGGATGGCGCGAGGCGATTTCCGCATAAGCTTTTTTGGTGTCTTTTTTCTTTAGTCCGGCAAAGCCCATGTCGCGGTAACGCGTCAAACACCAAGTGATGTACTCCTTGGTGCCGCTGGAGATGTAATAATGGTCGCAGCGCGCCAAAAAGTAGTTCAGCGTCTTCTCGGGAGTGAACCCTTTGGGGTCATAGCAATAGGAGGCGGAAAGCATGTCGCAGACATACTCGGTGGCATAGATCCAGGGCATCGACATGGCGATGAGGTGGCCTTGGAAGAAGTCGGTCCAGTATTCCCAGTGGTGTTTGTTCCGCTTGGAATGGTGCTGGCAGATAAACGAGAAATAGTCGTTTTTCAGGCGTTCTTCGTACACGGGTGAGTGCATGCCATGGTAATGACGCACCGAGGTGAGGAATTCCGTGGGATGGAATTTGCTGAGGTCATGGAAAAAGCAATGCCAGCCGATGCCGCAGTGGATGCCATTCACCCACACGTGGTAACGGTGCCGGTTGACCAACCCCCAATGGCGGAAGAAGGCCTTCATGAGAGAATCGCCTCCAAGGTGTCGCCGATATCCTCGCGGATCACGTCATCGAAATTGGCGTCCATCGGCGTGGGTTCGGCGTTGATGAGCAACGAATAACGGCCACGGAAATATTCGGGGATGGCGGCGAAAGGATAGACGCGAAGGCTCGTCCCGCCGACGATCATGACATCGGCGCGCCCCACCGCTTCAATTCCTTCATAAAGGTCTTTTTCCGGCAGCCCTTCGCCATATAAAACGACATCGGGCTTCATCACCGCCCCGCATTTGGGGCACATGGGAACCCCTTCGTGAGGAAGCTCCTGAAGTTCCATCGGATGATGGCAGCGCACGCAGTGGTAATGCTGCACGGAGCCATGGATTTCATAGACCCTCTTGCTGCCGGCGAGTTGATGGAGGCCATCGATATTTTGGGTCAAAATGGCCAAATCGTGGTCCTTTTCATAACGGGCAAGGGCCAAATGGGCCTTGTTGGGTTTGGCCTTAGGCGCGACCATGCTATGCCAATAGAAATCATAAAACCTTTGGGATCTTCGAAGAAATAGCCATGGGAAAGCAATTCCTCATAGCTTCTGCCGTCCGCCCTTTTTTGGCTATAGAGGCCATTGGGCGAACGGAAATCCGGGATGCCCGAGGCGACGCTGACGCCAGCCCCGCCGAGGAACACCACGCGTTTGCTTTGGCTGAGGATGCTTTTGATTTTCGTGAGTAAGTCGTTGTTCATGTGCACTATTATGCACCCGGAATCAAAAGATGGTCACTAAAGTGAACGAATTTGTTTTTTCCGTGAATCTGCTTCGGCGCAGGTCTATCATTGAAGATATGAAACTCGGATTATCTTCACGCTTACGCCAAATCACCACCGGCGTCGCCCACCGCGGGCTCCACGACCTTTCCCGCCCCGAAAACTCGCTTGCCGCATTCGTCCAAGCCATCGAGCATATGATTCCTTTCGAATGCGACATCCACGCCACCAAAGACGACCGTCTCGTGGTGTGCCACGATAGCGATTTGCTGCGCATGACCGGGAAAAACGGCATCATCGAGGAATTGACGTTTGGGCAAATCCGCGAAGATTATCATCTGCCTGATGGTTCCCCCATCCCTGAATTATGCGAGGTCTTTGCCCTGAATAACGGACAAGTGCCCATGGTTTTGGAACTCAAATCTCATGGAGGCAACGAAAAGCAGGTGGCTTCCCTCGCCATCCCACAGATCAATGCCCTCCCCAACGCGGCGGATTGCCTCATCATTTCCTTCTTCCCCGAGGTCTTGCGCGCGGCAAAAGCCGTCGGGACGAGTTTGCCTTTGGGCTTCCTCATCGGCACTGAAGCCATGAAAAAGCAATACCTCCCCATCTATGAGGAATTCGATTTCCTTGATGTTGAGGTCCACTATTCCCTGTTCCCGAGATTCCGCCGCTACCGCAAAAAAGGCGGGGCCATCGTCACGTGGACGGTCAAATCCGGCCTGACCGCCGCCATCGCCAAGCGTCGGAGCGACTGCCCTACATGGGAAATCGTCGACTCCGCCAAGGAAAAACATAAAATCAACCGCGCCGTCTTAAAGAAATTCGCGCCCTTCATGGAAGGTATTTGACGTAGAGATTTCGACCTTGCTCATTCGCGTTATCGCCGCGCCTTACCGCGTTATAGATATGGTTGGCGACGATATCCGCGGGGCGCACCAACGTCGTCGAGGCGGAGGAGCAGAAATCCACTTCGACATTAATGACGTTAGGGAAAAGCGGCTCGAAAAAACAATCGTAAGTGTAGTTGAATGTGCCGTATTTGAACTCCGACAGCAACGCCTCGCGCATCTCGTATAACCCGTTTGTCGCGGTGGAATGTTCATCACAATACACGTGGATCTGGCGAACGTTTTTAGGGTCTATGGTTTTCTTTCGGATGAGTTCGGCCAGCGCGTACTTCAAACCGATTTTATAGGCATAGTCCATGTAACGTTGCTTGCTTCTTTTATTGGAAAAGATGCATGGGTTGAGACGCTTTAGATGCATGACCACGCCAAATTTCAGCCAGGGGTTCATCGAACGGTAGATGGAGCCCTTCTCCTTCCGTCCGACGTTGCTGGCTTTGATTTCCTGGCCATCGCGGAACTCGGGGCGGCGCATGCGGATGTTTTCCTCCACGCTTTGGTAACGCCGGCACGCGAGTTCTTTCTCGCGGCTTGAAAGGAAGATCACGCCACCGAAGACAAAATGATTTTGATTCGCTTGATCAAACACGCCCGACTCATCGGAATACACATACAAATCCATAAGAAAACCTGCTCAATTCTTCTCTGGATTCCCTACCACATATTTTATCGGGTGGACATCGTAATTACTAGTGGAGTAGGTCAAATTTCTTCGCAAAAGCCCGCTAAATAAGAAAAAAACCGCTTGCGCGGCCCCAACGGCGACGCCCTTACAGGACGCTTAAGTTCATTTACTCGGTGACGTTGGTATACAGCTTTCGCTGCTTCATTATTCTATAGGCCGAGGCACCTGTTTTCAAGGGGTCTAGGGATTTTTACCGCGATAAAATGCGTAGCCCGAAAAGGTCCTTCAAGGCGATCTTCAATTCGCCCACGATGAGGATGCCATCGTCATAAAGAAGCTTGCCTTTCCCTTCCGCGAAGTAATAGTGCCCGTCTTGGAAATATTTGGCTTCGAGGACTTCCCCACCTTCTAAGGAAGACAATAGCGACGAAATGCCGCGAGCCTCGTCTTCGGAAAGCTTTCCTTTGGACACGGCCTCGACTTCAAATTCCTTGGCTTTCAGCGCCTGGCGGAGGCCACGGACTGCTTCAAAAGGCAAAAAGATCTTGGCCCGTTGGGATAAGGGCATTTTCTCGCGCATCATTCATCGCCTCCCATATGGCCGCCGATCATCATATTGCGTTCACGGCGGGTCGCGTTTTTGGTAAAATCCACGCCTTTTAAGACAGCGTTTTTCCCGAACTTTTCTTCAATCAAAAGCAAGGAGTCGCGAAGATTCTTTTGTTTTGTGATTTCATCCGTATCATCGAATAGGCTGAAGGACTCCGCCGCTTCTTCCCTCACATCGGAGAAGCCAACCGCGATAGCTTTGATGCCCAGTTTTCGGTCCGTTCGCTTTTCGTATTGCTCGAGGGCGATCGGCATGAATAGGTTAGCCAAATTCCCTTTGCCGGAAATATCGACATAATAATGGACGTCGGGCTTACGTTGCCTGCCATAATGGCCATCATAGGAAATCGCCACGCCTAAGCGCGAAGAGACATAGCCTTTGCGCGCTAAATCCAAGCAGGCGGATTCAATCATTTCCTTCAAAATCACCTTGGCGTCAGAAAAAGAATAGGCACAAGGGAGAATCTGATTGGTGGTCACACCCCTGCTCTGACTTTTATAGAGTTTGATGTCGATCATTCGCGTCGGCTCTCTGCCATAGGCGTGATCAATTAACAGTTCGGCGTTGATGCCAAATTCTTTGTAAAGGACGTTTTCGTCGGCTTTACGGATCCCTTCCATATCATAAATGCCGAGCTTGGCTAGCCGGGTCGCGGTGCCGACGGAGGTCATCCAGAAATCCGTGATCGGACGATGGTTGGAACAAACCTTGAGGAATTTCTCTTCGTTGAGCCAACCCACCCCTTGGGGGTCATGCTTTGCCATCAACCCAGAAGCCACTTTGGCCAAATACATATTCGTACCGATGCCGGCGGTCGTTGGGATTCCATAGGTTTGCTTGATTTCGTCCATAAGTTTCAGGGCGAAGTCCTTGGCGCGGATGTTATAGAGTTTCAGATATGTGGTGACATCCAAAATGGATTCATCGATGGAATACACATGAATGTCGTCTTTGGAGATGTATTTGAGATAGATCCCGTAGATGCCGGCAGCGATTTCGATATAGCGTTTCATCCTGGGTTTGGCGATGACGATATTCGGATCTTTAGGGACATCGAAAAGCCGGCAGCGGTTCTTCACCCCTTTGGCTTTAAGACTGGGACTGACCGCCAAACAAATCGTCTTCTCTGTCCGTGAGGCGTCGGCGACGACCAAATCCACCCCTGAAGGGTCCAAACCGCGGTCCGCCGCCTCCACTGAGGCATAGAAACTGCGGGCATCGATAACGAAGTAAACGCGGGTCTCTGCCATAACGGCAATATTTTATCGGATTCTCGGCCTGAAATCGATGGAGGTGCCCAAAATCATATAGATATGTCTTTTCTGTCAATGAAAATGCGATAGCAACGCCAAATATAACCTTTGATTTATCTCGATTTCTTCGGTTTTCATTGGAGTTTTATGTAGATATTTGCGCAGAATGGCCTATTTTTCCAGCAAATCCGCTAATTTGAGCATTAATCTGATTCTTTGAATCGTCACCGTCAACATAAACTGTTGATTTTGATTTTCTTGATAAAACGATTTCGGAAATGCCTAGATGATTGCTGGCCTGCGCGTTTAATCACAAATGAACAACATTCGCGGAATGGCCCTTTTCGCTAGCGGAAGGAAACCGCTAAGAATTAAAATTATTCCATACCAAACAAGGAGAAAAATATGGCAAATCGTTTCTGCCTCAACCCCACCTCTTACCATGGCTTCGGCGCGATTGAAAACATCGTTCCCGAATTGCTCGCCCACTCTAAAAAGAAAGCTCTTATCGTCACGGATAAGTCCCTCGTCAAGTTCGGCGTCGTGAAAAACGTCACCGACCTTCTCGATAAAGCCGGCTTCCCTTATGAAATCTATGATGAAGTCAAGCCTAACCCCACCATCAAGAATGTCACCGACGGCGTCGCCGCTTTCAAAGCTTCCGGCGCGGATTCCATCCTCGCCATCGGCGGCGGTTCCTCCATGGATACCGCCAAAGCCATCGGCATCATCGTCGAAAATCCTGAATTCGCTGATGTCCGTAGCTTAGAAGGCGTCGCCCCGACGAAGAACCACGCGACCTTCACCATCGCCGTCGCCACCACTGCCGGCACCGCGGCTGAAGTCACCATCAACTACGTCATCACCGACGAAGAAAAGAAACGCAAATTCGTCTGTGTCGACGTCCACGACCTCCCCGATATCGCCGTCGTCGACCCGACCATGATGATGTCCATGCCGAAGTCCCTCACCGCGGCCACCGGCATGGATGCCCTCACCCACGCGATCGAGGGTCTGATCACCGGTGGCGCTTGGGAACTCTCCGATATGTTCCACCTCGAAGCCATCCGCATCATCTCCCATAACCTTCGCAGCGCCTATGCGGGCGAAAAGAAAGGCAAAGAGGAAATGGCTCTTGGCCAATATGTCGCCGGCATGGGCTTCTCCAACGTCGGCTTAGGCATGGTCCACGCGATGGCCCACCCCCTCTCCGCATTCTATGACACCCCGCATGGCGTCGCCTGCTCGATCATCCTTCCCTTAGGCATGAAGTACAACGCCCCCTACTCTGGCGAAAAGTACCGCGAAATCTGCCGCGTCATGGGCGTCGAAGGCTATGAGAAAATGAGCCAGGACGAATATCGCGCCGCCGCGATTGACGCCGTCAGCACCCTCTCCAAGGATGTCGGCATCCCCGAGAACCTCAAAGGCATTCTGAAAGAAGAAGACCTCGATTACCTCGCCGACTGCGCCATGGCCGATGCCTGCATGCCCGGCAACCCCGCCCCCATCGACAAAGAAACCGTCATCAAGCTCTATCGCAGCTTAATGTAAGTTCATAATTCCCGGCCGTCCCATGCTCTTGGGGCGGCTTTTCTTAATGCCTTTGGGCGAGGATATATTCGATTTCCCCTTCATAGGGAAGCGACCATTCATAGGAAGTCAGGAATTCACCGGAATAGATATCCTTCCCCGACAGGAAATCATAGTAATCGCATTGGATATTGGTCTTATCCAAAGTCAATAACGCACGGGCGAAGCCGACGCAGGGGCAATTGATCTCCGTCAAGGTGGAACGAAGCCGCCACACCGCGTCACGGTATAGGATTTTGGCCTTGTCGACGTCTTTATCGGGCCATAGAGCGGTGATGGCTTGCTCCATGGTCACGGATTTACCGTTATTGGCTAGCAAGAAGGCGAAGAGTTCTTTCGATTTGCTGCTGGAAAAATGGACCAGGCGTCCGTGGATAAAGCAATCAAAGGAGCCGAACATCTGCACCGTGAGGACGTTTTTTCCATGCATCATCAACTCCAAATATTGGTCTAGCACCATGCGTTTGATGGGCTTATAGGCCACGCCGAGGACATTAGCCTGTAAGGTGGGGCTTAGGTCTTCTAACGTCAAGTTAAAGCCCGTCACGAAGACGATTTTGATTTTGGGCTGCAAGCGGATGAGTTTCTCCGCCAACGTAAAGCCATCGATCCGTGGCATGCGGATATCCAAAAACGCCCCGTCGATTTCATTATTCTTGGCGAAGGAAAGAATCTGTCCCTCATCGTCATGGAAAAAACGATACGTCAGCGTCCCGCCTTCCTGCAAGAATTCCTCTAAATACAAATGTAAGGCGGCGGTTTCATCATCGACGACGATAATATTCATGCCACATTTCCCCCATGATGTTCCTGATCGACGGGAATCAGAAGGGTGATTTTCGTTCCTTCGCCGACTTTGGAATCGATTTTCATGCTCGCCCCAAGCAAAAGACGCAAGCGGCTTTCGACGTTGCGTAAGCCCACTGATCGCGACTTGATTTCGCTCGGATTGAAGCCTTTGCCGTTATCTTTGAACACCAGCACGTAATGGTCGCCTTCCTTGGTGGAGTCGATTTGGATATAGCCTTCCTCCATCTCATTGACGCCGCTATAGCGAATGGCGTTTTCAAGCAATGGCTGCAACGAGAAATACGGTACTTGGTATTCATATTCCTCGATGTTGAAGAGAATCCGGAATGGCTTTTCCGCGCGCAAGTTATAAAGTTCCAAATAGGAGGTGATCAAACCGATTTCTTTTGTCAGCGGGACCAAATAAGTATCCCCCGCTTCCGTAGTCGAACGGTAATATTGCGACAATAAGTCCAACGCGCGGTCCCCAAGCTCCGTCGATTCGTGGTAGCTGGCTTTGATGACATTGAGGGTGTTGAAGAAGAAATGCGAGGAAATCTGATTTCTGAGGACGCTAGACTGCATCACATGGAGGCGTTGCTTGTAGGTTTCTTTGTCACGCTGTTTCGGGCGGACACGATGGAGAAAATCAAGTACACGCCGAAAAATGCCAAACAGGCCATGATGATGTAGACGCTCGTCAACAATGAGCCATTGATGCGGCCCCTGGTGTCGAAGCTAATGGTGTCGACCATGGCCGCGGCGGAAATGAAGATGGAAAGAAGATAAGTGAGCGTGTAAATGGCATTCCAACGATTCGCCCGTATGATCGCGTAATTAAACGTCAGCATCCAAAATAAGGTAAGGACGACGAAGAACAAAATGGCGACGGAGGAAAGATGGAGGAAGGTCAAGCCAATGCCGACGGCAAAGGCGATGATTGAATAAAACAGCGTCGCTTTCTTGCCCACCGCCCCCATGGACACGGGGAAATCGTGGCACACATGCAGGAGCATGGCCTGCGTGAACCCGCCATATCCGAGAATGAAGAGGGTCGTCCAGACACAATGCAAGGGTTCGTCCAAATTCTCAGCAGGGTTCATTCGCTTGATGATCAGCAGATAGCCATCCTTCGAAAATACCGCCATCCAAAGTACCCCCAAGGCGATGAAAGCGGTATAGAAGGTCGATGATTTGACGAAAAACGGGGAGATGAACTCCACGAAGACAACCGAGGCCGAGAAGACTAGAGCGATGATCGTGAATACGTTGCGGACTTCATCGGGATAGGTGAAATACTTCACGCCGAACGCGCTGGCAAGCGTCATCAGCAAAGCCATCAGCACCACCGCGCCGAAAACGCTGAAAAGAAACCACCGTTGATGAGTCTTCTGCCCCTCTTTTGCCATATCGGAATTATAAACCCTTATGCAGTCTCAAAAAAGGGTTGCCGAAGCAACCCTCTCCCCCAAATTTTATGATTCCGCAAGTTGCGCTAACTTTCTTGCTTATGGCACTATCATAAAAGTGGTTGCGCTGCAAAAGCGCTAAAGATGAGCATCAATTATCGTTAATGAGGAAAAAACGGTATTATCCCCGCAAAAGACCCTTATTTTAAAAGGCGGAACGATTTCTCGCCCCGCCTTTGACGCACTTGTATTATTCGATATTCAGCTTTATTTTGATGTTGCTTAACGGATAGGTCGCGCAGGAATGGACATAGCCAAAATCCTTATCGGCTGCCCTTCTCCCATCGCCCGTGGGACAGACGAAGAAGTCGCCCTCTAGGACCAAGACGCGGCAGAATCCACACGCGCCAGAGCGGCACGCCGTATGGACTTTTAGCCCAGAGCGTTCTAACGCGACGGCGATGGGTTCGGTGGCTTTGGCTGGGATGACGGTCTCATGGATGCCTTGGACCACGGTCAACTCGAAGGTCTTATCCGCTTTGTCGAGCGGGAATCCTTCGGCTTTGGTGATGTCCCGTGGCGTGCCAAAGACTTCGAAGCGGATGCGCCGAGCTGGCACTTTGAGCTTTTCCAATTCCTTGCGCACGAAGTCGTACATGGCCTGGGGGCCGCAGACGAAATAAGTCGTGTCACCATGGGTATATTTTTGGATGAGCTCGGCGTTGATGAAACCTTTTTCGCCTTTCCAGTTGGGATTATCGCCCGAAAGGACGTGAACGACGTTGACTTTGTCGCAGACGCACTTCTCCAGCTCTTCGCGGAGGATGATGTCCTCTTCGCTGACCGAGCCAAATAGAATCGTCAGGTTCATGTCGAGCTTGCCAAAGGCGATTTCCCTCGCCATCGAAAGGAATGGCGTGATGCCCGATCCGCCAGCCAAAGCGACGACGTTTTTGGCGTCGCGGATGGCATCATAATGGAATTCGCCTAAACCGACTTCGCCTTCGAATTCGTCCCCGACTTTGACATTGTCGTAAAGATAGTCGGCGACGAAGCCATCGGCGCGGGGTTTGCGGACGGTGATCTCCACGAAAGGATGCTCGCCGCGGGTTTGGAATGGCGAGGAGGAAATGGAATAGGGTCTCGTGACTAAGGAATCGCCGATTTGGAGGCGGATGGTCATGAATTGGCCGGCCATGAAATAGGGGAAATGCGGTGCCACGAAACGGATGGTCTTCGCCGTGGGCGAGGCCACGCGCACTTCTTCCACTTTAAAACGGAGGAAACCCGGGTGAAGCGCCTTCGCCACTGCCCCGATAGGGTCATAGGGCTTAGGTGAGGAGGAGGCGTTATCGAAGACTTCTTGCCGGCGCTTGGTCACGCGTCCCGCGCCGCCGACATCTTTTAGGAAACCTTTGATTTTCATGTTATCTGCCCTCCTTGGCGTCTTCTTCCATCATGTCGAGGATGATCTTGGCGCCTTTGCGGCCATTGGTGACCGCCGGCCCCATGCCATCCCCGGAAATCTGGTGGGCGCCGGCGAAGGATAAGCCTTGGATGAAGTTTTCCTTCTCGCCCATTTGAAGCCTGGCCACGATATGGTCGTCCATGGTGTGCATGTAACCGTAGATCGAGCCTTGGTAGGCGCCGGTATAATGGCTGATGGTGACTGGCGTTTCGATGACCATTTCCAAGATATGGTCACGCAAATTCACGCCCAAGCGCTGGGATTCCATATCGATGAAATATTCGGCGTTTTTGCGGCGCATCTCATCGTAGTTTTCCTCGGTGACGTTAAACCAGCCTTCCGGACGCGGCAAGTTGGTGATGGAATAAACGCAGGTCCCTTTCGGGGAGCATCCAGGGTTAGCGAGGTTGGTGCAGATGGACGTGATGTAGTTATAGGGCCCATCGGTGGAGGCCTCTTTCCAGATTTCCTTCATGTCCATGCCTTTGGCGGCATAGAAGGTGGAATAGTCCTTGATGCCAAGTTCCTCGGGAGACTTGTCGAGCAACAAGACCACGGAGAAACAAGTGACCCCGATGGTTTTGGCGTTGACGAACTTTAAGGCAGCAGGCGGCACTTCGCTTAGCGGCTCGACCATCTGCGTATAGGCTTTATCCGGGTAGGCGGAGCAGACCACATAACGGGCGGCGATTTCGATGCCGTTTGCCAAACGGATGCCTTCGACGTGCCCGTTTTTGACGAGGATTTTGTCGACTCTTTGCCCAAATTCGACCTGTGCGCCCATGGCCCTGGCCCGCTCGCACATCTTCAAAGACATCTCGTGGGAGAATTTCTTCGGCACATAGGAGCCATAGCCGAGGTAGTCCGCCATCAAGACGGCCCACACGGTGAAGGGCAGGTTCTCCAAGACGTCGCCGACATAAATCCAATAGGCGCTAAGGATGTCCACCGCTTTCTGGGGGAGGTGGAAGGAATCGATGACCTCTTTGGCGCTATAGCCGGCGGTCTTGACGAATTCGCCATGTTTGAGCAACATCTGCACCTTGGACATATGGGTGACGGAAAGCACGTTAACGGAGTTATAGACCGTGTTGCAAAGCTGCAACAACTCAAGAATTTTACGATACAAAGCGCCATCGGGGTCCCCACAGGCATCCGCGATTTCCTTCGCCGGGGTCTCGAAGTTGCCATGGTCGCCTGGATGGACGAGGACGTCGGTCCCGGTCTTACCGTCGACGAAGCGGTAGGCCTCGGGGACGCGGAGCCATTCGATATCGACGCCCATCTCATCGAAGAATTTGCGGATTTTTAGCGGACATTCCTTCGGCCCGATGGACATCATCTCGTGGAGGGTGCCCTCGATTTCGACGTCGCCGCGGACGAAGCTCGTGGCCACCCCGCCAGGGAGGTTATGCTGTTCGAGGACGAGAACGCTTTTGCCTTTGTTGGCCAACGTCAGCGCAGAGGCCATGCCCGCCAGCGCGCCACCGATCACGATGACGTCGTAACGGTCCTTAAAATATTTGCTTTTTTCTGCCATAACGCAGTCCTTTCTAATAAAGAGCAAAGGGGCGGAACACTCCTCCCCTTTGCCAGAAGAATTTGAAGTTAGAAGAAACGTTCAACGAGGTCGTGCGAATATTCGACGGTCTCGTCCATGTCGCCAAAGGACATGATTTCGCCGGCGTAGTAGGTATTGTTCTTACCTTGCATCGCCTCGACCTTCTCGTACCAGCCGTTGGCGTAATCCTCGGAGAAGACATGCGGGAAATAATAGGCTTGGAACTCGTAGATGATCTTGTCCTTGCCACCTTCCTTGATCGGCGGGATGCCCAGTTGGGCGATGTCTTCCAAGACGGTGTTCTTGGTGGCCTCGTACTCGAGCTCGGGGCGGGCCTTATAAGCTTCGACGGTTTCGCCGGGATTCTTATGTTTGCGAAGGACATAGGAGACCAACGGTTGATCGGGCTCATTGCCCCAGCGCATGTAGAACACCATGCCGTGGCCAAGCGTCTCCGGGGTCATAT
This sequence comes from Bacilli bacterium, assembly GCA_017626815.1. Classification (GTDB taxonomy): domain Bacteria; phylum Bacillota_I; class Bacilli_A; order RFN20; family CAG-826; genus Alloenteromonas. The sequence continues at coordinate 20,262 of JAGAHY010000033.1, read as the reverse complement.
TGTCGACGACATAGAAGGAGGCTTCAGGGTAATTTTCCGGCGCGGTGATGTAGGCCATCGTGTGGTAACGTTCGTAGTCGATTTTGGAGAAGAGGGCGCGCTCCTCGTCGGTGACGTCAAGGTAGGAGTCCAAGCCTTGGGCGACGGGATTATTGATGGTGCCGACTTGCAAAGGCGCGGTGATGATGAGCTTGTCGAAGACTTCTTCTTTGCCATTGACCGTGATGGTAACTTTGTCACCGCGGACGATCTTAGTGATCGCGGAGTTGAGCCTTGCGGGGTTTTTGAGTTTCTTATTGACGGCTTCGTAGATGCTCTGCGTGCCATCTTTCCAGGTCCAAAGGTTGACGTTGACGAAGTTCATCATCGTCTGGAAGTCCAAATATTTAAGGACATAGGCGGCTGGTATTTCGTCGAAATAACCATAGCCGAAGGAGGTAAACGGCTGGACCCAGATCTCGGAGACCAGAGGCACGCCGTTCATTTCGACGAATTTCTTAAACGGCAGCGCGAGGTCCTTCAAATTGGGGTTGACGCCGGAGACCGGTTCGCGGGCCTCGGAGACGGCGTAGCCTTCATAACGGCCTTCGGAGACGCCGCGGTGGCCGCAAATGTCATAGCCTTTGTATTTGGTTTCGAGGATTTCACCGAACTTCTTGATCTGCTTCTTCAGCTTAAGAAGATGGGGGATATTGAAGAGTTTCTTATCGAAACGGGTATCCGGTTTGCCGTTGGGGAGGCGGTAGGTGCGATGTAGTCTAGGGCCATCGTGGGTCACGCCGCCGAAAACTTCCATATCGTGGACGGCATAATAAGAAGGGACGCCCATGATCGCGCCCATTTCGTAACGTTTGCCATTGTGGGTGGGCGAGTGGCATTTTCCGCCGACGTGGTCAGTCTTTTCGAAAATGACATAGTTCTCGTACCCTTTCTTCTCCAGGTACATACCGGCGCCAAGGCCAGCGGGGCCACCACCAATGATGGCAATTCGAATATTTTTATCCATTGAAGTTCCTTTCGATGATTCTATGGAATGCTTGTTGGCATTATTGTAAGTCCTGCGAACAGCAAATCAAATAGATGATTTTCCCATAGGATAGGATTGGCTTTTGCGTAAATGCGCATATCCATGAGCAATCCGCGGTTTTAAATTGAATTTTTCCTGTCCTTGTCATTTAATATGAGCAAGATGGTTATACGTCGCCACTCCTTTCACGACATTTTGTCTTCTGCCGAGCCTAGTTCCATCGCTTTTTCGTGGCAAGAAAAGGGCCGCGTTTTGTTTTGCACTTACGCGCAGCTGCTCGAAAAAATCGATGCTTTCCCGCTTCCAAAAGAGCATTGCGTTGGCGTGATTTGCGGAAGCAAGCTCGAGACCATCGTCGCCATTTTCGCATTGGCGGGAAAAAGGCGGTTGGTGATGTTAGGCGAACATGATTCGCTAGAAACCTTGTCCGCGCAAGTCGAAGCCACCGGCGTTTCGAAGCTATATGGCGATGATGAGTTGGTGGAAGAATTATCCCCATGTTTGGCCCTGGATTCCGCCGAGGCGGACAACGATATCTTGTTTTTCACCTCGGGCACCACTTCGATGGCCATGGCCGTCGTATTGGACGAGGCGCGGCTATGTTCTTCCGCTTATAACGGCGGCTGCATGCTCCCCTTGTCCCGCAAAGATCGGTTCTTGTCTTTGCTTCCGTTAAACCATGTTTTCGGGTTTGTCTGCGCCTTGCTATGGCCGTTATCTTTCGGCGCGAGTGTGCAGCTTGGCGGCGGAGTAAGGACAATCTTCTCAGATTTTGTCTTCTTTAAGCCCACCGTCACTTCCCTGGTTCCCCAAATGGCTGGCTTTTTGGTCGCCAAGCAATTATTGAACCCCGAGCTCAAACTCGCCTTAATCGGCGCGGGCAGCTGTTCCGACACCATCTTAAAAGAATTAAAAGATAGCGGTATTCGCGTGAGCTATGGTTATGGGCTAACCGAAACAAGTTCGGGCATCGCCTTATCCATCGGCGACGACCCCAGGGCCATGTCCATCTGTCCGGATTACGAGTTGAAGATTGCCGGCGATGGCGAAATCCTCGTCCATTGCGATACCACCATCATGAAAGGCTATTTCGATTCCCCTGAAGCGACCGCGGAAGTCTTGCGCGACGGTTATCTTCATACCGGTGACTTAGGCCAAATCAAAGATGGTTTCCTCTATTTAATCGGCAGGAAAAAAGAGATCCTCGTTTTTGATGACGGCAGCAAGCTCTATATCCCCGAATACGAAGGCGAGCTCGCGACCTATTTACCCATCGACAGCGACTTCGCTATTTCCCAAGCCGAAGATGGCAAAATCGCCCTATATATCGTGCGTCAACATAACATCCGTAACCGCATCGATTCTTTCAATCAGCACTATCCCTTATCCCATAAAATCGCGAAAGTCGTCGTCGTCAGTGAGCCGCTCCCACGGACCGCTTCCAACAAGGTCCAGCGTTACCTGCTGCCGACGCTTAAAGGAGAATTCTTGCCATGACCCGTGAAGAAATTGCCGATAAAGTCATCGCGCTGATTAAAACCAACATGCCCGGATTCGAAAATGCCGACATCAAACCCGATTCTCGAATCAATAACGAAGCCGGATTTGACTCCATGACGTTCATCTATGTCGTTTGCAAGATTGAGTCCGCCTTTGGCATCTCCATCCCCAAGCGTAAATGGGAGAAGATGACGACCCTCAACGACATCGTCGACGCGGTCGAAAAAGAACTCAGCAAAAAGTAACATGCCCGCTACTTACGAATTTGACATGACCTTGCGCGCGGAACACGTGGATTTTAAACGTCAGTTCCGTTTATCCGAGATTTGCAGGCTTTTTCAGCAATGCTGTATTAAACATACCGAGCTCTTAGGCATGGGCAGAGATAAGACCTTGGATAAAGGTTTGCTTTGGGTCGTGCTTTCGCTGCGTCTAAAAGTCCAGCGGCTTCCCGTATATGACGAAACCATTCACGTCGAATGTTACCCCGGAAGCATGCTCCACTATTTCTTCCCAAGGCAGCTTCTGCTGAAAGACAAGGAAGGCAACGTTTTAGTCGAAGGCAACTCCATGTGGGGCCTTATCGATGAAAAAGATCGTGAGCTAGTCGATCCCAGGGAATATGGCATCATTATCGCCGGGGAAGATCGTCCGGATCAATTACCGCCACTCATGATGATTCCGATGCCTATGTTATCCCAATTAGCCTCCTTCAACGCCACTTATTCTCTCTGCGACATCAATGGCCATCTCAACAATGCTTCCTACATCGATTTGATGATGGATCTGTTGTCCCTTGAGGAAATCAGCGCCAAGCATCCAAAAGAGCTCTGTGTCACCTTCAAAAAAGAAGTCCCGCTGGGCGAGAGACTAATTCTCAAATACGGAATGGATCAAGGTTCTTACTACTTCTCCTCTCCAAACTTCAACGCAAAGTTGATCTTTGACTAAGCAAAAGCAGGAAATATCATCCTTTTTTGATTTCTTATATGTTTTGAAGAATGCTTTGAATGTACTTCAATGACCGAATTTTCTTAATGCTTCTTGCACCTTTGGTTCCATCTTGTCTTCACGTAAAAGGGCGCGTATGGTCTTTAGCCCTTCAACATTTGATGGGGCGTATAGGTATAGCTTAAGATATCCGCCATCGCCATATTTTTCTTTCAAGTGACTTAAGCAAATCTGAACAAGACGTTCATGATCGGCTTCAGGATTATGGGCGATGGCAAATTGGGCGCAACGCTCAATAACGTGATTTGGGCTTAAGTCACGGTCCGCTTCGGCGATAATCGCGCCATAGATGCTGCGAGGAGGGTGTTTGCTGCTTGCGCGATGATCCTCAACCGCTTCTTTCATCAGCAAAATTTCTTCCTCGGAGAAGAAATTGCGAAGAGTAGAGTCATCATAAAGCCATTTGCCCGAGGTCAAATGATGATCGTCGCGCCCAAAACGGATTCCGATATCATGGTAACTGGCAATGACATAAACAAGTTCAGGGTCCACATTATAATGCTTCGTAATGCTCAGGGCGTTTTTCGTCACGGTAAGAATATGTTCTAGGCCATGGGCGGTGTCCACTCCTTCATAGCTAGGGAGTATTGTTTCCTCGACATAGCGGATGAGTCCATTGCGAATTCCACGTAATTTCGTAGCCATAGTGATGCTGTTATTCTTTCAAAAAAATCCCACTTTTAGGCGGGATTTTAGATTTTTAGTTGTATTTTGCCACGATTTTCGCGGTGATTTCTTTCATCTTCGGAAGTTTCTCGAGGATGTCATTGGCCAAGGCGATTTGGGTCCTGGCGCGGACGAGGTTATGCATGGGATAGTCGGCGCGGAAATAGACATCCCCATTGATGAAGTCGCCAAGGAAGCGCAAGGCAAGTTCTTCGGCGATGATGAGAATGGAATACGGGAGGAGTTCGATTTCCTTTTCGTTCATCGTCCCTCGCATCATCGAATAATAGCCGTCGAGATAAGCTTCGTAGATATCAAGGTCGGCAACCAGTTTAGAAGGATCGAGTGCATCTTCGTTATCTCCGGTGAAGAGGGAGCGTAAGCCATCGCCGAAATCATAGAGGAAGGTGCCAGTCATGACGGTGTCGAGGTCGAGCACGCAACTAACTTTACCGGTGTCTTTATCGAAAGCGACGTTGTTGATCTTCGGATCGTTATGGGTGATGGATTGGCGGATTTCACCTTTTTCAAGGGCGTCGACAATCATGGAGTAATCCGCTTTACGGGACTCGAGGAATTGCACGTCCTGGCGGCACATCGCGAGGCGGTGACGCGGATTCTCGGCCACGATTTTCTCGAAGGTTTCGAATCGTTTCTTGGTGTTATGGAAATCGGGGATGACGTCTCCGACATTGGCAACATCGATATCCGCGAGGTCTTTATGGAATTGTCCAAAGCCCCTAGCGGCTTCCTTGACCATCTCCAAATCCGGAAGTTTCTCATAGCAGATGGAATTATCGATGAACTTATAGCCACGGAAGAAATCCTCGCCGCAGTTCAGATAGAGCCCGCCATCTTTGGTCTTGACGATATCCAAAGTACGGCATCCTTTGTCTGAGAGGTGTTTCGTGACGAGATAGATGTTGTTCATCAGCATGTCGACGTTAGGGAAGACATGGAAGTTGACGAACTGGAAGATGTACGCATCTTTCGTCGTCTTAACCAAGAAGGTCTTGTTGATATGGCCGTTGCCATAGGATTCGATGGAGAGAATGTCGCCATCCAATTGGAAATTTTGAAGAAGGTCTTTCATTGCGAGTACCTCAGTTTAGTTTGGGGAGAGAAGCCGCGGCGATGGATTGGCCGACGCGCCTCATGGATTCGCTTGGCATCGTCAGATGGAAATGCGCGTATTCGGGGAAGTCGGTAGCAAGGGTCTGCTTGGCGGTCTCCAAAAGGATGTCGCCGCCTTTTCCAGAGGTGACGCGGCCAAGCAACAAAACGTGCTTGATTTCGTAAAATTCCGCGTAAAACGCCAACGCATAGGCTAAATAGACGCCGATGGACTCATAGATTTTGGCGGCTCTTTCGTCGCCTTTTTCCATCAACCCTTGGACAAAGGAAAGCTTTTCCGCAAGGGTCAGATTCTCATCGACTTCAATGCCGGCCGCGGGAAGCAATTTGATCACCGCGTCCTGAGAAAGATATTTGCAGCCAACGCCATAGTCCTTCGACCATTCGTCGACGCAGGAATTAGGATTGAAATCGACGGGCACGAACGCAAGCTCGCTGAACCAGCCCGGCAGATTGCCGTTATGGTCCACGTAGCCGCCCGCTTCGGAAGTGCCCATGGAGATGCCGAGGACGCAGTTATCTTTCAGATCAACGGCACCAGCCAAAGCCGTGACGTCGCCGTCATTGGCAACGACATAAGGGATTTTATGCCCAAGTTCTTTTTCCAATTTATGGACGCAGTTCACATAGGCGTATTTGACCAGTTCAAAGTCTTTCTTAGGGACTTTGATGAAAATCGAGGAGACCATGGGGCGGTCGGTGACGATGACACCCGCGGTGGAAATGCCGATAGCATCGACGTCGCCGCCCAAGCGTTCCACGCCGACTTTCATCGCTTTGTAGATGTTCTCGTAATGGTAATTGATGTCATCGTTCAATTTGGGGAGCCAGACGATTTCCTCGCTGGATTTGACTTCGCCATTGACGACGGCCGAAACCTTGATGTCGCTGCCGCCGGCGTCAAAGCCGATGCGCTTGCCATCCAAATGTCCGCCAGCGGATTCGGAGCAGGCGACTTCTTGGGGGATGTTGTCTAGGGTGCATTCCACCACTTCGACTTCGCGTTCGAATGTCGTCGACCAGAAATCGTAGTCAAACTCTCGCAGGCCACCGGTCCGGTAATAATCTTTAATCGCCAAATAGACGGGATGGGAACCGGCGATATAAATCTTGAAACCGCCGATGATCCAAAGGATGGATTTGATAAGCCTTTCAGTGATGAGGGCATTACGGGCATCGTCAACGCCATCGGGGAAGATATCGAACTCGCGGCGGTAAATATAGCCGTTAGCGCGTTCCACGGCGACGATGAGGTGTTGTTTGTTCGGCGTCTTGGCCACGTCTTCGTTGAATTGGCGAAGCGCGAGGATGGCCGGGGCGAAATCTTGGTCTAGAACGGGTTTTCTCATTATTTGACTCTCTTTCCGAGTTTGTAAACTTCCTGGACATGGAGGGACTCATCGAGCAAAACGACATCGGCAAGTTTGCCTTCCGCCAATTCGCCACGATCTTCAAAATGCAGGGATTTTGCAGCGTTATAAGAGGTCATCTTGGCCAAGCTGACGTAGTCCGCGCCAGTGATTTCCCTTAAGTTTCTTAGCCCTTGGTCCATGGTGAGCAAGCTACCGGCGAGGGGGCCAGTAGTAAGATATGCGGCATCTTCTTTCGTTACGCAATCCAGGCCAAATAATTGGAAGTTCTTAATATCGCTATGCTTAACTTTAAGCGCATCGGTGATGGCCACGAAACGATCGGGGCCGACGATTTTATAAAAAGTCTTTAGCGTATTGGGGCAGACATGAACCGTATCGCAGATGACTTCAGCGAAAATCTCATCGAAATACATCGTGGCCGTGACGACGCCAGGATTGCGGTGATGATGTGGGGACATCGCGTTATGGGTATGGGTGGTGTTGGTGAGACCGTTCTTGATGGCTTCGCCAACTTGGTCGAAACTCGCGTCGGTATGGCCGGCGGAGACAACGACGCCATTGTGGGTGACGTGATTGATGAATTCCATCGCGCCAGGACGTTCGGGGGCCATCGCGATATAGCGGATGTTGCCGCCGGAGATTTCCTGCAATTCATCGAATTCGGCGATATCGGGATCGCGGATGAATTCCGGGTTCTGCGCACCCTTGTACTTCAACGAGATGTAGGGCCCCTCAAAATGAATGCCGCCTAGCGACGGAATTTGTTCTTTAACTTCCTTGACCGTTTTGCAGACGCGGGCCAAAGATTCCTTATCGCTAGTCAGCGTGGTTGCCAAGAAGGTGGTAACGCCTTCCGCATAAAGCGAGTCCGCGATAACGGGATAGTCTTTTGCTTTGGCGTCCATGAAGTCGATTCCCATAGAACCATGGATATGAACGTCGATAAAACCAGGGAAGGCGACCATGCCCTTGCGGTCAATGACCTCGCCGGAACCTTGGTAGGAAGACTCGCCGATTTTCGTAATTTTTCCATCGGCAAATTCAATAAATCCGTTATTGATTACTTTAGTAAGGGTAACAATTTTAACGTTATTAATAATCATCTATTTTCCCCACAGGATAATGCATACCTAATCACATCACCTATTCAAAGGCAAACGAAATCCCAGAAATACAAAATCAAAAGGCATATTTTGCACTTTGTTATGTATTATTTCCCAACCTATTAGCCTAGAACATTTGTATTTTCCTCTTTACGCGACGCCTGAACATTTATGTTCTTTTTTGTTTCAAGGATTTGTACCAAAAAATCGTATTTTTGCACTTTTGCCACCACGAATCTCGCTCTTCATCACTGTGTAAAAATGATTATTGGACGTACCAATCGTCCTTCGAGATGGCAGGCAAAAAACCAACGAATTCGATTATTGAGGGTCGAGACAATTGTTATCCTGCTCTTCAAGTAGCCTACCGTAATCGTTCCACTCACCGTACATTTCGCCTTTTTTGGTGTGCGCAAGAAGGCTATTCAGGGCGCGTTGATAAAGATTCTGGTCAAGGCTTTTATAAAACGCGACATTATAAAGGCGAATTCGTTGATAAAGTTTGGGGAAAGAACGGAACTTGGACCATAGTCTTGCCTTTTTGATGGCGTCCACCACTTCAGGATCGGGGATAAAGCTATTGGCGGTCAACTTGGGAAGTATCTTTTTGCCCCACTTAGTCATCTTTCCCAGACGGATCAATCTTCGGCAGCGTTCCTTGTTGAGCTCCGTCCATGGGCTGCCCCGTTTTCTGGGGCTGAAACGTTGGAACGTCACCCCGCTTACGTTTTGTTGCGTCGAATCGATCCACCCAAAGCAAAGCGCTTCTTCCACCGCGTCAAGATAATAGAGGGTTCCATCGTCTTTAGGCTTCCCCCTTTTGACGAGGACATAGACCTCGTTATCGCTGCAAACGTGTTGCTCAAGCCATAGACGAAAAGCTTGGCGATCCGCAAAGCGAAAGTAATTGGGGCCTAATTCTGGATAGTTTTCATACAACGTTTTTTCCATCATCACAATTATAACGGATAACGTCAGATTGCAGAAAAAAAACAAAAATCTCCGTCAAAAACCAATTTAAACGTACTAAATTATCAATTATTAACCCACGCATCTTTCCACGGTTTTCATCGATTAAGCAGCGATATTTAAAGAGTAATGCTAATTGTTTTAAGCGATTGAATAGTTTTTTTCGGTTAGCTTTGCTAAAATCTCCCCGCCTGAAATCATACGAAGGAGGAATTACCCTATGTCATTCCAGTCCACCCCTATTACCCTCGTAACCGGCTATCTCGGCTCGGGGAAAACCACCTTTCTAAACCACGTCCTATCCCACGCTAACGGACGCAAGATCGCCGTCATCGTTAATGATATCGGCGAAGTCAACATTGACGCTGAGCTCATCCAAAACGGAGGCATCGTCAATTCCAAAGACGACAGTCTTGTCGCTTTGCAGAACGGCTGCATCTGCTGCACGCTGAAAGCCGACTTGCTCAACCAGCTCGCCGATTTGGTGAACATGCGCAAGTTCGACCACATCATCATCGAGGCTAGCGGCATCTGCGAGCCTCTCCCCATCGCCCAATCCATCTGCTACATGGTTGAGGAATTCGCCAAAAAGAAACTTCCGAAGTTCTATTACCTCGACGCCATCATCTCCGTCACCGACGCCCTCCGCCTCAAAGACGAATTTGGCTATGGTGAAACCCTTCACGTCGAAGAAGACAACCCGGATGAAGAAAGCATTGAATCGCTCATCATCCAACAGCTCGAATTCTGCGATCTTATCTTATTAAATAAGGCTAGCGAACTCACCGAAGAAGAACTTGCCAAAGTCACTGCCGCCATCCGTGGCATTCAGCGCAACGCCGAAATCATCCCCACCGATTATGCCGCCATCGATGTCGAAAGAGTCCTCGACAAAAACCTCTTTGATTATCTAAAAACTGCTAACTCCGCTACCTGGGTATCCGAATTCGATAACTGGGAAAACGAGAAAAACCACGAAGATGATGACGACGATGATCACGACCGCGAACATCACCATGAGCATGACCATGACCACGACGATGATGACGATCATGATGAGCATGAAGGCGGTCACCACCATCATCACCACCATCACCACGAGCATGGCATGGACCAAAACGATGACGAGGGAACCGCAGAAGAATACGGCATCCAAACCTTTGTCTACTACCGTCGGAACGCATTAGATAAAGACGCCTTCATCACCTGGGCGAAAGAGAACCCCCATAAAGTCATCCGCAGCAAAGGTATTACCTACTTCAAAGGCGATGAAGCCAACTCCTATATCTACGAAACCGCAGGCAGGCAGATCAAGCTTACCGGCAATGGCAAATGGTTCTCCGAAACTCACACCGACCGTGAGATTGCGCAGTTGCGCAAAGAGGACCCCTATTACGCCCATGACTGGGATGACCAATACAAAGACCATTTAGTCAAACTGGTCTTCATCGGACAGCATCTGAATAAGAAAGCCATCCGCGAAGAGCTCGACCGCATCTAATCAAAAATGCCGCAATTGCGGCATTTTTCTTTGCAAATCCCCCATATTTCTAGCGAATGGAAGCGAATGGAACTAAATCGTTTAAGCAAGTTCCAGTGATAGGTGCGGATGGATTGGTTATGGACTAATAAGATCGTCATGGCCTCCCAGATGGTGACCGTGGTGGCGATGTCGAATACATAGCCGATGATCTCTTCAGCCACGCCGCCGTCCTTCCAAAAGCAACTCATCAAGATCATGCCCACGAGCAATGCCAACCCGACGGATAATAGTTTTATCGCGAGCCGGTTCTGGATGCCTTTATCATTCATGGATTTCCGCGACTCCAAGAGGATGTTCTTTTTGAATATCTCCGAAAGTTGCTCTTCGTCATATCCGCCCATGTCATCAAAGCCAATATCAAGATCGATGCGGTATTTATTCGGCGCATAGTCAAAGGCCGCGCGGATCCAATCCAAAAAGTCGTCGCTGAGGACGGGGATTTTCGTCATCGCATTGGTGTCAAAGATTTCCTGTGGGGAGACGAAATGAAGCTTCATATGCGCTTTTTTATTCTCGTGGTCCAAATTGAAAAACTCATTGGACACATGATTGATTTCTTCGACAATCGGATTCATCTCTTCTTATTTTCCTTCGAGAAGCAACTGCGCTAGGGTATCCATCAAAGCCTCGGGGTTGATGGGCTTGCTTAAATGGGCATTCATTCCCGCCTCGCGTGTCTTCTGGACATCTTCATCGAACGCATCCGCGGTGAAAGCAATAATGGGGATCTTTGCGATGGTTTTATTTTTGCTTGCGCGGATGGTTCTCGTCGCCTCAAGGCCATCCATAATCGGCATTTGGACGTCCATCAAAACAGCGTCGTAATATCCTGATGGCTGATTAAAGATCGCGTCGCAGGCTTCTTTTCCGTTTGCCGCCTGTTCCACGACCAAACCAAATTCGGAAAGTAACGCTTCCACCACTTCCCGGTTAATTTCGTTATCGTCGGCGACCAGGACTCGCTTCCCTCCAAGCTTTTCTTCCGGAGAAATGACATGGGGGCGGGCGGGTTCATCCACGTTTGCATCGCCGCTTTTCTCTTTGGCATAGGGGAAGACAAAGCGCAGGATGAATTCGGTGCCTTTGCCTTCCTCGGTGTAAACTTCGATTTCCCCTCCCATCAAATCCACGATGCTCTTGGTGATCGCCATGCCTAAGCCGGTTCCTTGGATTTCGTTGACGGTGGATTTGTTTTCCCTGGCATAGGCATCGAACACCTGCTTGGCGAAGGCTTCGCTCATGCCGATGCCCGTATCCTTCACGGAGAACACATAAGAGCCCTCATTCGCGTTATAGGGCCCTTCTTTGAGACTTAAGCGGATCGTTCCGCCATTCGGCGTGAACTTATAGGCGTTAGAAAGCAAATTCAGCAGCACCCGGTTCAGGCGGAAAGAGTCTACGAATACGGAAGGATGAGAAACCGCCTCTTCTTCCACGATGAAGCATAAGCCCTTGTGATCCATCTGGGTTTGGAAGATGACTTTGATGTCGTTGACAAGCTTGTTCAGGTCGGTTGTCTGCGGGTTTAGCTCTATCTTGCCCGATTCGATGCGGCTCATTTCCAAAACATCATTAATCAAGGATAGCAAATGGGTGCTGGAAATGTCGATTTTCTCCAAATATTCCTTCACCGTCGCCAAGTCATCGCTTTTTAGGGCGAGGCTTGTGAATCCAGTGATGGCATTCATCGGCGTGCGGATATCGTGCGACATATTATTGAAAAAGACGGTCTTGGCGGCGTTAGCGTGCCTCGCTTGGTCTAAGGCCGAAGAAAGCTTTTGGTTTTGTTCCGCGCGCTCCCGGTGGATCGCCGTCGTGTCTTGAACCAACAAGACGAAGAACTGCGTGTCCGAAGTCACGTTATAGAAAGTGAACCGCTTGTAATAGATTTGTCCCTGGTAGGCCAATTGGACGTCCACCTCATAGGAGGTAGAGTGTTGAAGGGCTTCTGCCACTTTATCCAAAGATAATGACGCCATGACGGAGGCGTTATCCTCACCCGGAGAAAGCAAGGATTGAATGTGTTTTTCGCAAAAATCTCCGTAAAGTCCGACTTTTTCTTCTGGAAGGATGACTCTGGCGCTTTCTTGTTGGCCGGAGGCGATGAGGTCAAATTTGCCTTCGATGACAGAGCAGACGATATCATAACGGAAGGACATGGCGCGGTTAAGAATCGTGTCGAGAATCATTTTTTCGTTGTAGTCTTCCTCGACGATAAACGCAATGACATCCCCCGTGGAAGGTTCTTCCGCCATTTTGGCCCTAAACGACATAAAAGCGGGGTTGTGGCCATCGCGCTTAGCCAGTATGATCTCGCTTGCTGAATCATGTCCCGCGGCGAAATTGGCCAATAAGTCTTCGCGCAAGAAAGAATCCGTGCCTTGTATGTTGAACCGAGAGACAAAATAAGGATGGCGCGCATCAAGTATGGCCGCGTATGAAGCGCCCACTTTATCGGTTTCGTATAAGTCGGTTCCGCCGACGCTTAAGACGACATCTTTGGTCAGGTTGACGCGGAAGTAGGCGACGGCGGTATTGCCGAGTTCGCGCACTTCGCGTTCCCTTTCTTCGTAACGCAAAACAGCCTGATGTTCCCGATCGCGGACTTTGTTGACGACGAACATCAACACAAAAAGCAGCAACGCGACGAAGATGGACCCGCCAAGCAAAATCCCCGCGACGACTAAATCGGGCGTCCCGAAAACGCCGACGAGAATGTAACCGACCAGGAAAAAGACCAGTAACACGCCCGCCGTATAAACGATGGGTTTGGTCTTCGCGTAGTTTTCGAAAAAGGAAAGGCTACGCCAAAACCAAAAATACCGGATGATGTTATAGACCATCAACGCGGCGCCTAGGAAGACGGCAATGTAGAACAGAATCTCGACCATAATCTTTTTGCTTAGCAAAAACCTAAAACGATATTACCCCTCTCATCCGCTGTTTGCAAACCACTTTATCCCGAATGGCTCCATTAAGCTAATGTTTCTCGCATTCCTTTGGTCCATCCATTGGATTTCGTTTCCGGTCATGGCACGGATTCAATGTCGCGGATATAATTGACGCAAGGAGAATCGTCATGGATCTGATTATGGAAGGCCGCAATCTCACCAAAACCTTCGGCGAAGGCGATTCTTTAGTCACCGCAGTGGACGCGATGTCCTTCCAAATCCAACAAGGCGAGCTCTGCGTGATTCTTGGTCAATCCGGGGCCGGGAAATCAACATTATTGAACCTCATTGGTGGCATGGAGCCTGTCACTTCCGGGGAATTATTCTTTAAAGGACAGGATATCTCCCATTTCAATAAGAAACAGCTGACCACCTACCGCCGTAACCAAATCGGATTCGTTTTCCAGTTCTATAACCTGATGCCGAATCTCACCGCGAAGGAAAATGTCGAATTGGCCACCGAGCTAAACAAACATTCCCTCAACCCCGAGGAAACGCTTAAGGCCGTCGGACTGGAAAACATGATGGACCACTTCCCCGCGCAGCTTTCCGGAGGGGAACAACAACGAGTCTCCATCGCCAGGGCTTTAGCCAAAAACTCCGACCTCATTCTATGCGATGAGCCTACGGGGGCATTGGATTACGAAACCGGTAAAGGAATCCTGTCATTGCTCGTCCGCAGCGTCAAAGAAAAAGGCAAGACCATCATCATCGTCACCCACAACTCCGCAATAGCGGATATGGCGGATCATCTGCTGCGCATCCGCAGCGGAAAAATCATCTCTGACACCAGAAACGAACATCCAAAATCGATTGATGATATTGAATGGTAATTCCTAAAATCTCCGCAAAAACCGATTATTGTTAAACGCTTAGAAGATTATTCGGCGCCCGATAATTTCGCGAAAACGAAATTGGTGAGGTTAGAAGCCTTTGCCATATCCATTGAAAAATACAGATATCCATGTGGGCCTAACGAAGATTTGTGGTCAATCAAGATGAAGCCATCCGCCCAAATGGCCATATTACAGAAATTCGGGCCGCTTGTCGCCGGAGTCCAAAATCCTTGGTAAGTGAAATAACGTTCGACCGTTGAATTCCGCTTGTCGGTTGCCTCAAACGGACCGGACTCCCGAATCTTATCCCGTATCTCGAAATCCGTGTCTTGGTAGCTTCCTTGATCATCGTACAAATGAACGTATTTATTACCGGTGACATGTTCTATGAACAGTTCTGGCGTTCCCCACTCCTTCTTCCATTCGCCATTATCCGGAAACAAAACGCATCCTGACAAAAGCATCGGCGCGATCAACAATGGGGCGAAATGGGCTTTCGTTTTCATGACGCCATGATAGCGGATGCCGAAAAAAAGGAAAGGTTTTTCGGCAAATACAAGACCGATGAAACAAATTACTTGGCTTATTCCTCAGGCAACCGCATCTTGGTCCCGCTTCTTGGCAAGCGTTTTATAAACGAGCATTTCCACCATGAACAAAGAAATAAGGAAAATAGCGCCTTGAGTGAATAACTGCAACATATACATCGCGTTATCTTGACTATCCCCGAAAGCGGCAATCAAGCTAATCTCCATCATCTGCATCGTATAGAGCGCGCTGCTTAACCCGAGGAAAGATAGCGCATATTGTTTAGGGGATTTTCGTTTTCTTACGATATCCCTAATGGCCAAAACCATCTTCGTCATGCCATATAAAGCATAGATATAGATGAGCCAATTGGTAGATGAGACCGGGGCATCTTTAGATAAGATAGTCAAAACAAACGATGCCATCATCGGCGCGATAATCAGGGCCATGGAGATAATCGCCGCGACATAAGGATGGGGCTTAACATGGAATTTCTCTATGGCCCATTGCCACGCGACAGAGACCGCCATCAAATAAGAAAAGATGCAGTAATTCAGCGATGCCCAGTCGAATTTAAGCAAAACGGAAACCAAAGGAATGGTCCCCATGATCAACGAACCAAGCAACGAAATATATATGGCGATATCATGTCTTAGACAATATTCTTTCAGTTTGCTTACCATCGTTTTGACCCGCGTGAGTGTGCCTTGCAATTAAATCGACCACAAAATCAATATCGTCATCGCATTCTTTTTCGACCCACTTCTTAATTACGGCAAGAGAGCCTTGGGTATAAAACTGGAAAACGTATTCTTTTTCCCTTTCATCCACGTTAAACGCTTCCAGCGTCGGGTCAAAAATATCCGAATACATCTTCTTGAAGGCTTTATCCGCGGAAAAGAGTTCTGGTTTTTCGTGAATCAAGCGATAAGCCCTTTTGTTTTCTTTGACGAACTTTAGGTATGGTCTTAGGAAATCCGGGGAAGTCAGTATCCTCCCCTTGGCGGCAGAGATAAGGTCCTTGGGAAAAGCGGAGACAAATCGTTCGTTGAGTAGCTCAATCGTTTCTTCCAACAGATCGTTGATACTCTGATAATGAAGATAAAACGTCGAACGGTTTACGCCGGCCCTTTGGCAGATTTCTTTTACCGATATAAAGGCAAAGTCCTTCTTCTCGAGAAGTTGAAGAAGGGCTTCGTCCATCAGCGTCGCCGTAATGAAATACCGAGATTGGTTTTGGTTCATCATCAATACTTTATGCTTCGACGATTTCATTTGCCAAGGCAATGATATCGCTACCGTATTTTTGTTTCCCCTTGGCCAAGAGTTTCCCGTAGATGAAATAATTGACGGAGACCCCAACGATGCCCATCACCCCAAGGGCATAGCCAAGGATATTTTGCCATACTTCCCCACTACCGATAACCTTCAAGGAAAAGCACATCCCAACGCCTAACAGTAACGCCATCGCGATGCCGAAGGAATAGGCGAAGACATTCGCGCCCATCCTGGCCTTGCGGTCAAGTTTCCTTAGGGCCACTACTTTGTTGGTTTGTTTGGGCGCGTATTCCGCGGCCAGTTTTTCTGCATAAGCTTTATCCGTGTTCATTGTTTTTACCTCCTGTTGCGGATGTTCATAATGTAATCGTCTTGACGCGCTATCCAAACAACACGGGAACGAAAAAGTGTCGATATTGGAAATAACCAGGAAGCACAAAAGGAAAAAAGGTTTTCTAGAACACAGTATCGTATTCTAATGAAAACCTTGCAAATATTAACTATTTTGACTTTTCAGATATTCTTTTTGATGAAACTTTCAATTTGATCAAAAGGAATCTTATCATGGTTTTC
Organism: Bacilli bacterium; assembly: GCA_017626815.1. Taxonomy (GTDB): domain Bacteria; phylum Bacillota_I; class Bacilli_A; order RFN20; family CAG-826; genus Alloenteromonas. The sequence continues at coordinate 3,770 of JAGAHY010000033.1, read as the reverse complement.
GCCACCATCATAAAGGTCGCAGTGTGTGGCATCTTTCACCAAGAGGAACTCCTTATTCTCTCCTCTTAGCAACTTAAACGCATCCTGTCCAAAATAGAGGGAATGAGCTTTCTCGCCATGGACGATCAAGACCGCGTTACGGATTTCGGAAGCGTAGGTGAACAAGCGCGTGTTCAGTAGTGACGTGCCGGCGGTGACGTTCCATCCGCCATTGCTATTGAGCGATCTAACGTGATACCCACGCGGTGTTTTGTAATAGTCAAAGTATTGTTGGACGAACCAAGGGGCGCCCGTCGGATCATCAACGACTCCGCCGCCTAACTTATAGGTGCCATTTTTGAAGTCGAGGGTGCGTTGCTTATTCAGCGCGACCCTTTGGGCGTATCGACTTTCCTCATTGTCGCCCGAATCGAAATATCCGTTTCCGGCAACCCGGGACATATCGTACATAGTGACGGCCACGGTAGCCTTGACGCGGGTATCGATGCAAGCCGTCTGAAGGGCCATGCCGCCCCAGCCACAGATACCGATGATGGAAATACGGTTGGGGTCGACATTGTCCAGATTGGACAAATAATCCACCGCCGCTTGGAAATCCTCAACGTTGATGTCAGGAGAATTCATGTAACGCGGCTCACCACCGCTTTCACCTGTAAAAGAAGGGTCAAACGCGATGGCCAGGAAGCCTCTTTTGGCCATTTCTTGAGCATAAAGGCCGCTCGATTGTTCTTTCACCGCGCCGAAAGGGCCAGAGACGGCGATCGCGGGGAAGTTTTCTCCTTCCTTCGGCCAATACATATCCGCGGCAAGTTCAATGCCAAAATGATTTTTAAACGTTACTTTTTGATGATTGATAGTTTCATCTTTTGGGAAAACTTTATCCCATTCATTAACTAGTTTTAACATTAAATTCTCCTCCCAAGCTCATATGCTTGTTTTAATTTTTCATTATTGTTAATTTCATTAGGCCCATTCATTCCTCCAACGAACAAGGTCTTTTTCAGTTCCACTCCTTCAAAGCAATCAATCCAGCCTTGAAGCCCAGAGATAGCCTTTTCAGGGACATGTTCTTCCTCTTCCGCGGCCGTGGTCAAGAAATAGACTTCTTTGAATCGATAATCTCTCGAATATAAAGAGTTCGCGCGGTCAATCAAGGTCTTCATCTGGCCCGACATCTCATAATAGTAAATCGGGGACGCCCAGACGATGACATCGCTTTCGCAGATTTGATCAGCGATGGCGTTGGCGTCATCCTCAATGACGCAGCGATGGAGTTTTTGGCAGGCCAAACATCCTTTGCAAAAAGCGATGTTTTTATCTTTCAAAGAGATGAATTTTACTGCATTTCCCGCTTCTTTTGCTCCTTTTTCAAATTCGTGAGCGAGCTTTTCGGAATTGCTTCCGGCGCGGATGCTGGTGGAAATAATCAATACGTTTTTCATATTTATCCTTTCAAAACAAATGTAACGGAGGGTTTATTGAGTAATTCGTTTAATTCGGTTTTGCTGGCGTTGATGTGGCCAAGTCTGGTATATGACCACGCGCTATTTTCGTAGAACACGGAGATAGCGTTTCCGCTATAGAGGACAATGTCGCCGGGGACGACATTGATCTGTTTGTCATTCCGCGCGATGGAAGTCCCAATCGGGCCTGTTTGCTCGAAGCCGCCATATTCATGCATGGCTATCGTTAAGGGCGAGAGGGCTTTTAGCGCGGCGACGGAATCGTTATCTTCCCACGCCACATCCAATTCTTTGTCATCAATAGTCAGTTTCATCGTTTCCTCCTTGTTGATATATCCGTCTAACCAATCGCCGATTTCATCTTTGCTCGCGCTGGCGGAGAAGCGCCTTCCTTCTAGCCAATTCGCTTCCGGAGCGCTTTTTGCCAGGTTTAAGGCACTGCTACCAATCGGCGAGCTACCCGAGGTGCAAAAGGGCAGAATCGTCTTATTGGAGAAATCGTAAGATTCGATAAAGGTATAAAGAATCTTCGGCGCCTGCCCCCACCAAATCGGATAGCCGAGGACGATCGTATCATATTGGGAGATATCCTCGATGGTATATAAGATTTCGGGCCTGGCCGAATCATCGTTTTGCTCGCGGTTGGCACGGCAATCGGTGTTATAGTTGATGTCCTCGGCCGTATATTCCTGTTTCGCGACGATTTCGAAGATATCGCTTTGAAGATGCTCTTTGGCGTAGTTGGCAAGATTCTCGGTATGGTTCGCCACCGAGAAATAGGCCACGAGGGTGTGACTATCGCCGGGAGACACGGTTTGCTGGCTCGTCAAGCCTTCTCGTGTTTCTCTGCTTGAGGCAGTTTCTACGCCGCTATTGGACGAACAACCGCATAAGACAAACGCCGGCAGCATTAACGTCAATAGTTTTTTCATCATTTCATCTCCGGATAAATCGTTCGTCCTTGTCGTCGACGATGGGTTCATACTTCTCTACTTCCATATGGAGGTCATATTTCTCGCGCAGGCGCTTGATGTCGTCCATCAACGGAAGTTTGTGGTGCTCATCGAGGGCTTCTTGGTTCTTCCAGGAATCCACGAGCAATACCGATTCCTCATTATCGATGGGGAAGAAATATTCATAACGGAGATTCCCTTCCTCCTGACGGATTTTAGAGACGACACCGCCGGAGATCATTTCGTTAACGAACCTTCTCGCGCCGCCACCCTTGCCTTGATAACGGATTAAAATAGTCAGCATGTGTTTTCCTCAGTCGGGTACTTCATCGACGTCCAATGTCGCGGCGGGATTAGGCCAATCTTTCACCGCTTCTTCCGTCCCGACTTCGATGGCCTTCTCGTAATAGGCTTTCTTGAAGTCGATTTGTTTTTTGTAGTATTGGAGCTCTTGGATTTGCTTTTGGATGTTCTCTTCTTGTTCCAAAATCAATTGATAACGTTCCTTTAAGGTTTCGTCTCCCCGCACTGCCAAATCCACATACTCCTTGATCTTTTTGATAGGCAAGTTGAGATTCTTTAGGCAGTTAAGCATCCTTAGCCAGGGGAAGTCTTTGTCCTCGAACACGCGAATGCCGTTGACTCTTTTCACCATCGGGAACAGGCCTTCTTTATCATAGTAACGGATGGTATAGGTGGAGACGTTCATCATCTTAGCCACTTCGGATACGGAATAGCTCATCTTCATTTCCTCCCCAATCATATTTTGAAAGTTAGAGTTAACTCTAGGTCAAGAAGAAAATGAAAAACTATGCCACCAATGATGAACATGGTCCAGTACTCGGATGATTTAGATTAGATTTTCGTCTTCGTCACGCGAACGTTATAGGTCAATAAGATCGTCGTCGACATGATCGTGGGGACGAAAATAGAAAGATACATGGCCACATAGGTCGGCCAGTTATCGGATACTTCGCCAAGGAAGCTAATGTTGGCCGTAATCGCAGAATAGATGGAAAACGTCAGCGACACCGCAAGCATGGATATCCCGATAATGTAGGTGAATTTACGGTCTTTTTGTTTCAGCAAGAAGGCAAAAGATAAGGTGAACAGCAACGTCAGCATGGCGATCTGAAACGTATTCCGTTGAGGCAAAAGGATATTGACGAAAACCGCGCCTAAAAAGGGCACAATTGCCAATAAGTAAGCCATATCGCTTTTTTTATAGCCAATGATTCCGTAACCCATGATGGCCAGCACCGAAAGAATAATCAAAATATAGGAGGCGATCATCCAGCCACCGAGATTATTGGAGGCAACAAACACCAATAAATACACGGAGATGACTAGTAGC
>JAGAHY010000032.1 GCA_017626815.1 Bacilli bacterium | reverse complement strand
CGGTCCACCATGGTGTTCTGCTGGCGAACCGCTACCTAATCACCAATGAAGTGATCGCGGTAACGGCAAGTCTGAAAACCCACGCCATTATTGAATGGAAGGGGATAGATTAGATGAGAGACGGGGAAACGCCCGTCTTTCTTCTATATATAAAGGATTAATATGCAAAAAATTTTTATTTGCGCTTTGGCTCGAACCATCGGATTTTTGCTGGGGATATCCGGATTTTCGATTTCCATTGACAATATTCCTTAGAAAAAGGGGGCTTGTATATATATATATATAGGTAGACTAAAGAGCCGTAGGGGTAATCCTCGGCCTATTTTTGTTTAGGATCACCCTTATTTGCCTAGACGGAAATCGGCAGCCATAGGCCATAAGAGCCCAGCATGAAATGACTCTTTGCCAGCATGCCTAATTGTCGTCTCGGTAAATGTTCATAAAGCCGCCGCTATATAGAGCGGGCGAGCATCGAAGGGAGACGAGTATGAACAAAAAAACGATAAGGATCGCAGGTTGGGCGTTGGGCCTATCGATGGCGGTCGCAGGAATAGGGGCGGTCGCAGGTGTATCCCCGAATACGCTTATTAAGACTTGTGCTACAGAAGCGGTGTACAAGACAGCAAAATTTGGGTCAACTTATAATTCAAAGGGTACCAGCGGCTATAATGGTGTTGCCTTTTCAGCAACAAACGATGAATTTACTGTCAATGTAGTTAACTTCAACAACAATAACAACGGGTGGAATTACATTAAATGTGGTGGCAAAAATGGCGCTTATACAGGGACCATTACTACAGCTTCAGCCGTTGATCAACCGATAACAAAAGTTACTGTCACCATTGATGCCATTTCTTCTAGCAATGTAACTAGTTTTAAACTCTTTTCAAGTAGTGATAATTCTGTTTGGACAGAGCAGGGTGATTTTACATTAGCAACCGGTAAACAATCGGTTGAACCAGATGACCCGACTGTTGATCAATATTATAAAATTGAGGTGGCGTGCAAACAAGCGAGTAGCAACGGGGTAGTGACTATTTCGCAAGTGGATTACTATTATGACGAGCCTGTTGCTGTCGAGGGCGTCTCCCTCAACGAAACCTCTAAGTCTATGTACGTCGGCGGCCCTGATTTCCAATTGGAGGCTACGGTCGCTCCTGCAAATGCTACTAATAAAAATGTGACTTGGTCTTCTTCGAATTCTGCCGTTGCGTCGGTTGACGAGAATGGGCTTGTTCACGCGGAAGCGGAGGGCGGTCCTGTTACGATTACGGCAACTACTGAAGACGGCTCTAAGACTGCTGAATGCACAGTCGTGGTTACGGCCGGTGTCGTTTCGGTCACTGGGGTAACCATTAAAGAATCGACTACCATTGTGCGCGGGAGTACCGAAACACTTGTTCCTACGGTTTCTCCTGCAAACGCTACGAACACAAACGTTACTTGGTCCACCTCAAACGCTGATGTTGCAACCGTGGATGCAAACGGCGTGGTCACCGCAGTTGCTGTTGGCAGCGCTACCATCACGGTCACGACCGAGGACGAAGGCTGTACGGACACTTGCGTCGTCACTGTCACTCCGATTGCCGTCGCCAGCGTCTCGTTAGACAAATCCGAGTTGAATCTCATTGAGGGCCTTACCGGATCTCTCACTGCCACGGTCCTTCCCGCCAATGCCGACGACAAGGCCGTTTCGTGGACTTCCGACACGCCTAGCGTCGCCACCGTCTCTAGCGAGGGCGTAGTTACGGCTGTCGCCCCTGGATCGGCAACGATTACCGTTACGACCCATGACGGTTCAAAAACCGCGACCTGCGCGGTTACCGTCGTCGCAAAGTCCATCGCGAGCATCGTTATCACCACACAGCCTACCAAGAAAACGTATGGCATAGGCGAGGAGATAGACTTGAGCGGTTTGAAGTTCACCGCCAATTATAATAATGAGACATCCACTGCAGGTTTAACTGATGAGGCGGTGGGGCTAACTTGCAGCAAGACTGGCAAATTTACCAAATCCGAACTAGGTGAACAAACCATCACCCTTACTTATGGCGGCAAAACCACTACGTTTACCGTTACTGTTGCGAATTCCGTTACGGCAAAGCAATGGGTTGAGGACAGCGTTACTGATGTTTTGGACAATGAACTAACGGGCGTTAGCGGCAATTCGTACACCAGTTGGACTGGCAAAGCCTCCAATTCCGATGCTGTCTATGCTGGTCAAAGTGCTGGTGACAAGGACTCCATTCAATTGAGGTCAAATAACAGCAATTCGGGGGTTATTACAACTACATCAGGCGGTAAGGCAAGGAAAATCACGGTTGTTTGGCATGACGATACTGCCACCGGTCGTACGCTTAATATTTACGGAAAGAATAGCGCTTATTCAGATCCAACTGATTTATATAGTACTCAAAATCAGGGAACGTTGCTCGGCACAATCGTTAAAGGCACTTCGACAGAACTAACAATTGATGGAGATTACAATTTCGTTGGGCTCCGTTCAAATAGCGGTGCTATGTACCTGACAAGTGTTTCGATTGATTGGGGATCAGGCGCAACTCTTGAAGATAGTCAAGTTGTTTCTTCTGACGTTTTGACTGAAGCGAACAATTTCGTTGCTGCGAACATGGGATTCGGCAGCATTTCGATCAGCGATGTCACACAAGGAACATCTTGCGTCGATCCTAACTTCGCTACCTCTGGCGTCCTTAAGAAGTTCAACGACCTGAGCGATAATGCCAAGCTCGTTATTACGACCAGTTCGTCAACCTACGATTATGTGAACGGGAACCTCGTTACATATGCCGATGTTCTTGCCAGGCTTATCGCCTGGGCAGATGCTAATGGCTATAACTACGCTGATGGCGTCTTTACCGCTAAGGGCGGTCTAGGTGGACTGGGCGGATTCGCCTTAGGCTCAGATGACGTCAATGGAGGGCTTCCGATCGTCTTGACCTTGGTTTCGGTCGGAGCTCTAACCGCTGGCGGTTTATTCCTTATCCGCAGGCGCAGGAAAGAGGACTAACCTCTAAATAGCGTGCAAACGAACAAGGCCTCCCAGGTATCCTAGGGGGCCTTTATAGGATTTATCATGGCAAACAAGCCGTCCCGAATAATACAGTGTGATAAGCAGGGCAACGACCTCCGCGAGTTTTCCTCTGCAAAGGAAGCCCAGCTTTTCTTTGGCTCCAAGACAGGGAATTCGATATCTAAAGCGATAAAACACGGGAACTGCGCGTTTGGCTTTCGCTGGAGATATGTTGGGCAACCGCTCTTCATAAAACCCGAGGGCACGCCTGGCAAGCGCAGGGCGATCATAGCCGATGACCTGAAGGGAGCGGAGACGTCCTACCCCAGCATCTCCGAGGCATCGAGGAAAACCGACATAGGGATAACCTCTATCGAGAGTTCCCTTCTGATGGGCTGCACCGTCAAGGGCTACCGCTTCCGCTACGAAGGCGAGAAGTTCTCGGAGTCCTTCAAGCACAAAAGGAACAGAAGGAAGGTCCTCGTCCTCGATGACGATGGCAACGTCATAAAGGAATACGAAAGCGCGTATGATTGCGCGAAGAATCTCGGTGTGATTCCAGGCGCGGTCTACCGCTGCCTGAGGGGCGACAATCCTAATGCGCGGTGCAAAGGGCACAGGCTCCGATTCAAACCAGAAGAGGAATGACCCGAGGAAAATTGCCCCGGGCCTATTTCTTCTTCAATCAACGAAACTATTAATGATCAGCCATCTTTACCTTATTTTCCGCGTATTTCTCCCTTCTTTTCTTATCCCGGCGGATTCTTTCCCGCTCTTTTTTCCCTTCTTCCGTTTCAAAGTAAGCAATAGCTAACTGCAGGACCAGCCTGGCGGCCAATCTGACCTGCTCATCGTTCATTTCGCCGGACGTTTTTTCTAGCTCGGCTAGAACTTCGTTCGGATCCCTAACTTGTAGTCTCATCTTTCAGAAGCCTCCTTTACTCTTTTGCCTTTTGGATTTTCTTCTTCAAGCGCTTGTCGAAGATAAGTTTCGTGATCAGTCTAGGCCACGCGGTTGACGGGCAAGACTACATATACTACAATTGTAGTGACTACAAATGTAGTTAAGGAGGATATCCATGCCTGTTCTCTCCGTAAGAATGACCGATGCCGAGTACAAAGCCCTGGAGGGTTATGCGGCGGCAAATGGCATTTCTATGAATAAGGCAATAAAGGATGCCTTTTTCGAAATGCTTGAAGACCAATACGATTTGGAGGCTTTTGATCGTGCCTACGCAGAATATTTGAAGGACCCCAAAACCTATACGAGCGACGAGGTCGCCAAGGAGTTGGGGATCAAATGAAGCGTTATGCTTTGGTCTATTCCAAGGAAGCGTTAAAGGATTTGAAGAAACTCGATAACTCAGTGTCGAGAGTTATTTATGCATGGCTTAAGAAAAACATCGATGGCTGTTCCGATCCAAGAATCCATGGAAAAGGGCTTACGTCAAATCGTTCCGGACAATGGCGATATCGCGTGGGAAACTATCGGATTATCTGCAAAATTGAAGACGATAAAGTCATCGTTCTTGTTTTGACCATTGGCCATCGAGGCACGGTTTATGGTTAAGAAGCAGTGTATCTAGGCCGCGCTTGTTTCAAAAACGGTTCGCCTGCCGTCCGCTAAGGCCCACCATTCTTTTTTATTTAATGGCGAGTACTTTGTCACCAAAGAGGCAATCGGGTTCTCCGGCGATACAAAGACAGGAAGGCCCATTCCACGGAAGGGGCCAAAGGCAACTTACGAAATTTGGCTTTGAGCCAATTTTTGTCTACTCGCTAAACTACAAAACATATTGACTATAAAAATGTAGTTTAGTAGCATAATGGCCAGGCAACCAACGATGGCCATCTTTTACGAAGTAATGCTTGAAGAGTTGGAACGCAACTTGCGGAAGCAGGAAGCGTTTAAAAACGAACTCGCCCTTCATCCCAAGGGTTATTTATCTATTTGTGTCATCGGAGGCGTCCCTTACGTATATCGTAAGTGGCGGGAAGGAAGTTCCATTCGATCGGAGTATATTGGCGTTCCCGGCGACGATTCCGTTAAGGCCGCAGAGGAAGAAAGAAAGGCTTATTTGTTCGCTAAATCCTCGCTTGCGGAGCTGCGCAAGGAAGAAAAAAGTATTCGGAGGTCTATAAAGAGCTATGGCGGCGTATGAAAAAGAACTGATCGGAGGGACAACGAATAATTTATAAAAAACTAGGTGTATATTGGAAAAAGACCTAGAAAAATATAAAATACGCTTGTGATAATCACGGCCAAAGAATTAATCGCTCAGGGCGAAACCGAATACTCGATCCGAAAAAAAGTGACGCAAGGAGATCTTTTTCTCGTGGAAAGAGGAATATATGCGGATGAAGCGTCGCCACTAATCGACGAGGTGTATATTTGCAAGAAATACCCAAAAGCGGTTTTGACCGGGTTTTCGGCCTATTACCTGTATGATTTGACTGATTCCATACCGGATAAGTTTTATTTTGCGACAGAGCAACACAGCTTCCCCATACGTCGGAAAGACGTGGTCCAGTCTTATCAGGAGTCATCGATTTTCCCTACTGGAATCAGACAGATGACCGTCGATGGGGGAGTGGTAAACATTTATGGCCTGGAACGCATGCTCATCGAGACGATAAGACTCCGTGAGAGAATGCCGGCAGATCTATATTATGAGGTTATCGATTCGTTTCGAAAAAGAAAGGCGGATCTAGATTTCTTTACTTTGACCGAATATACCAAGCGCTTCAAAAATGGCGACGCGCTACTTTATAGAATCAAGGGGGCAATATGATTATGAACATACGCGGACTGATTGATAAATACCGTAGTTCTGGGTGCTCGTTGCGCGATGCCCAAAATCTTGCTGCCGAGGAGATTATTCTAAGAAAGATCGCCGCTTCTCAGATGGCGGATCACATTACCCTGAAGGGTGGGATAGTGATGTATAACCTTTCCCAAAATAACCGACGCGTAACCCAAGATATCGACTTTGACTTTATTCGTTATTCGATTGAAGAAGAGTCGATAAGAGCCTTGATGAGGAAGATGAATGCCGTAAACGACGGATTTAGTATCGAGATTTTAGGCGAGATTGAAGAACTGCATCATGAGGACTATCACGGTGTTAGAACTCGGGTCCTTATTCTCGATTCATCTCATGCTAAACTTCGCCTTAAATTGGATATTGGCGTGCACACATATACCGCGATTGACCAAGATAAACTCGTCTTTGGGTTTGAAACCTACGGCGAGGGCGTGATGTTAAAGGCAAATCCTCCAGAACAGATTTGCGCGGAGAAATTGTTGTCCCTTTCCCGATTAGGAACCCTTTCCACAAGATATAAAGACCTTTATGACCTTTATTACCTAATTCGAGATAGAGGAATATCGGTGCAAAAAACATCGGAAATATTAAAACTATTCCTCGATAATTCGAAGAGAAGACCGCAGGATATATTTGAACTGCAAGCTTCTATTGAAGATACGCTAAATAATAATGGTTTCCTCGCTGAAGTAGCTAAACCGACGTCCAGGTGGATGGATATTGATATCGACGACTTGCGACAAACAATTCTTGCCTTTGTATGCGGTTTGTGACGATTGCGTTTTTGCTTTGCGTGGCGATTCGCTAGACGCAGTTGTCATTTTTGATGATTCCTGCTAGGTTCTTATGTCGCCAACCGCGGCCCACCATTGTGCACTGCAGGCGAACCGCTACCTAATCACCAATAAAGTGATTGCGGTAATGGCAAGCCTGAAGACCCACACTATCGTTGAATGGCAGTGGATAGATTAGAGGAGAGACGGGGAAATGCCCGTCTTTCTTCTATATATAAGATAAGTGTAAATAAATTCCTCTTTGGTGGGCTCGAACCGGCGAGCTTGCACAATTAAGGTCGTATGCTTTGCTGAGGTTTCAAGGCAGAAGCGCAGAATATTCATCCTTAGCGGGTCCCTGAACGCCGCCAGCTCAATCGCCTTGGCGACGTACCTTTCGGGGCCTAGGCCAACCCCCTGGTTGTCTGCTGGAGCGAAAAAGTACATGGCCGACGACTCCGCCCCGTTCCCCGTGAACGAGGAGAGGTTGCTCTTCCTACCGATGACGAAAGGCTCCACCCCAGTACGTGATTTCCTTGATAGCGATATCTTTGAAACCATCGTGGAGCACGAAATTGAAAAACGTCATTTTCGAATAAAATGGAATATTAACCTAAGGGATGTTTTTGCCTGTTTTTGAACCATTATTGCCACTTTCCTTGTCTTCATCAGCCTGTTTCAGGAATATTACGGCACGAATAAACGGAAGCGAGGAGAGGAAAATGGCTCATAATCCGAAGAAAAAGTCCGGGAAAAAATTCCTTGGTATATCTATTGGCATCGCGTCTGGCCTCGTGGTGATTTGCACCGCCGCCATCATCGCCGCGAACATCTATGGTGGCGTATTAGATAAATATCTGCCCCAAGGCGCCATGCATATCAACCCGATCCCAGGCTCAGAGAACTGGGACTCCAACTATTATAAAAATGATTTTAACGGTAACGCTGAGCAAACCGATGCAGCCGCCAAAAAGACGACCCTTGATATCGCGAGCGAAGGCATCACTCTTTTGAAAAACGATGGCCTTTTGCCGCTTAAAACAGGCAAAACACAATCTACGGATAAGAAAGTCACCTTATTCGGCAGAAGGGGTACCGCCCCCATTTATGGTGGCACCGGTTCTGGCGCGGGGGACGCGGGTCAATGCACCTCGATTATCGATGCCCTCAAAGAGGTGGGCTATGATGTCAACCCAACCGTTGTCCAGATGTATCAAGACAACTTGGCTAACGTACCCGTCAATTCCGGCGGCATGGATCAGGTGAATAATACGACCTCCTACATCGGTGAGTTCCCACAATCGTATTTCGGTGCCGACATTACCTCCTCCTATGGCAACTACAAAGACGCGGCTATCGTTGTCCTTGGCCGTGAAGGCGGTGAAGGATTGGACTTCGAAACCGATATGAAAGGTTCTATCGGCAGGGCCGATTATGGCAACTCCGCCGATGTTCCAGAAACCGCCAACTATGTCGCTGGCCAACATCAACTCGAGTTAAATAAAGAAGAACGCGACCTCATCGACCACGTCAAAGCAAATTTCGATAATGTCATCGTCGTCATCAACTCCGCTAATGTTATGGAATTAGGCAATCTTCGCGATGACCCGGATATCAACGGAATCGTGTGGTTGGGGTATCCTGGCTCTCGCGGAACTATCGCGCTGGCGAATATCCTCTGTGGCTTGACCAATCCTAGCGGACATACGGTGGATATTTGGCCCGTCGATCTATCCGCTGACCCGACCTTCCCCAACACGAATGTTCAACAATATTCCAATATCAACAGCGGGAACGCTCTCGGTAATTCATTCTTCTCGGAATATGAGGAAGGCATCTATGTCGGATACCGCTATTACGAGACTGTCGACGCCGATGGCAAGACCTTCAAAATCCAAGGCAATGATAACGCGACTTATGAAGAAGCCGTCGCCTTCCCCTTCGGCCATGGCTTAAGCTACACCACCTTTAGTCAGTCACTTGAAGAAGTCAAAGTTGAAGACGACAGCGTCGAAGCCAAAGTCCTTGTGAAAAATGAGGGAACCATCGCTGGCAAAGAAGTAATCCAACTTTATTACACCGCCCCATATACTGTCGGTGGAATTGAAAAATCTGCCGTAAATCTCGCCGCTTTTAAGAAAACCGATATGCTTGAACCAGGGCAGAGCAAGGAATACGCCCTTTGTTGGAACGTCGACCAGATGGCTTCCTATGACTATAAGAATCATCGCTGCTATGTTCTCGATGCCGGGGAATATGTGATCTCGGCACGCAAGAATTCGCACGAAGTCTATGACGCCGGCTCGATAAATGTTACGCAAAAAGTCTATGACGCCGCCAACCCTCGTCCGAGTGAAATCGTGGCCCAAAAGACAGGCGAAGGTTTAAATTACTCCGACGAATATCTTGCGAAATTGACGGTTAATGCCGCGTTGAATCATTTCGACGACGTATCCGCCCACTTCAGTGAATATAACGAGGACAAAGTTGGCGCAAAGAATATGACGCGCAAAGACTTCGCGGCCTCCTTCCCCACGGCCCCCACGGCGCAAGACCATGTCGCTAGCGAAGAGCTCATCAAGAAATTCGGCGCCTATAGCCCAGATTACATTAAAGATGATGACGTCGCTCCAAAAACCGGAGAAACCGGTGCGATTAAGTTGGCGGAGCTTCGCGGCGCCCCCTATGACGATGCTCGTTGGGATTCGCTCTTAGATCAACTGACAACGAAAGACATGACCGATGTCATCTATGATGGCAACCAAGGCACTGTCGCCAAGACAAAAATCGGTCTCCCGAGCACCAAAGCCACCGATGGACCTGCTGGGTTAAAACAATATGGTGGCTTAGGATTCGGCGCTTCCGGCAACTTCAGTTGCTGCGGTGCCATCCTAGCGGCTACATGGAATGTCGAAATCGCCGAGCAATTTGGTATCTCCGTTGGCAACGAAGCCATCATCGCCAAAGTCTCCGGATGGTATGCTCCTGGAAATGATCTCCATCGCTCTGCCTTTGGTGGGCGTAACTTCGAATACTATTCGGAAGACCCCGTCTTGGCTGGCCATATCAATGGCGCCACGAATAAAGGCTGTGCTTCTAAGGGCTTTGTCTGTTATACCAAACACTTTGCGGTTAACGAACTAGAACGCCATCGTACCGAAAACGGTCCTGCGATTTGGGTCAACGAGCAAGCGCTTCGCGAATTGTATCTCCGGGCCTTCGAATTCGCCGTCATCGAACCGACCGTCGAAATCAAATATCTCAGCAATAATGGCGTATCTTCTACGAAAACGATACGCGCAACCTCTGGTATTATGTCCTCGTTTACACGCATCGGTTCCACTTGGTGCGGCGGATCCAAGGCTTTGCTCAGCGATGTCCTTAGGGGCGAGTGGGGCTTCCAGGGTACCGTAATCACGGACTATAACAGCTCCCCGTTCATGAACGTCGAAGAGGGCGTCCGCGCTGGCAACGATTTGATGCTTGCCAATGCCGCCACATTGCCGACGAAATTCGCGAACACGAAAAACGCTTCCTCCCAACTTGTCCTCCGCAAAGCGATGAAAAACATCTGCTATACCGTCGCCAATAGCGCGGCCACCAACGGCCTGAGCTCAGGCACGGAAATCTCCTTCGACCTTGCCCCATGGAGAATCGGCCTTATCGCCGGCGTGTCCGCGGGCTATGTCATCGCGGTTGGATTACTGAGCTTAGGCCTTGTCAAATACTTCCTTGCCAAAAAGAAAGCCGAGGCCATCGAAGAATAATCCCGATTATCCAGGCGCTCCGCTTTGGTGGAGCGGGGCGCCGATAATATAACAACAATCGAAAAACTATTTAGGAGTTTTATAAATGAAAAAATTAAAATTACTTGCCGTCGTCTTGATGATGGGCGCGGCTGGCGGCGCCCTCGCCGCTTGCGGATCTTCCGCTCCGGCTGATGCCGATGTTTACACGGGTTATCGTATCGACGGCGAGGCTGGTTATGACGAACTTCTCTTCCCGGTTTGCCAAGACCTCGTCCTCGTCGGAAACAACTATGTTTATAACGAGTCCACTCTTCTGTGCCACACCTTGGCCAAGAACATCGTTGCCACGCATTTGTATGAGTTCAAGGGCACCTTCACTGTCAAGTCCGAAAACAAAGAAGAAAACACCAAGACCATCGAGCTTTCCAAGCCGACCTGGGGTATTGACAAAGGCACTGGCACGACTTTAGCGGACGATCCCGAACTCATGGAGAAATTCGTTATCAACACCACCGTCACCCTCGATACCGCCAAATTTACCGCTTCTTTTACCCTCGCCTAATCGCAGATAAAAGGAGTTGCGTTTCCACCAGCGCGCCTTCTTAAAAGCGAACGGGAATCCAAATCCATAAAAGAGATAACCTTGGGGGTTTAGCCGCTCCCAAGGTTATTCTAATCACCGAGAAATAATGTATATTAGTAGGTAAGAACCATGTACAAGATTGGCATCGTAGACGATGAAACGAAAATCATTGAGCGTATTTCGGAATTTGTGAAGAAAGTGCTCGACGAGCGGGCGGAGTCGTACCAACTCGAAACTTCGACCTCGCCGGACAAATTTCTTCAGGATTACAAAGAAGGTTTTGATATCCTCTTTTTCGACGTGATGATGGATGGGATGGACGGCATCGAGCTGGCCAAACGGATTCGTAAGATCGATGCTAACGTGACCATCGTTTTCATTACGTTGATGGCGCGCTTTGCGATCAACGGTTATGAAGTCGGGGCCTATGATTACATCCTAAAGCCGGTGGAGTATGATGATTTCTACGTCCGTTTTAACCGCATTTTGCTGCATGCCAACAAACGCAAAATCGGTTCCAAATCCGTGGTCTTGAAAAACGTCAAATCCATGCGCATTCTTTCCTGCAACGAAATCCTTTACGTCGAAAGTGGCGCTCATTATGTGACCTATCACACCTTTGACGAATCCATCAAGCAGCGCGGAAAACTCAAAGACGTCTTTGCATCGATTGACGATGGAAGCTTTGCCTTTTGTAACCAATGCTACCTCGTGAACTTAAATTACATCGAACGCGTCGATGATTCCTCGGTGCATCTGTCTAATGGCGAGCAGCTATTGATATCGCGACAAAAAAAGAAGCCCTTCCTCGCCGCCGTCAGCGCACACTATTTGCGGAGATGATATGTTTGGCCAGCTCGTTTTAATTAAAGCCCTTTGCTCGGTGGAGATACTTGTCAGCACCGCCTTGTTTGCCCGTGGTTTGAAGAAACGTCGCTTTTGGTGGCTAAGCTTAATTGCTGTTTCCATAGCCATGGCTTGCTGGGCGATCTTTATTAAACCGATACCTGGCGAAGGGATATGGGTCTCATTATCCGGCGGCATGCTGATGTTCTTACCCCTATGGCTATTTTCGGTCATTGGGCTATTTTTTGCTTTTTACGCGTCTCCATACGAAATCATAATGATCGCGATCGCGGGCTATACCACGCAGAAAATCGGAAGCCTCGTAGAAACGTTCGTCGCCCTGATCAATCCGAAGGAACTGGGCTTTATCATGCAGGAAAATATCCGCTTCCTACCTATACTGGTTCTTGTTATTTCGGATGCGGTCACTTATACGATTTGCTCCATTATCTTCGCAAAAAGGCTACGAAAAACGATTTCTAGTGGAAAACCCAAACCCGCTCGTTTTGCTTTGGTCGTCGCTGCGACCTTCGCCAATTTGCTCTTCGGGCTGATGTATACCTCGGGCATCGAAGCGGGCTCTTCTGCCGTTGACCCCACATCACCGGTGCTGATTGTCGGTTACTTGCAAAACTTTCTTTGCTGCGTTCTCATCCTTTGCGTCCTTTCGGGCTTTTTCAGCACCGATGCCGCCGAGAAGGAACTCGAACAAAGCAAGATGGTCTATGCGATTTCCCGCGCCAACTACAAGAACGAGAAGGCCGTCAGCGAAATCATCAACAAGAAAGTGCATGACTTGAAACACCGCGTCTTGGAAATCGCGCAAAACAACCATGTCGATTTCACGGACATCGATGAAGTCGTTAACATCTATGATTCCTCCATTCACACCAACTCCGAGGCCCTGGATATCGTCATTCAGCAAAAGCAATTAATTTGCCAGACCCAGCAGATCCAACTTGATATGATGTGTAATGCAGAGAAGCTTTCCTTCATGAAAAACACCGATATTTTCGTGTTGTTTGGAAACCTTTTCGATAACGCGATCCAAGCCCTTTGTAAACTGGAGGATACCAATCGCCGCATCCTCAATGTACGTATTTATGAAAAGGCGGGGATGCTCATCATCGGCTTTGAGAATGAGTATGACGGCGAAGTACTTTTGGAACATGGCGAATACAAAACGACCAAGTCCAATAAAGAAAATCACGGATATGGCATCCGTAGTATCAAAGAAATTGTCGAAAAATACCAAGGTGGAATCCAAATTACGTCGGATGACCATGTCTTTAAAACAGCGATTTCCTTTGTGCTCCATTGATTCGATTTTGGTCATGTTTGCCTAAAAAATCACCATCATTGCCAGTTGCGTTGATTTCGGTTTTCTTTGACATTAACGTACATTTGATCGTTTCAAAAGGAGAAAACTATGAATCACAGTACTTCCAAATTGCTTCTCGCTTGTACGGGCGCCCTTCTTTTGCTCACTTCTTGTGGCAATTCTTCTAGTGCCGCCTCAACCAGCATGTTCAGCAGCGCTTCCTCACAAAGCTATCTAGATAAATACGGCTATGACTTCTTTGCTAAAGATAAAGTTCCGAATGAGTGGGTGGCTGAAGTCACCAACAAAGGAACGGTGGAGACATTGACTTATTCCACCCATTCTTATGCGCTCGAAGCGGCGCTAAAAGAAGAGGTCACCCTCGAAAAATCACTTAATGTGTATTTGCCTTATGGCTATAGCCAAGAGAAGAAATACGATGTTGTCTATCTTCTCCATGGCACTGAAGGCGAAGGCGATCCGGAAAACATGGCCAACTATTGGCTAGGGGAAGGCAGCAACAAGGCCGCAACCACGCTTAAAGTGCTGGACTATATGTTCCATTCCAATAAGTGCAAAGACCTCATTATCGTCACCCCGACCTATTATTCCCGCGTCGAAGGCAAAGTTCCCACCGCCGAACAATATGCCGCTTTGAAACAGGAACTTGGCGAAACTTCCTCCGAATGGGAAAAAGATCCGGAGCAGACCCTCTGGACTCGTTTCTTTGGTCAGGAACTCGTCAATGACATCATCCCGCTGGTCGAATCGGAGTATTCTACCCACTTAGTTAATGATGATCATGAAGGGATCGTCGCAACCCGAGATCATCGCGCCTATGCCGGGCTTTCCCGCGGGTCGATGACCTCGGTCAATTCGATCATGATGAAGCATATGGATTGCTTCAGTTACATTGGATCGTTCTCCGGTATCTGGGCAGATTTCGAGGCGTTTAAGAAAGCCATGGAGACGACTTGGGCGAACTATCCGGTCAAATATTGGTATAACGGAAACGGCACCGCCGATTTCTCTCTCGAGGACCATGTGACCTTTAAAGACAATGTCCTCTCCAAAATGTCCGATCGTTTCGTCGATGGGCAAAACTATGCTTGGGTCAATATCAAAGGCGCGGCTCACGCTTATGGTAACTGGGTCGTGCAAATGCACAATTCGTTGCTCGTTTTCTTCAATAAATAATAGTAAAGGATTTCAATTATGAACCGCAAAACCGCGTTATTTTTGCTAATCGCCAGCGCTTCGCTGGCTGCCTGCGGCGGTCAAGGCGCTTCTTCTAAAGAGGCCTCTTCTTCCTCTGCCGCGTCCAAGACCTACCAGGAAAAATACGGCGACTTCCTTTTTACCAAGACGGAATTGAAGCCTGAATATTATGCTGAAGTTCCGAATCACGGGACCGTCGTCACGGAAGAATACGATACCTATGCCTATGCGTATGACGCGCAACAGGAAAATCCTGTCGGCACGACGCGCATCCATAAGCGCCTCCAGGTCTATCTGCCCTTTGGCTATGACAAGGAGAGGAAATATGACATTGCCTATTTCATGCATGGCGGTGGCGATGACGAGGAATATTGGCTGACGACGCGCGCCAAGTACATCCTGCCGACCTTAGACAACTTGATGTATAACAAGAAATGCCGTGACGTCATCATCGTTTGCCCAACCTTCTATTCCTGGCCAGATGCAGAAGCAGAAGTCAAAGATGATTCCCTTAATGCCGACTTCCCCCAGTATTTTCCCATCGAGCTTGAAAACGAAGTGATGCCGCTTGTGGAGAGCAAATACCATACATACGCGGATTTGGATACCTCCGACGAAAGCCTTATCGCTTCACGGCAGCGTCGCGCCTTCTGCGGCCTTTCCATGGGCTCTATGACCTCTCAAGAAGTCTTGGCGGCTTGCCCGGATAAATTCGCCTATATCGGCTCTTTCTCTGGGGAGATGACCAAGAAGGATCCTGACCATGGTTACCAACGCCTTTATGACGCGCTTCATAGTGAAGAGTTCAATCAATACAAAATCAACTTCTGGTATAACCAAAACGGTACGGCAGACATGGCGCATGATCCCCATGAAGATCTTTCAAAACATGTCCTTGCGGATATGGGCGATAAGTTCGTCGATGGCGAAAACTACGCCTGGATCGATATCAAGGGCGGCGCCCATGCCTTCAACGTCTGGTGGGTTGGCCTTTACAATACGTTGCAGTTGTTTTTCCCAGTTTCCAAATAAAATTTCGCCTGCTCTTAACACAATTTTTCTTCTTCACAGATTCCGTTGATTTTATCGATTTCGTCACGATTCATCGTCAGCAAAGCGGTGGCTCTCCCGGTAATAAAAAGACATCCTTAACGCCGCTATTCCTTAGTCGCTGATTCTAATAAGAAAGTTCCGGCTCGATGGAGTAGTGGATAACGCTCTTATCGAGGGAACCTCTCATCTCGACTGTGTCGCGCGTCTTTCCCTTGATGTTGATGACACCGAGCTCGACCAGATTTTGGAGAAGTATCCAGAAAGATAGGCTTTCGCTTTGCCTAAGATGTCGTTTTTTCGATGCTTGAAAAGCGCCGCAAACTTTGAAGCAATAGAGAATCCCATCGCAAAAAGGAGGCGAGCCTAAGGGCACGCCTCCTTATCCTTTGGGCGCGGAAGTCTTTATTCTTCCTTGTCCTTAGGGTCTTCTTTCTTTTTCGTCTCTTCTTTCGGCGCGTCGCGCAGCAACGCTTCCGCCTCCTCGAGTTTGACGAGGGAATAGGAGGAGAGGTAGGATCTCTCATTCTCGCTTAAGGCGTCATAGGCCTTCCTCGCCATCTCGACCGTCTTGGGGTTGACCTCAGGTTCCTTGCTCATTTGGCGAATAAGGGTCTCAACGTGCGTCGCGGCTGCCTTGGCCTTGAGGGAGGCGAGGGTTTCCTCCGCCACCTCGAGGACGCGGATATCCGAAGCATCGATCTTGGCCTTCTGCGGATCGGGCAGGGCATCGAGGGATTTGCGGGCGTGGCAGATCGCCTCCTCCTTCTCGAGGCTTATTTCCCCGATGGCGTGGATGGCGTTAATGACGTCTTCCCGCTTGGCCTTGGACTTGGCGCTGACGGCAAGGGCCTCTTGCTTGTTCCGATAGAGCTCGCCTTCAGGGTAGCAGATTTTCTTGAGCCTTGGGGTGAGGAGGGTCGCGATGCCCGCTTTCTTCTTCATGACGACGACGGGCATGGCCTTCTCGCTAACAGGCTCGATCACGAACTTCCTTAGCAGCAGGAAGCTAATGGCATAAAGAAGGAGCAGCAGCGCGACAACGCCACCAAGGGCGATGCCCACGATGGCCAAGATGGTGAAGAGTCGCTTATCCGACACCATCTTGTTACGGGACGCCTCCTTTTGGAGCAAGGTCTGATATTCGGAAGCGACGGCGGCTTTTTGTCCCTCGGATAAGGAATCGTAGGCGGATTTCGCCGCCTCGATGCGCTTGCGGCAGGCTTCGCTGTCGTCGATTTCGCCGATATCCGCGACCAGAGCCTTGAACGCGTCGGTGGCGGCTTTGTCCGCCTTTAAGGACGCGAGGACCTTCTCGGCGTTATTGAGGGCGTTGACCAAGTATTCGGGAATGTGCTCTTTCTGGGCGTCGGTGAGGGCGTCATAGGCGGCGCGGGCCTCCTCGATAAGGCTTTCTTTCTCAAGGGTAACCTCGCCGATGCTATCGATGAGCTCCGTGGCATGGTCGATGGCTGCTTTATCCGCCTTTAATGCGGCAAGGGTGGTTTCAGCATCGATAAGGATCTGAAGCGTCGCCTCGTCGAGGAAGGACTTCGCCCGCTCGTTCAAGGCCTCATAGGCTTCCCGGGCGGCGACGATCTCGTCCTCCTTATCCAAGGTAACCTCGCCGATGTCCTCGATGATGGCTTGGACTTTACCGGCCTCGGCCTTATCGGCCTTGATTTCCGCTAGGGTGTTCTCGGCGGCGACGAGTTTCTGCAAGGAAGCAGGGGAGAGGAGCTCTTTCTGATGGTCGGTTAGGGCATCGTAGGCGTTACGAGCGGTAACGATGGCGTTCTCCTTCTCAAGCGTCACTTCCCCGATTTTATCGATCAGGCCCTCGACGTAAGCGACGGCAGCCTCATCGCCCTTCAAGGCGGCAAGGGCGCCCTCGGCGTCGGTAAGTTTCTTCAGGGTCGCTTGATTGATATAGGCTTTCTGGGTATCGCTTAAGGCATCGTAGGCCTCGCGTGCAGCCACGATGGCG
The DNA here is from genome assembly GCA_017626815.1 of Bacilli bacterium. GTDB lineage: Bacteria > Bacillota_I > Bacilli_A > RFN20 > CAG-826 > Alloenteromonas. Next base: position 868 of record JAGAHY010000032.1, on the reverse strand, counting down.
CTTTCTTTGTCTAAGGTGACTTCCCCGATGCCGTTGATCTGGGCAATCACCGCATCGGCGGCAGCCTTATCGGCCTTTAACGTCGCAAGGGCGGCTTCCGCATCGGTCAATATCTTGAGGGTCGCCGAGTCGATGAGGGCCTTTTGCTCGTCGCTTAAGGCGTCATAGGCGGTGCGGGCGGCCGCGATGGTGTTTTCTTTGTCTAAGGTGACTTCCCCGATGCCAAGGATGAGGTTGCTGACTTGCTCGGCCGCGGCCTTGTCTCCCTTTAAGGAGGCGAGGGCCACTTCGGCGGAAGTGAGCTTGCTGAGCGTCTCCGCGTCTACATAAGCCTTTTGGGCATCCGTGAGGGCTTCGAAGGCGGCGCGGGCGTCGGTGATTTCGTCCTCTTTTTCAAGTGTGACTTCCCCGATGGCGTCGATCTTGGCAATCACCGCATCGGCGGCAGCCTTATCGGCCTTCATGGTGGCGAGGGCGGTCTCCGCATCGGTGAGAATCTTGAGCTTCGCATCGTCCACGAAGGCCTTCTGCGCGCTGGTGAGGGCATCATAGGAACTGCGCGCGAGGAGTATTTCGTCTTCCTTATCGAAGCCAACATCCCCGATGGCGTCGATCAGCGCGACCACGTCATCGGCCGCGGCTTTATCGGCCTTTAACGTCGCAAGGGCGCTTTCGGCATCGGTGAGCTTCTTGAGGGTCTCGGCGTCGATAAGGCCCTTCTGGTCGTCGGTCAACGCGTCGTAGCCGTTACGGGCGGCGACGATCTCGTCTTCCTTATCTAGGCTGACATCCCCAATCGCGTCGATGAGGGCGACGACCTGATTGGCCTTTAAGGCGTCATAAGCATCCTCCGCGTCCGTGAGTTTCT
>JAGAHY010000031.1 GCA_017626815.1 Bacilli bacterium | reverse complement strand
ATCAAAGAATTGCCCCAAGAAAGTGCTGAAGAAACTACGAGTGACGAACGCAAGCTTTCCATCGGGGTTTTTACGGAACGCTTTGCCAATAGCGTAATTCGTAAAGTTATTGATGACGGCGGAGGCGAGGAACGCCACAGTAGAACTAAGCAAAATGAACCAGGTACCGCCGAAGATCATATTGAATGCCGAATAATCCGTATCGGGGCTTGGATTCGGGAACAAGCTGACCAAATAGAAGATCAGACACATCAACAAGTTGACGACGCATGCGAATATTGAAAGCTTGGTCGATGCCTTTGGCCCAAAATGTTTGGTCACGACATCCATGCAGAGGAACGACAACCAACTGACTAAAATACCGCCATCGATGGCAATAATGTCGTTTTGAACTAAAGTTTTGTTCGCGAGAAGGTTCATCGCGATGACGGAAATGACAAAAAGGGCCACCACTGGTGAAGGGATGGACCTCAGGAGCAAGACCGTCTCTTTGACCCACGATTTGAATCGCGAGCCGAAAGTTGGCTTATTTTCTTTCATCTTATTTCTCCTTGGTTTTCGTTTATAACGCGAAGGATTTAGAGGCCGAACTCCGCGGCGCCTTAATGGCACGAGGGAAGTATACTCCTTCTGCGAAAAGAATTACCACGAAAGATCAACGAATAATTTGAATTAGCGAAAATCTATTGTTTTACCCGCGAGTTGCAGAGATTTCGCGATTTTTGCCCCATATAAAGAAAACGCCACGCATTGCTGCGTGGTGTCACTCGGCTTTCCGGTTTAACGGCTTGTCTAGCTCCAATTTCGCCGGGACATTTCATATTCAAGGTTTACCTTGTGGGAGATTCCAACCAACCACATCCCTTGCGGGATTCGTTCCTTACCACCATCGCACGCTTGACCATGCGGGGCATTCAGGAACAAGTTTTTTGTTCTGCGGTGTACCGCTGAGAGGAACTCTTATCCTCCTAGGCATGCCCTCGGCAACAACCTTGGCATGTCTCGACCTTTGCTACGGGGTACATCTTCATTCGCCCGATTGCTACGATCACGTTCCGACTTCACGAGTTGCAGGGTGGAACGACTTCCTTCGAGGACCGTAGTCTTCGATCTCCCCTGGAGGAAGAACTCCAGGTTCGAGGCTTTTCCAGCGGTTTACCGCGCGCCGAGCCTCTTTTGGCACCTGCTGGTTATGAATTTCCAGCAGTTCACGGACACCCCCGGAGGCACAAGTGCCACCGACTTGTTCGCAACCCCATTTCCAGTTTCACTGACGGCGGGGCTATCGCAGCGCCCTGGTTTTTCCAGGTACGCATATGCCTTGGAACGTCAGCTTCTCAGCGACGCCCTGATCCAAGGCAAGCAGACACTTTTCGGTTTACCGTGGGCTTTCTGCGGGCCCGGAGGTTTTTCCCCTCTCGCAACCTTACGGCTGTATCCGCTTGAGTTCTATTTCCTAGTTCTACTAGGCGGCGGAGCGGATTGGATCGCCGCGGACATCTCCTTTCGAAGCAGCCCGTTGACTCGATGGCCCGTCATCCTTGCGGAATTGGGGATTCCCGAGAACCACTGTCTTCAGGTTTACCTGGCGGATTGGTTCTTCCGCGCATTGGTCTCACGACCACGCTTTGACGCTTCCGGAACTTGCGCTCGTTCTTCGTCAGCCCTGATTCATCCGGCTTACCGGCGGAGGCAGGCTTCCTCCCGGGCGTTACCCTTTATCCATTGCTACAGCCTTGGCAGACGTTCACTCCGGATCGGCCAATGTTTTTCTCGTGCACGAGATGGGTTTGGTCTTCCCACTTGGGTTTGCGACGAAGTTCGCTACCCCAGATTGTGGATATTCCCTTTCCAGGGCTTTCCACAGGACTCCTTTTCAAGCTAACGCTTCCGCCAGAGCAACCATCGGCGGTGGCTTTCCTTACCCCATGGCAAGGAGCCCTTCACAAGCGCTTCCTCCAAACGTCGTTTCAGACGCTTGTTTCTTCGCTCGATCACCTCATTCATCGGTTTACCGATCGGCGAGGCATTCCTTCCGATTCGCCATCAAGCGACGAACCGCATTTGATGTTTGCACATCAGCAGGCCTTTGAGGAGTCAAGCTCCCTCGGGGCGTCTTGCGTTCCCCTCACCTTACTTTAGTAAGGTGTTTCCCCGGTTTCGCCCTGCCTTGCGGCTTGGCGTTCCCCGCGGAACACATAACTATACGCTTCTCGAAAAAGGCGTCAACACTTTTTTGCAAAATTTTTCGAAAAAGTTTTGTAGATACGTAGTATCTAAAATTTAAAAAAACTTTTTTGTGCCTATATACGTGCACACGTACGTTAGAATTAGATAAATAATCGCGAGCTGGGGGCTATAACGATGAAAGAAAAACCAACGAAAAAGAGGGCAAAGAAGAAAGAATCGATTCCCGCAGGGGCCGACGACACCCTTAAGGAGATGGTTTCTGCCTTAAACGAATTGCCGACGGATGTCTTGGAGCAACTTCTTCATAACTTAGAAGAAATCGAGAAGTACAACAAGGAGCACCCCAAGAAACTCGAAGAGGACGAATAGAAAAATGGGGCCGCAGATCAGCGCAGTCCCATTTATCGTTTTTAGTCTTTCGCGGTAAGGAAGGCTTTGTAGCCAAGGTAGGCTTCATATACGTCGACCTTGGATACGATTTCCATCGGTGCGTGCATGTTGTGCACGGCGATGCCCGCGTCGATGACGTTCATGTTGTAGTTACCTAAGATGTAGGCAATCGTTCCGCCGCCACCTTGGTCGACGCGACCAAGTTCGGCATTTTGCCAGTGAACCCCTGCTTCATCCATGGTGCGACGCACCCAGGCATAGTATTCCGGGTTGGCGTCGTTGCTGCCGGATTTCCCGCGCGAGCCCGTATATTTATTGAATACAAGACCTTGGCCGAAATAAGCGGCATTTTTGGGGTCGTTGACGGAGGCATAAAGGGGATCATAGCCGGCGGAGACGTCAGAACTAAGCATCCGGGACGCTTCGAAGATGCCGCGCACGGCATAAAGCGCATCCGCCTCGCCCGAGAGTTTGGCCAATTTGGCGACAACATTTTCAAAGAAGAGCGATTGAGCGCCGGTGGCACCGACGGAGCCGATTTCTTCTTTGTCTACCAGGATGCAGACACCCGTATATTCGAGATCATCCACATCTAAGAGGGCTTTGAGAGAGGTGTAAGCGCAGACGCGGTCATCATGGCCGTAGCCCGCGACCATCGAACGGTCTAAGCCATAGTCCCTGGCTTTGCCGGCAGGAGTGACTTCGATTTCAGCGGAAATGAGATCTTCTTCATCGATACCATACTTATCCTTAAGGATGGCTAAGACGTTGCGTTTAACGGGTTCTTTTTCCTCATCGTTTAATGGGATGGAGCCAAGGGAGATATCGAGGTCTTCGCCTTCAATCACCTTTGCAGCGGTTTTTTGAAGCTGGTCGGCGGAAAGGTGGATGAGCAAATCGGTGATGCCAACGACTGGATCGTTCGGATCTTCGCCGATATTCACATCGACCTTAGAGCCGTCTTTCTTCACGACGACGCCATGAAGGGCTAGAGGGATGGTGACCCACTGGTACTTCTTCACGCCACCATAATAATGGGTATCGCCTAAAGCGAAATCCGTGTTTTCGTAGATGGGGTGCTCCTTGAGGTCGAGGCGCGGGGAATCGATATGGGCGCCAAGGATGCGGAGTCCTTCGCTTAACGGTTTGCGGCCGATGATAAAGGCAGCGATGTTCTTGTTTCTGTTAATGAAATAGAGTTTATCGCCCGCTTTAATTGAGGTGGCCTTGTTGCCATCCTTAAACCCAGCCTTTTCGAGTAGCTCCACGCTTTCTTTAACGACAAGGCGTTCGGTTTTGCCAAAGGAGATGAACTCCTTGTAGTCTTCGGCAAAGTCCATTACTGGGGCTTTGTCTTCGTATTTTTTCCATGCATTTTTACGGTACATTTTCTTGCCT
>JAGAHY010000030.1 GCA_017626815.1 Bacilli bacterium | reverse complement strand
GGCAATAGCCAACTATGCAGCATCGCCCTTCCCGATACCCTGACCTCGATAGGACAAGGGAGCTTCCGAAATTGCGCCAGCCTGAAAACTATCGTGATCCCCGCCTCCGTGGCCTCCATCGGGAATTCCGCCTTCTATGGCTGCTCTTCACTTTCCTCGGTTAGCATACCTAATTCCGTTACCTCTATCGGGGATTATACTTTCTGCGAATGCTACTCTCTTTCCTCTGTCAATATACCTTCTTCCGTGACATCAATCGGAAGCGGCGCGTTCTCCGGATGCTCCTCACTGACCGAAGTCTCCATCCCAAGCGGCGTCACCTCCATCGGGGGCAGTGCCTTCACTGGCTGTGCATCCCTTGAATATATCTTCATCCCGTCCTCCGTCACCACGATCGGGGCTTTCGCTTTTTCCGGTTGTGACGTCCTCTCCATATTTTGCGAGGCACCGTCTAAACCAAGCGGTTGGGACGATGATTGGAACGCTTGGGGCTTGCTGATGCGGCCAGTCGAATGGGGCGTGACGCAATAAACGGATGAAGGCTGAGCCTTAGACGTTTCTTCTAACCAAAAATAGCGCCGAACCTTGCAAGCATTAGCTCGCTAAGGTTCGGTTTTCTTTATTCCGCGACCGTCTAAACAACAAGAAATCATTCATAACCCGTTATCCCAAGACCCTTGGCGGGGCCATGGGATTTTCTCTTTCGCGAATCGAGGACAGGACGTCATAAACACGCCTAATCCAAGATGGGGTGATAAAATAAACGATAAAATAAATGATAAAATAAAATCTTTGCCTGTTAGGACAAAAAACCTCGATGATAGGCGGTGTTTTCCTTCATTAACGGGGTTTTAGACTTCATGTTTTTGAGGGACTATTTCCTGAGAATGATAAAATAAATGATAAAACAAATGATAAAATAAATGATAAGATAAATGATAAAATAAACGACGTCGATGAGGCCAATAAATATGTGACCATTTCCGCTCTTTAGGCGCGCCTAGGCAAATCCACGGCGACGGTTTACCGCCATATCGAATCGTTGCTGAAAAAAGGCCTGCTAAAACGCGAAGCATCCCGTAAGGCAGGCTACTGGGAAATCGTCGAATAGTCACCCATAATAGGGACTGCCTTAAGATTGCCCGAAAAGAAGTCGGGGGCGACTTATAAGCCAATCAACTCGATGGGGGCCTCGTATGCTTTATCGCTTAGCTTGAGGATTTTGCTCCCGCTATCGATCACAAGGCCAGGGAACACCTTCTTGCCATATTTGTTCAAGACATCGAAGTTCTTATCGGGGTTGCTCGGATTGACGCCTTTTTTGATTTCGATGGGGTAGATGCCCTCGACGGTCTCGATGAGGAAGTCGATTTCCTTCTTATCCCGGTCGCGGTAGAAGTAGAACTGCTTTTCGCTGATGGCGTCTGGATCATAGCCTGCGGCAAAATCAATACCGCACTACCGATTTGCCGAAATATCGATGCCACGGGATGATTTTACCGATGAGGAATTGTCTTTTCCCATCGAGGGTGTGATGAAGACGCAAGGCAGACGATTATGTATACGGAGTAAAGAAACAAAGATATCTCCCGTATCCGGTGAAACAACGCTTTTTTGGTTTTGACTTGGAGGCTAGGTCGCGGATGGTTTTACCGACCTAAAGTCTTTAAAGACGCCGCGATTTTGCTTCATCGACAGAAAATCCCTATTCGGACAAGACAATTGTATTGACGGCAAAAATAGGCCTAGAATTGGACATCTTTGGGGAAAGACCCCATATATGGGGTGCTTTCTATGGAAATATTGCTAATTTCCTTCTTGCGCGGAATTTTCCCTTTGTTATATTTACGCGTCTGCACTTTTGTAGATAGACAAAAATTCCAAAGGAATATCCAGCACATGATGAAGAAAAAGAATCTGTTGATCCTCTCCACCGCGGCGTTACTGCTCCTCGCCTCCTGCGGTGGCAATTCCCAAGATAGCAAAGCTACCGGCCTTTCTAGCGCCTCTAGCAGCGCCACCGGGCTTTCCACCGAGGTGAGCCATGACACCGGCCTCTCCACCGAAGAGTCCCACGACACCGGCTTATCCACCGAAGAAAGCCACAACACGAGCTTGTCCTCCGAAGAGTCCCACGACACCAGCCTTTCCACCGAGGAAAGCTCTTCTTCCACCGAGGAAAGTTCTTCTTCCACCGAGGAAAGTTCCTCTTCCTCCGAAGTCGTCAAGCACGCCATCTCCGTCGAGGCCCCCGATTTCTTAGAAGTCACCGTCGCCGAGGAAGCTGAGGTTGGTTCGACCGTCGTCGTCACCGCCAAAGACAAAGTCGCCGACACCTACGATGTCCTCCGCATCAAAGTCAACGACGGCTACGCGAGTAAAAACGAAGACGGCACCTGGTCCTTCGTGATGCCCGATGAAGATGTCGTCGTCATCCCCGAATATGCCGAAGTGCTGGCCCACGCCGTCACCTTAAGCGACATGGTCGACACCGACATCGTCGAGCTCACCGGCCTTGATTCCTTCAAGCGCAACACCGAGGTCACCCTCACCGTCAACCTCAAAAACGCCGGCTACGAAGTCTCGGCCGTCCGCATGGTTGGCAGCGAAACCAACCTCTATGACGCCGCCACGGGCAAAGTCACCTTCGTCATGCCTGACGAAGACGTCACCCTCATCGTCGACTACTCGGGCAAGATGTTCGCCCTTGGCCTACAAGATGGCACCCTCCCGATGACCATCACCGCGGACCGTCTCCCCTTGGAGAATGGCAAAGCCGAATACGGCGCCGCCATCAACGTCTCCTTAGATTCCACCGCCGATTACTACAAAGTCCATCGCCCGGTCGCTTTAGTCGAAGTCGACAGCGACCCCGAGGTCCGTTATGAGATCGTCAATAACGCCGTCAACTTCCTCATGCCCGCCAGGGACGTCCTCTTGGCCCTCGTCACCGAAGACATCACCTACGACATCGCCGTCAACGGGACCGAGCACATCGACCTTACCCTCGCTAACAAAGACCCCGAAACCGGCGAGCTTTCCCCCAAGGCTGAAAGCAAAGGCGTCTATGGCGAAGAAATCTATGTCTTCCCTTCCATCAGCGATACCGACGCCTATGGCTTAGCCTCCCTCAAGGTCACCTATCAGACCGATGACTACTATAATCCCACCAAGACCATCGACTTACTCGATGGCAGCCACAAGGATGGCGAGGCCTACCATTTCGCCTTCCCCGCGGCCAAAGAAGGCACCGAGCTAGTCATCACCGCCGAAGAAGCCAACATCAAATACGCCGGCGAAGCCTTCTTAGGAAGCTACCTTGGCGTCAACATCGTCTCCGATAACTATGGTGGCAGTTCCTTCAGCCCCCTCTATTGCTTTGATATCGACGCCAGCGGCGCCATCAAAGACCGCGATAGCGAGGTACGCGGCACCATCACCGACGTGGACGCCACCTCGGATACGACCTACGTTACCTTCGCCGCGGCGGACGAAACGACCAACGTGGCCGCTTTCCTCCCGGGCATCTTCATCGCTCCCGCGGGCTTTTACGGCGGCAAGCTTGGCCCCGATGCCGTCGTGGCCTTCCAGAAAGATGACCCCACCGAATCCGACGACCTCTATGGCGTCCGCTATGAGCAATTCCTCGGCGAAGCCTACACCGTCGTTGAGCTGTTGAAGCAAAACGACGAGGGTGGCTATGACGTCAAGCAGACCCTCTTCTACGATAAAGCCGCCGAAACGCTCCTCACCGGCGTCACCTTCCGCTTCACCGAAGGCACCTACGTCAACGATTCCAAGGTCGCCTATGACATCTTAATGGGCGATGAGTT
>JAGAHY010000029.1 GCA_017626815.1 Bacilli bacterium | reverse complement strand
TTCGAGACGATGAAGGTTTCGGCGGTCTATTTAGGTTCCCTTTCCGCGTTTTATTTGTTCATGATTCTCTCTTTCGCGGTGTATTGCCACCTTCATACGGGCGTCCATCTATGGAAGAGAAAGAAGAAGGAGGTCAAGGCCAATGAAGCACCTTAAAGAAAACATGGCCTTTCTTGGCCTTTCCTGGAAAAAAGAGTTACTCCTCTTTGCCGTCATAGTCTTTGCCTTTATGGGCATCATTGCCTTTATGGTCATTCTTCGGGGCTTGGATTTCGTCGTGATCTTTCCCGTGATGGGATTGCTTGGGTTTACGTTCTTCTATTTCAGCCGTTATGGCCAAATGAGACGGGCGAAGATGGAAGCGCTGAACCGGGAGTTCGTGAATATCTTTACCTATTTTGGCATCTACATCACCGATGGCTTCACCGTCTATAACGCTTTGGAGAAAGTCAAAGACTATTGTAGCGAAGACTTTCTTCCCAAAATGGAGGGACTTTTGCGGGGAATTGATGAAGATAAAAGCGTGGAACCCTATGTGCGATTCGCCGCGCATTTCGAGGATATTTCCGTCAAAGAGGTCATGTTATCGGTCTATCAGATGGTCGATGAAGGAGCGGGCGGAGTCTATATTCGCCAGTTTCAGAAGCTTTTTGGGAAGTTATCTGATACCCGCCATGCCATGGACGCGGCAAAACGGCTTTCCCGTCTGGATACGCTGGCGTTTCTGCCTTTGGCGGGAAGTGGCCTGGCCATGCTTTCGTTAACCATGTCCATCATGGAAATCATGGGAGGCCTCATGGATGTCTTATAAGTTAGGAATGATTCTCTCCATCGCCTTCATGATGGCGGTGTTATTGCTCTCCGGGGATCTGATTAATGTGTCCATCATCAAAAATAGCCTCAACGCCCTTGGCCTGACGGTGAGCTATCGCATATCTAGCGAAGGCCAGCTTAGCGCCGGAACGGAACAATTGATTCATTCTTATGGCGCCACATTCAAGTTGGAAGACGGTGAACGGACCGCGTTTCGCATCGGCGACACCGTAACCTTCTATTTAGAGAAGGATTATGACCCATTCGTTTTGCAGAAGCAGCAAATGCGAATCTCGGTGCGCCGAAGCGCCGTCATCGGCTACTACATAAACTAGAAAGGAGGAATCGAATGTCTGAAATCAAAGGACAATTGCTGGGCATGCTGCTCGTGCTGGTGTTATTTTCCACCATCGCGGGCGCCATGTATGCCATCTTCAATAAGTCCACGAAGAACATCTCCGACCGCGTGGACCAAGAGACGTCGTTCGTGGTCTCCTCACGTTGATGGGGGAAGATTCGGTCTAATGGAACCGATTGGAGAAGGGGAAGTGCAATGGCTCTTCCCCTTTTTCCTTCGAAGTCCGTATAATATGCGAGAGGTATTTACCAAATGTCACAAACGAAAATGGAACAATTCCGCGAAATGTTCGCGGAGAGACTCGGCGTCAAGAACGTTGACGAGAGCAAATCTTTACGCGACTTAGGTCTCGATTCTCTCGATGTCGTCGAGATGTGCTTAGATCTCGAGGACCGCTTCGGCGTCGCTTTTGAGACCGATGAGCTGCAGTCTTTTAAGACCGTCCGCGATCTCTTCACCGCGGTCGAAGCGAAGCTCAACGCTTAAATTGTTGGATATCGTCGTTTTTCTTAAAAGAAATTGTTGCAAAGTTCTTTTAGGGCGACTATGATTGTCCGTGCCTGAAAAGGCAGTGCTCAGCTAGCTCAACGGTAGAGCAATCGGCTGTTAACCGATCGGTTGTAGGTTCGAATCCTATGCTGAGCGCCAGTGGCCTGTTGGAGAAGTGGCTTAACTCATATCCCTTTCAAGGATACACTCATGGGTTCGAATCCCGTACAGGTCACCACAATGAAAAGATTGGATTGATGCGAGAGTATCAGTCCTTTTTTCGTATGTTTTGCTTTGGCAACAACAAGTTGCTCAATATAAAGGCTCGATTGTAAGCGTATTTAAATCCGCGTTCTTCTGGACTCGAACCGGAATGGCTATGATTTCACTGCCAAAGAAAGGAGAGAAAACATGGCAAAGGACAATTCCTATCTGACGGCGTTTTGCCTTTTAATCTGACGTTCCCTGCCCCATAATCCCCGTAAGCGGTAAGGAAAATGCCACCTTAGTCCTTGAAAAACAGGGTGGCCTCCGCTTAGAAAACAGGGATATGTTAATCTCCGAACGGGAGGCTTTCGACGGTTTAAATACGCTTACCAATATTCAACTCTATAATGAATTTTGACCTTTTGATAGTGCTAATGAAAAATAATACGTCAACTGGATTCGAACTATGGAGCGTCACCTAATTTGACTCTCGATCAGGTTCATAAACTTTAATTAAAAGCTAAAAAATGAGTTCAAAATCGATTTCTAATTATCGAGATTTCGCTGTTGTGATGCTCATTGTTATGGCTGGCTTAAGAACCATTGAAGTAGCTAGAGCGGACGTCACCGATATCAAGGATGGGTATTAATTCATCCAGGGAAAGCAACATAACTCTAAAGACCAGAGAGCAGAGCTGTTCAGCTTCAATTTTAAAGCTGAGATTAGAAATCACTATCTACTTCCAAGTAATCATATATATAAATAGTTTTGCAAAATTCTTTTTCAGCTAAAAACGCAATATATTTATCAAATGATTTGTTTCTTCTTTTAACTGTCAGATTTATAACGCAAGAATCTTTTTCTTTGCTGGAATATAAATAATTAGTGGATATTTCATAGCCTTCCATTTTTATTTCATTATCAATGTCAGAAAAAACTCTATTACCACAAAATGTAATCGATATTTTTCTAGCATGCTTTCTATGTCTTATATCAATAATCTTATTCATGATTATTAGCCTTTTAGGAATGGAAATATTCATCGCTTATTAAAAGCGGGCGCTTTTTTACCG
>JAGAHY010000028.1 GCA_017626815.1 Bacilli bacterium | reverse complement strand
GGGGTATGGCCGGCGTTAGCAAACTGTAAAACCCCGGTATTCAAATCCATGACGCCAAAGAACGCCGTGACGAACATAGATGAAATATTGCCAGCAAAAATCAACTTATTTGTTTTTTCTAGAACTTGTTTCGGGGTTAAGCCTAAGGAATAGCTCGCGCGGATAGAGGTGATGGTTTTCATCATGAACATGGCCGCGGGAACGCCTTTCCCCGAGACGTCGCCGATGACGAATGCGATATGGTCTTTATCCGGGAACCAGTAGTCGTAGAAATCGCCGCCGACTTCTTTCGCGGGGCGCAGTTGGCACAGCAACTCGAAGTCCTTAGTTTGATAAATCGCCGAAGGCAAGACGTTGCGTTGGATTTCCTCCGCAACGGAAAGCTCGGTCATCATCTTGGCTTTTTCGCTTTCTGAGGTGACTTCTTTATTGAGTAACTTCCAGGTGCGGTAATTTAACGCGTTGCAGGTGACAAAGATTAAAGAAAGGAAGATGGCTCTTCCGAAAAAATAATAAAGAACAATCGCCGCGAAACGGTTGCTCCCACTCGCCAAGAGTTCTTGCAAATAGGCGTAACGGTCCGATGGCCCGAGAGGTTCGACGATACGAGAAGCGCCAGTGGCTTCATCGATGACGATGCGGCCAGGGCCAAGCAAGTTTGGGTCATATTCGCCAAGGAACGCACCAGCATAGAGACAGACGAGCATCGTCGGCAGCATGATATAGAAGACGACGCGGCCGACATGAGGATTGTAATAATGAGTCGCGATGATCAAGACCAACGCATAGCCGAGAATCCCATGTTTCGGCACGAGGACATTGAAAAAGCCCACGCAAGCCAAAAGCATCAGCAAGACGAAGTATTTGTATCCGGGCTTCCGAATGAAGTTGTTCTTGATTAACGCCCAGATAGAAGGCGTCAGCAGCAAGACGAAAAGAATCGGTAAGCCAATATAGACCCCAGTATAGTCATAAAGGGGGAAGACTTTCAGGATATAGAGCAGTAAGACCAGCAAGGTAGCGCCCGCCATAAAAAGGCAAGCATAGCCCATTTGGCGGTTGGCTTCGAGTTCGTTTTCTCGAAATGCCGGGTGATCGGGGATTACCTTTCTGGCCATAAACTTTCCTCAAATGTCGCTTTGTAACGCGTAGTCGCCTTCTTTAATCCAGCCGACTTTGCGGAAAAGCAAGTCGACGAAGAATACCAAGATAATCGGCCCGACGATGCAGACGGAAAGGATTAACACCCACGTCAGCCAACTGTCAAAACCCAAAACGGAGAGGAAATTGATGGGCCCGACTAAGCCGCTAGTACCCATGCCACCGCCGACGGAAAGAGCCTGATAAGAAGTGTCGGCAATATTATTTAATGGGAAAAGGATCGCAAAAGGACCAAGTATTGCGGAGATAATGATGGTTGGTAACCAAATGATGGGTTTACGGACGATGTTCTTGAATTGGAGCATCGAGGTGCCAAAGCCAACTGCTAAGACGGCACCATATTTATTATCCCTGGCCGTATGGACGGCAAAGCCGACCATCTGTGTGCAGCATCCAATTAACGCGCTTGCCGCGGCTAAGGGCACGGAACCGATATTGATGGCAACGCAGATTGCGACCGAAGAAATCGGAGCGGTAAGGGCCATACCCACCAACACGGAGGTGATGATGCACATCAAGAATGGCACCGCGCCGAAGGAAATCTGGACAAGCTTTCCTAAACCGATGGTCACGAAATGGACCCATTCGGCGAGCAAGAAGGAATAAGCCATCGCGGCGACAAGCCCCACCAACGGAATCAAAATGAGATCGACAGGCGTCTTGCGGCGCATGATGTATTTGATCGCGAGGTAAGCGACGATCGTGCTGATATAGCAAGATAATGGGTCGCCGATGGAAGTAACTTGCCATTGGACCAGATTAAATTCGGCATTATTGATCCAATGGAACGCGTAGTTTCCCACCATGCCCGCCGCCATTAAGGCGACAACGGAGACCCCTTCTTTCTTTAAGGATAAGGCAACCCCTAGGCCGATACCCGCGCCCATCAAGGCTTTGATCGCGCCAGAAAGGATCAAGACTCCTTCCATGTGGGGAATCTTTCCGAACAAATCAAGAATGGTCCCGATGATTAACGTTCCGAAAAGACCGATGGCCATGCCATTGGTCGTTTTCATCAGGAACGTCCGGAACTGCTTAAACGTACTTTCCTGTTCCATATTTTATAAACCCAAAACCTGTTTGATTAAATCGACCGTCCGTTGAAATTCTTTGCTTAAGGCGAGCACTTCACCCTTGACTTCAACTTTGCTTCCTTCGGATAAACCTCTGGTCTTTTCCGTGAGAGCGCTTGCGAGGTCATAAAGATTCGTCAAAGCCAAATTCCCGGCGACGCCTTTTAAAGAGTGACATGCCTCGAAGATGCCATGGGCATCCCCTGCTTCCGCTGCCGCGATCAACGCATCAATTTTATAATCGGTCACGAATTTGCGCAGGAATTTAGTAATTAAGACATCATTCATGAGGCGCGTCTTCGCTTCTTGGTAATTCGCGCCGAGTTCTTTGTAAAGTTCTTCGAGGCTCATGCAGCTAACTCCTTTTTCACACGTTCGACAAAATCATCCGCAGGCAGTGGTTTGGAAAAATAATAGCCTTGGATATAGTCGCAGCCGAACGATTTCAAGTATTCGTATTGTTCTTGATACTCGACGCCTTCCGCGACGACTTTGGTCTGCATCATCTTCGCGATATCGACGATGGACTTAACCAACAAGATATTCTTCTCGGATTTCAACATGTTCTTGATGAAACCAATGTCCACTTTCAAATAGTCAAAGGGCAAATTGGTCAACATGTTCAAGGAAGAATAGCCCGACCCGAAGTCATCCATCTCGATTTGATATCCTTCATTACGGAAACCCTCGACAATCGAGATGAGGTCAGCGGTGTTTTCCGTATAGGCCGACTCGGTGATTTCGAGGTGGAGCAAAGAAGGATTGACGTCGGCCTCTTTGACCAATTGACGGATGTATCCAGTAAGCTCTGGGTCAAAGATATCCACCCTAGAAACATTCACGGAGATGGGGATTTCCACGCCGCATTCTTTTTTTAACCTCTTTAGCCTGTCCACGGCCTGACGGTAAATCTCACGGTCCAAGCGCCGGATGAGGCCGTTTTTTTCAAACAAAGGAATGAATACGCCAGGGCTGATCATGCCATATTCAGGATGTTTCCAGCGAACCAAAGCTTCCGCCCCCGCCAATACGGGCCTACTGCCCAGGATGCCATATTTGGGTTGGAAGAAAGCGACGAATTCGCCATTATTCACCGAATCACGGAAACCTTGGACAAGTTTTTCCTGGAACATGCTGTTCTCATGGAGCGTCTCGTCGTAATAGTTAAGCATCGCGTTATGGTTGTTAAGGATGGGCGCGATGGAATCGATGGCCCGGTTGGCATAGACCGAAACGGGCAAAGAGCCATCCGCGTTAGCGTAGACGCCGACTTTGAAGCGGATGTTCTGACCATGGGGTAGCTCATCTAACAGGGCGCGAAGTTTGGCAACAAATTCCTCATAATTATCGCGGTGCTTGCCACAGAATAGAAAAATATCGTTGTTATAGGAAGTGCTGATGCCGTTATATTTCTCGCATTCTTCCAGCAAGAAAGAGCCGACACTAAGAAGGGTTTTTTCAAGCAGTTCTCTTCCTAGCATTTCCTCGACAAGGGCGTAGTTGCTCAGTTGGACGGCGACCATGTCGTGGGGCTCATTGGCAGCGCAATGGCTCGGCGCGTAGAATTCAAAATACTCTTTGGTGAAGAGGCCGGTTTTCGCGTCGCGGCTGGTCATGCGGATGGTTTCACTGCTCTCGAACAAATCGACGATGCGGCCGACGCGAGCACGGACGATTTCCGGCGACTCATAGGGTTTCTTGATGAAATCTAACGCCCCAGCATGGAGACATTCGACTTCCATCTTAGACTCCGACGTCAAAACGATAACGGGGATATTCCGTAAAGAGGGGATGGCTTTTTTCGCGCTTAAAAACGTTAATCCGTCCATAACGGGCATATTCAAATCCAGCAATACCAAAGTGACGGAATCGCCATGAGAGTTAAGTTGTTCGAAAGCCTCCTTGCCATTGGAGGCCAAAAGGAGGGCGTACTCGTCCTCTAAAATCGCGGCGAGGATATCACGGTTAATTTCCTCGTCGTCGACGATTAGGATGGTACGACGTTCAGTGAATGCACTTTTAAAATCCTTATTCATCATTGTGAATTTTACCACGAAGATATCGAATATCGATATAATTCAAAAATTCGGCTCTTTTTCAGCCTAAAAACGGGCGATTATTGGACGTCGGGGGAAATCTCGCCCGCCTTGGTGAGGGCGAATTTGGAAACCAGCGGTCCGACAAGCTCATAGACCAAGGTTGAGGTGAGGATGACGGCAAGAATCAGCGCGCCCGATTCTGCCGTCGCGGGATTGGCCTTAAATAACGCGCTCGCCGTGGTCGCTAAGCCGATGGCCACGCCAGCTTGGGGAACCAAAGTCAAACCTAAGTATTTACGAATTTCCGGTTCGCAACGGGTGACGCTCGCCCCAGTGAAGGCCCCAAGCCACTTGCCAAGGACCCTAGCGACAATATAAATCAGGGCGACGACGACCACGATGAGGCCGTTGCCGCTCCAGAAAATGCTTAAATCCAAACTTGCGCCAGAGAGGATGAAAAACATCATGTAGATAGGCGAGGTAAAACGTTCGAGGACATCAAATGTCGGGCCTGAGTCTTTTCGAAGGGAGGAATAGAAAGCGCCAGCCATCATGCACATCAGCAAAGAGCTCAGCTCAAAGCCACCTAGTTGCGGATTCTTGAATAGCAGGTAAAAACCGACCGCCGCGAACACGACCATGATGCAAAATGCCAAGCGGTTGTTCCGCGATTTGAAGAAGCGGTTCATCCACGTGATGAATAAGCCTAAGACCGCGCCGATGCCTAAAGAGATCGCAATTTCAATTAGCGGTTTGCCGATCATGCGGTAGGCGGAGAACTCGCCTCCGCCAGACAAAGCGCTGGCGATTTGGAACAAGATGGCGAAAAGGATTAATGCCGCCGCATCATCCAAAGCCACGACGGGCAATAACGTATCCACTAATTTGCCATGGGCACGGTATTGTTTGATGACCATCAACGTAGCTGCCGGGGCCGTCGCCGAAGCGATGGCGGAGAGGGTCAAAACCACTTCTAAAGGCACCTGCTCTGGCGCGATGGCATAGGCGATGAATAATGCCAAAATCACCAGCAAACTCCCGCCGAAAGCTTCGAGAACCGTAATGACTAGGACACGTTTTCCCAAGGTTTTTAATGTCGATGCGCGGAACGAGGTGCCAATAGAAAACGCGATGAATCCTAACGCGATTTGCGACACCCAGGAAAGACGGTCGATAAATTGGTAAACGGGGCCTTCCTTAATATTCGAAAACGAAAAATTATTGAACAATACGCCGAATAAAAACGGGCCCATGATAATGCCAGTGATGATGTATCCGGTGACATTAGGCAACTTAAAAATCTTCATCAAGCGGGTCGAAAGCAAGCCCGCGAGCAAAAGAATCGCTATATAAGCAAAGATTGGTAATTCCATATGGATTATAACGACCCTTCGTAATCTTCGATCGTGTGGGAATACATGAATCCCTTGATATCATGGAAGTTATTCGTGTAACCGCGGATGATTTTTTTGGCCTGTTCCAGTTTTTCATCGGGTAAGACAAAAAGGCAAAGCATGCTTTCCGCTGCCTCTTTCTTTTCCAAATGCCGCAAGGTAAAGAAATGGTGTTCCTCAGGATAATAGTCCACGGCATGGTGGAGACTTTCCGCGTTGAGAACGGTCGCGTTATATCCTTCTGCTTTGAGTTTTTCGAGGGTCCGGAACGCCTGGTCCGACCCTTTGAGCATTAAATATAGTTCTTTCATATTTCGCCTCGGGCTCAATCATATACCTATTTGTCTACGGTGGCTGAAAATTCATATGAATTTCAGTTTACGTGGCGCTACTGGCATCTTAGGAGGCCACTTCTTTCATTCGCCCCAATCTCGCCTATGATGTAGGGCAAGGAGTTCTTCATGAAAAAATCTCTTTTTGCCTTTCTCCCTTTGCTTGCCTTAGCCTCTTGCGGACAGTCTTCCTCGTTATCTTCTTCTTTGGTTTCTTCCGAATCGTCGAAAGAAGTGCATCTCCCCCAATACACAATGCCCGAAGACGCGGACATCAGCGGCACCGCCAATGACCTTGCTTATGATGTTTCGAACGTCCACCGCGTCGAAGGACACCCCTTAGCGGGCAAGATAATCTATTGGCTTGGATCTAGTGTCACCCGCGGCGAAGCTGCCGGTGCGCAATCGATGGCCGATTTCCTCGCAGCAAAAACCGGCGCCATCTGCAAGAAAGACGCCGTCAGTGGTACGACGATTTACGATGATGGCGGCGCTTCCGACGCGACCAGCAAAAACAGTTACACCCGCAGATTGGTCAACTCGACTGTCTTTGACCCCAACGAAAAAATAGATGCCTTCATTTGCCAAATCTCAACTAACGATTCCACTAACTCCAGGTTGAATATGCGTGGCGAAATTTCGGCGGACGATGTTTTGGATATGGAGGAATTCAACCGCAAAACAACTTTAGGCGGCATCGAATTTATCCTTTCGTATGTCAGCGAGACCTGGGATTGCCCCATCTACTTCTATTCGGGTTCTTACTTTACCGACGGCAATAACAAAACCCAACGTCAAAACAGCAACCCCAAAGGAAGCGAGTATGGAAAGCTTGTCTCTCAAACTCAAGAAATCCTGAACAAGTGGAACAAGCAGTTCTATATCCACGCCGGCCTTATCGATTTGTATAACGACAAAGACTTTAATGACGCGGCAAGCGATGCCTACTATTCTTGGTCCACTTCTGATCCCATCCATCCCAAGAAGGCGGGATATCTTCAGTGGTGGATGCCCTATTTCGAGTCCTTTTTGCTTAACGACATGACCAACTGGAAGTAAGAAGACTATTCACGTTGAAGCTTCATTCTTTTCTCCAAAAATACCCGCGAATCATTGCAGTTCACGGGTATTTTTCCATTCGACATCACGTTTTTAAGATAGAGAGGGAAACACTATCCCACCATCTTCTTGTTTTTGTTTAGCGTGGCTTGATAGGCGTCGGAAACATTTTGGTAGAGGTCACGTTGAAGCAAAACATTGACCCCCTCGATACTCGATCCTCCCGGGGTGCAGATGGCTTTCCCCAGTTCTTGCGGCGGCGTTTTGCTTTCTAAGGCAAGTTTAATGACGCCTTCAGCCATCTTTA
Source organism: Bacilli bacterium (assembly GCA_017626815.1). Classification (GTDB taxonomy): domain Bacteria; phylum Bacillota_I; class Bacilli_A; order RFN20; family CAG-826; genus Alloenteromonas. The sequence continues at coordinate 6,081 of JAGAHY010000028.1, read as the reverse complement.
ACGTTAACGTGGTAGCAGTCTCTTCATCATAGCCTTGGTTCATCGTGGCTTTGATCAACGCATCGAGGAAATAATCCAAATAAGCCGGTGCGCTGCCGGTGAGTACGCCAAGGGAGTCCATTTGTCCTTCTTCAATTTCCAGGTAAGCGCCAGTCACCTGAAGAATTTCCTTTAACAGGCACTTCGTTGATTCATTAACGCCCTTTCCATAAGAAACAAGCGTCACGCCCGAATGATAAAGAACCGGCGTATTCGGCATGATGCGAATAAAACAGTTCGGCAAAAGAGACTCCATGTCTTTCAAATAGACCCCAGCCGCCATCGAAACGATAACCGCGCCACCGCCATAATCACGCAACCCCATCAAGACATCTTTCACGTCTTTAGGCTTTACGCCAAGGAAGACCAGGTCGCAGTTTTCCATGATGGTTTTTTGGCTGGCGAGAATCGCGCTAGGGATCTGCTCCTTTAGGACCTTTGCTTTATTTTCCGTACGGTTATTTAAATATAAGGTATAAGGGGCGTCTTTTAAGGCTAAAGCAATACTGCCGCCCATATGCCCCGTTCCAATAAATCCTATCTTTGTCATCCCATGTTCTCCTTCCATTCTTTTTGTTTTGTCATCACGCTTCCTTGGACAAACTGCAATTGTTATAATTACAGAGCTGCGATGTGCAGATCCAATAGGCCCCTTACAGCGTCGACTGTTTTTCAGGAAGCCTCTCATTATCTTTGTGGCTTTGACCACGTATCCAGGGATTCACATCGCAGTTTTCTTTTTCCATAACTAGGTTTGAAATCTTTGGTCGTAATGTTATGAAGAGGCAAGGGTAAGCGCGTTCCCATCAAGATTATATGGGTACGTGAAAAAAGAAAAAGAGGGCGTTTTTGCCACTCTTATTCCGAAATTGAACATTAGTTACGGCGACGTTCGATGCCCGTGATGCGGTAATATTCCGCCTTATCGTCGTACATCATATTCTCCGCGGTTTTCATCGCCTTCTTGAATGAGCCTTCCTCTTCCGTCACCTCAGCATAGCCTAAGGAGATGAAATAAGGGGTCTTGTTCATGGCTTCGCGGATGATGTTCACGGTATGGACCAAGGCGTCTGGCTTTGTGGAACAGGAAAGGATGATAAATTCATCGCCGCCAAGACGATAAACGTACATGGAACGATGGTCAGCACTGTTCTCCAAGATCATGGCAATCGTAGTCAAAGCGATATCGCCGGCCTCATGGCCCTCGTTATCGTTGATGCGCTTCAGGGAGTTCATGTCCACCATGATCAAGCCTTTAAGGCGAGTGCCCATCTTATTCAAATCGCCATAAAACGTCTTTCGGTCATAGAGGCTCGTCAAACCATCCCGTCTAGAAGCCTGCTGATAAAGGTGGACGATGTAGAACAAGCAAGAGATGGCGATGGTCGTATTGAGCAAATTATCCGCGATAAGGGAAGTTTCCAAGATAACCGCGACGCCGATGAACGCGACGCAGATTAAGCAAGCCAAAGCATCGTAACGATGACGTCCCTTGAGGGAGATGATGGAGGCATACACCAAATAGGCGATCATCGCGCCCGCAACAAAATAAGAGAAGAAATATAACGGTCCGCGGTGGAACACCAACGGCTCGCCCGGTATCACTTCGTACCAGAAAACCAGATGAGATATAGCGTCGGAGAAAATGAGGATAGTCGAGGTGTAAACGATCGCATTAGCCACCACCAAGCCAATCGCGATTTTCAAGATAATCTTGTTGGAAATCGCCAGTTTCATGAAGAAATAAACGACTAACGGGCGGATGACGAAGCCCAAATAGGAGCAAAACGTCGCCAGGAAGCGGAAGTTATCGTATTTGTTCACTCCCTCTTCCACCGCATAAGCAATGGAAATAAAGACGGCACTAGAAACGATGAGAATCGGCATTAAAACCGCAACGCGCTTACTGCGGTAATTCTGCAAGACCATGAAAATGACCCCGAACGTCAGGCACAGCAGGAAAAAGTTATTGAAAAAATAATTTCTAACGTATTCCATTGGGTCAAAAAATAATCACATGTCCCTCACTGGTAGCAAGAATGCTTGACAACATTATCGTTTTGGTAGGTTCGAAAAGCAAGGAAAGCATGTGACGTGATTTCGCAAGGATATGCCATTCATCGGGAAAATCGCATTTTTTATCACGGAGAGCGTAACCCATGACTTTAATAGGGAGATTTCCCCATTTTTCTCAAATTCGGGCAAAAAAATGACGCCTCAAGAAAAAGATTATGTTTTGGCATTTCAGCGCATGCGCGCGCTTTAAATTTTTAAGTGAGGCTTTATAATGCCAACCGACAAGAAAGGAACCCTTTATGGACAAAAATATCCGCATCCAAGATGACCTTTACCAAGCCGTCAATGGCGAATGGCTTGAAAAGGCCGTCATTCCCGAAGACAAACCCATGACCGGCGGTTTCGCCGACCTCGACGAAGGTGTCGAAAAGTTGTTAATGGCCGACTTTAAAGCCTTTGCCGCGGGCGAGAAAACCACCGACATCGAAACCATCGACCAAGCGACCCGTTTCTACCAGAAAGTCATGGACGTTGAAAAGCGTAACGCCGATGGCATCAACCCCATTCTTCCCTTGCTTTCGAAAATTCAATCCCTGAAGAGCATCGATGATTTCAACAAATCCATCCTTGATTTCATTTACGATGACATCGAGCTCCCCTTCCGCGCCGGCGTCGATGTCGATATGGCTAACGCGACCCAGCATTCCCTCGTCCTTCTCGGGCCCCGCATCATTTTGCCAGACACCACCTACTATGCCGATGAGCATCCCGCGAAAGCGCCTCTATTAGGCGTGCACCGCCAAATGGCCGAAGCCATCCTCGCCCATACTCCGCTTTCGGAAGAAGAACGCAAACTCTACCTCGAAGACACCTATGCCTTCGATGCCCTCATCGCCAAAAGCGTCAAGAGTCAACTGGAGTGGGCGGACTATGTGAAGAACTATAATCCCACCCCCGTCGATGAAGTCGCCAACAGCATGGCGCCCTTTGACCTCAAAGGTTGCATTAAAGGCTTATTTGGCGAAAAAGCCCCGCAGATCATCGTTGTTTATGATCCAAGGGCCATCAAAGAGTTCGCCAATTACTTTAACGAAGAGAATTTCGAGAAATTCGTTCACTGGTCTTATGTCCGCACTCTGTTAAAGTCCACCCCCTATCTTTCCTTGGAATTGAAGAGTCTAGGTGGCATGTACCGCCGCGCGATGTATGGCATCGACAAAGAACCCTCTTTGGAGAAAGAAGCCTATCGCGTGGTCGCCGACCTTTATTCCGAACCTATCGGTGTCTACTATGGCCGCACTTACTTTGGCGAGGAGGCAAAGAAGGATGTCGTCGCCCTCGTCCACAAGTTGCTCGACACCTACAAACTTCGCATCACGAAAAACAGTTTCCTCTCCCCAGAGACCAAAGATAAAGCCATCCTCAAGCTTTCGACCATGGAAATCAAGATGGGTTACCCCGACTTCGTCCATGATCTCTACCGTGACTTTATCGTCCATGATGAGGACACCTACTTCTCCGCCTTTGCCCGCATCAATGCCCTTCGCGCCAAAGATAATCTCAGCCGCCTTGGCAAAGAGGTCGACCGCACCGAGTGGAGCATGCCTGGCCACATGGTCAACGCCTGCTACAACCCGAGCATGAACGACATCACCTTCCCCGCCGCCATCTTGCAAAAGCCCTTCTATTCGCTGAGCCAGAAAGCCGAGGAAAACTTAGGTGGCATCGGCGCTGTCATCGGCCATGAAATCTCCCACGCCTTCGACAATAACGGTGCGAGCTTCGACGAAAAAGGCAACCTCGCCAACTGGTGGAAAGAAGAAGACTTCGCCGCCTTCAAAGATTTCACCCAAAAGATGATCGAACAGTTCGATGGCATCGAAATCCACGGTGGCAAAGTCAATGGTCAGCTCGTCGTCAGTGAAAACATCGCTGATAACGGAGGCATGGCCGTCACCTTGGAAATCATGGGTACCCTCAAAGACCCCGATTACCAAGCCTACTTCATTAACTGGGCCCGCATCTGGTGCCGCAAAGCCAAAGAGGAATACATGAACTTGTTGTTACAAAATGACGTTCACTCCCCTGCCGAGCTTCGTGCCAACATCACTCCGCGCAACTTCCCCGAATGGTATCAAGCCTTTGACGTCAAAGACACCGACGCCATGTATATCCCCGAAGATAAGCGCATCATCATTTGGTAATTCATCCGCTTTTTGCGGAAAAAATAAGCGAGATTCCACTTGGTTTCTCGTTTTTTTAATCGTCTTTGTAGGTGTCTGGGGAATCTGGATTATAGGGTTCGGAGATCCACATGACCGTATGACTGTCGCTTTGTCCTACATTGGTAATTTCATGGGTAAAGCCGACACGGATATCGATGAGTTCCGGCTTCCTACCACAGACATGGTTCTTGATCAGTTCGCCGGTTTTCGGGTTCCGCTGCGTAATGAGGCATTCCCCAAGAACCGTATAGAAAATTTCCTTTTTATAGGAATGATAATGCCCTCCTTTGGTGATACCGGGAAAAGCGATGTTCTCGCTGATTTGGCCCCACTTGTTGGACTTATAAAATTCTTCAAAGCTACCTCGGCCATCCGCGGCATAGTTATAGGAATAGCCAGGTTCACTTAAGTAATCGCAGAATGTTTTAAACAGTTTGAGTTCAAACTCATCATGTAATAGAGGCAAGTGACGAGGCGATTCCACCTCCCCTTTGAAGTAAGAAAGAAGCTCGGCTAAGTGCCCTAATGAACAGCCGTATATGGGGTCAACATGAAAAAATCCATCTTCTCCTATTTGCGGGGCGCCGCCTTCAAGCACGCGCAGGAAATCTTCGGCAACATCCTCTACATAATTAAAGTGCACGACATAGTTTTCATCTCGAATCGAAATGGGCAATCCTTTCGCAATATTGTGGCAAAACGTCGCGCACACGGAATTGTAATTGGGGCGGCACCATTTCCCAAAAGTGTTTGTTAGTCGATAGATATAGGCGTTTCCGAGGCGGGTGCGCAATAAAGCCTCGGCTTGTTTTTTGGATTTCCCATAATCGTTATCTAGGTCGGCTTGAATGGAAGAGGCGAAGATGACGGGGATAGTTGGATGGCACGTCTGGACTAATTCGATGAGATGCTGCGTAAGCAGGACATTGCTAACATAAAATTCCCGGGTTTCGCTTGGGCGATTCACGCCAGCGAGATGGATGATCGCATCCGCTTGTTGGACATAGCTTTTTAAATCATCATCCGAGGAATCGAGGTCAAAACCAAAAACATCATGTCCATGCCTCTGCGCATGGATAGCAACGTGACGTCCCATGAAGCCTTTGGCCCCGGTGATGAGTAGTTTCATCCGCATTAATCCTTACGCCACACCATCTTGTTGACGACGCCGACATAGGATTGAACCAGTTTCACTACTTTATCGGAGACGTTGGTGTCCGTATAATCCGCGACGGGTTTGCAACCGCTTTTGTTCTTGATGGCGACTTCCACCGCCTGTAACAAAGACTTTGTGTCAATGCCGGCTAAGACAAAGCAGGCGGCGTCCAAAGCCTCGGGTCGTTCCGTTGATGTGCGGATGCAAACCGCGGCGATGGGTTCGCCGATTGAGGCATAAAAGGAAGATTCTTCCGGCAAAGTCCCCGAATCCGAGACGACGGCGAAAGCGTTCATCTGCAAGTGGTTATAATCATGGAAGCCCAAGGGCTCATGCATGATGACGCGCGGATCCAGCTGAAAACCGGTGGCCTCAAGCTTCTTTTTGCTCCGCGGATGGCAGGAATAAAGCACAGGCATGTCATATTTTTCCGCCAGGGCATTAATCGCGTTAAACAGGGAATAGAAATTCTTATCCGTGTCGATATTCTCTTCGCGGTGGGCGCTTAGCAAAATGAATTTACCTGCAGTTAAACCAAGTTTTGCGAGGATTTCGCTCTTTTTGATGGCTTCCAGGTTATTCGTGAGAACCTCCGCCATCGGGCTTCCAGTGACATAGGTCCTCTCTTTGGGAAGACCACAATCG
>JAGAHY010000003.1 GCA_017626815.1 Bacilli bacterium | reverse complement strand
GAAAGCGCGATCCCATCCACCCCGTTGGAGATGGCGCTTTGAAGGAGGTTGCGCTCGATGGGAAGGTTGGCGGGCGTCTCTTCCGGAGGGCCGCGGAAAAGCAACTTATAGCCCCCTTCCTCGCAGGCTTTCTCCGCGCCTGAGGCGACGTTGCGCCAGAAGGCGTGGGTCTCCCCTTTGGAGATGACGGCGATGGTCTTTTCCTTGGTGTCGTGGAAGGCCACCGCAAAGCCCATGCCGATGCTCATGGCCACCACTAACGTGGCGGCGAGGATGCCGGTGACCATGATCTTCTTCTTGGGGATGATGACTGTGGAGTCCTTCTCCACCTTCTTCTTTTTCCAGGTATCGAAGACGATGGAGACGATGACGATGACCCCCGTAAGCACATAGGTGACGTAGGTGGAATTGAATTCGAGGTTGAGCTTGGGGAGAAGGAAATTCAAGCCGCTGCGGATGACGACGAGCAGGAACGAGCCAAGCAACGTCCCCACGATGGAGACGCTGCCACCCATGGAGGAAGTGCCGCCGATATAGGCCCCCGCCAAAGCTTCGAGTTCCATGCCGTTGCCGCTGGCGGCCACGATGGTGGCGAAAGAAGAGCAATAGAAAATGCCCGCTAAGCCCGCGAAGGCGCCGCAAAGGACATAGGCGATGAATTTGTATTTGTCGACATCGATGCCCGATAGCCTCGTGGCTTCTTCGTTGCTGCCGATGGAAAGGATATAACGCCCGACTTTGGTCTTATGGATGACCAGTATCGATAGGCCTGCGAAAAGCAACAGCCAGACGATGCCGATGGGGAAGCCATTTAAGTTGGAGAAGGCCGCGTTAAACCAGGTGCTCGTGGGATAGATGACGTTAGGGATGGAAACCAGAATCGCGCTTAAGCCGCGTATCGCCATCGAAGTACCCAGCGTGGCGATAAAAGAAGGGATCTTCAGTTTGGCCACCAAAAAGCCATTTAAGGCCCCGACTAAGGTTCCTAGGACGATCATGATGGGAATGACGAAGAACAAAGGCATGCCTAACTGGTAAAGCCTGCCCGCGCATAAGGCGGAGGCGATCATGCTCGCCCCGATGGAAAGGTCCACTCCCCCGGTGGCGATGACGAAGCTCACCCCTAAGGCCAGCATGGCATAGGGGACATAGGATTGGACCATCGACAAGACGTTGAAGCGGTCGACGAAATTGGGGTTGATGATGGCAAAGAGCAAGAACAATAAAGCCAAGATCGTGAAGATGACGATATTCTGCCGTAGCATGCGGATGAGGCGGTCGCTTTTTTTCATCGTTATTTCCTCCTTAAGGCATATTCCATGATGGTTTCTTGGGTGGCTTCTTCTCCGCCAAGGATGGCCACGAGGCTTCCTTCGGCCATGACGCCGACGCAGTCAGAAAGAAGCAAGATCTCCTCTAACTCCGAGGAGATGAGCAGAATCGCTTTGCCTTTGCGGGCGAGTTCCTTGATTTTGAGGTAGATCTCCTGCTTGGCCAAGATATCGATGCCTTTGGTGGGCTCATCGAAGATAAAGATATCCGCGTCTTTTAATAGCCACCTGGCTAAGATGCATTTTTGTTGGTTGCCCCCGGAAAGGTTCTCGATGGGGTCGAAGATGGAGGGATACTTGATCCCCAGTTCTTCTTGGTAGCCCTTGGCTTTGCCGAAGAGGGTCTTGTCGTCCACCAAGAAGAACTTGGTGTTGTCGTTTAAGGAGGAGATGGCTTCATTGGCGTAGATGGAATGGTCTGCCATGATCCCAAATCGCTTGCGGTCCTCGGAAAGGTAGCATAGGCCATGGGCTATCGCGTCATGGGGGCTTTTGATATGGACTTTGTTGCCCCCGACTTCGATATCCATATGTTTTGCCTTATCCGCGCCGAAAAGGGCTCTGGCGAGTTCGGTTCTACCACTGCCCATCAACCCCGCCAAACCCAAAATCTCCCCTTTCCGCAACGAAAAGGAGATATCGTGGAGGAAGGAAGTCTCCAAGGCGTTGACCTTCAAGGCGATGGGGGAATCCTCATCCACCCCTTCCCCTTTCTCCAAGGAGGCGATCTCCCGCCCGACCATCATCCTGATGATGCTCTCGCGGGTGGACTCGCTTTTCTCTAAGGTCCCGATAAGCGTTCCATCGCGCAGGACCGAGATTCGATCCGCGAGAGACAAAATCTCCTCCATCTTGTGGGAGATATAGACGATGCAGACGCCTTTGGCTTTGATTTTTTCGATCATCGCGAACAAATCGTTCACCTCCTTGAAGGATAAGGCGGTCGTGGGTTCGTCTAGCACCAAAACCGAGACGTTTTGGGAGATGTTTTTGATGATCTCCACCATCTGCATCTGGGCGACGCTAAGTTCTTTGACCAAGGAAGAGGGGGAAATGGGGATACCATATTCGTCAAAGAGTTCCTGGGTCTTTTGGTTCATCGCTTTATCATCGATGAAAGGGCCTTTTTTGAGTTCCCTGCCGATGAAGATATTCTGAGCCACGGTGAGGTCTTTCATGAGGTAAAGTTCCTGATAGACCATGCGGATGCCTAGCCGCTGGGCGTCGGCGACGCCCTTGAAGGCCATTTTCTCTCCCCGAAAATAAATCTCGCCTCCGTCTTTGGGATAGACGCCGCAGAGGATTTTCGTTAACGTCGACTTCCCCGCCCCGTTTTCGCCCACTAAGGCATGCACTTCCCCAGCATCAAAGGATAAGGAGACATCATTAAGGACCACGTTTTGGTGGAAACTTTTGCGGATATGTTCCAAGCGGATGACTTCTAGGCTCATGTTGTTTGGGAAAAGAACGATTACCATAACTATATGCGCGTGCGGGGAGAAGAGGCAACCCAAAAAGAAACCTTAAAGAGGAATATGCCCCACCGCCGTTTTTCCAGGTCTATAGGCTATCCGAAAGCCTTCCGCAAAGAAAAAGGAGGCGTCGACAGAGGGCGCCCCCATAAGAGATCAGGCTATCCCGTGATTCGTTTCCGACTAAGTCAAGGTAATAGGAGACACATTTTAGTGTCAAAAACCTTATTTTAGTGTCAAAAACATGTAGTTTAGTGTCAGGAAATCTATTTAGTGTCAGGATTTAGTGGTATATTCGTGGTACCAAAAGCTCTTGGAAAACGCCCTTGGCACGGGGATAACCCATCAGTCAGTAGTAAAAGACAAAAGTGAAAAACGTGGTACTGCAAACTTTTCGAGCTATTTTTTGCCGCCTTGAGGTTCAATGGATCGTTCAGCGAAGCGCATCACGATTTAGTAAAAAGTCTCTCAGCCCAAGGTAGAGAACGCCGTTTTCATCTGACCATGGCTTAATGGAATCGCGCACCACTACGATTTTTCGAAAAGAATCTCGAATCAAAGACAGGGAACGCGTCTCTTGCTGTCGCTTGGCTCGGTCAGGAAGCGCATACGCCGACTGAATGTACACCTTCTCATTTCCCAAATTGCACACAAAATCGACCTCGTATTGTTTCGTTGCATAGGTGCCTTTTTCGTTCTTCTCTTTGGCTTCGACGATTCCGACATCTACTTCATACCCGCGGATGCGCAGCTCGTTGTAAATCACGTTTTCCAAGATATGCGTCGGCTCTTGCTGCCGAAAGCGAAGGAGTGCGTTCCGCAGGCCAATGTCTGTCCAATAGTACTTCGAATTCGCTCCGATGTATTTCCTGCCTTTCACGTTGAACCTCTTGGCTTCTTCGATCAAGAAGCAATCCTCTAGATAGCCTAAGTGCCTCGCAATCGTATCGTGGTGATAGGCGACGCCCCTAAGGCTTTGGAACGTGGTTTCGATTTTGGTGGGGTTGGTGAACGAGCCGATGTTCGAAGCGAGGATATCCATAAGGACTCCGAGCGAGTCCACGCTTTCAATGTCGTAGCGGTCCACCACGTCTTTTTGATAGAGGCTGCCCAAAAGGTTCCTTAGGTATTCGACTTTCCGGGAGTCGTCGGCAAGCGTCGCGACATAGGGAAGCCCGCCGAAGGTCGAATAGGCTTCGAAAGCATCGTCAAATGAGCCGTTATACACGCTGAAAAATTCGGAGAATGAGAGCGGGTTGACATGGATTTGTTCGCCCCTGGCCCGAAATTCGGTAGCAACATCTTTGGACAGGAAACGGGAATTGCTTCCAGTCACGTAGATATCGTAATTGTCATGCCGCAGGAAGCCGTTCAGCGTTCCCACGAAATCATCGAGCAATTGCACTTCGTCCAAAAGGAGATAGTATCGCGTTTCTCCAACGGCCTTCTCCTTGATATAGGCGCGAAACTTCTTCGCGTTGACCACATATTTCGTTCTCTTGTTATCCAGATAGATCTTCGTGGGCTCGTCTGGGTAATAGGACGCGATCAAATCGAGGTCCTCATCGTTATCGAAGGCGAAAGGGATGATTTGGGAGGCCTTTACATCGACGCTAAGCAAATAATCTCGGAAGAGACGAAACAAAAGAAAGGACTTGCCGCACCTACGGATTCCGGTCACGACCTTGATCAAGCCGTCGTTTCGCCTAGCGATGAGATCGTTGACGTAACGTTCGCGATTAATGACCATAAGCGAATTTCCTCCAAATGGATATTTTTCGCTGATGATTATATCTTAGTTGGTCCGAAAAAGAAAAGCATGCGACCGTCGATGGGCGAACGCACAGACTTTTCGCGACAGCCGCGTCGCCACTCGAGAGTCCGAGTGCTTCCATGTAGTTGTCCTGTACTTAGATTTCTCTATTTCTCATATGCTGATGACGACGACTGTTTTGTTTCTTGAAAAGGAATTTAAACTCCCATACTTTTAAGAAATGCTTTTTGAGGCACTATAGGGAATGACGTCGCTTCATTCTGGAGCGCGATGCAGGGAGTGAGAATCTTTTATTTCCCGGTCATGTTCATGGTTACGGCCACCATGATCTCTTTTTCCTCCGGCTTGCTCTCGGCGATGAAGACCGCCAAGGCGACCAAACCATCGTTTTCCACTTCTCCGCCACTTGAAGGCAGCGCATCCAAAGCGAGCGGGTTGCCCTTTTAACCAAACGTTTCGGAGTTGAGGATAAAGGTCTCTATGTTCTTGTGTTTCACCCCGCTTCTTTGCTGAAGGAAACGGTCAAGAGACAGAAGGTATTTCGGATATCCGTCCGCGATTTGCTCAAGGGGTGCGTATTCGCGTTCTTCGGTTATGTTTAACGGGATAAAAATACAATTATTCATATTTTTGTCCCGTTAAATAAGCGTTTAGGCAGACTGCCAAATCGATGGTATCGAAGAAATTTTTCTTGCACGTTTCTTGCAAATACGCCTCTTATCCCCTGCTTCACCCCGATTTGCCGAAAGCGACAAGAAAGGGCCAAGAACATTTCCTGGCCCCATCGTAGTCGTTGCTTTCTTCGTCCCCTGAAGGACTTCATCGCAGCGAATTACGCCTCATAGATATTGATGTAATAGGCATAGCATCCGCAGCAATAAGCATCGGTTTGGCCGCTCACCTCGTATTCGGTTAAATCGTAGCCGAAGAAATACGCGTCATCGAAATACCCGAAATCCCTCTCATAGAATTCACTATAGCCTTTATGGCCGTTGGCTGCGATGGCAAGCAGACCGGTGAAGGTATTGCCTTCCTTGTCGAAGCTATACATTTTGCCTTTGGCGGCGCGGTAATCATCCGCATCGAGATCATAGACTTCGTCAACGGTCTTGATTTCCCTTTTGACTTCGTTGCCGTGTTTATCGTTATAGGAGAATTTGGCCGGATAGGTGAGGTCATCCATTTCGTCCCTGCCTTTGACGATACCATCGTATTTGAGGATGATGCCCGAGACAAAGCCACATAAATCCTCAGGGATGACGCCGAGGGAGCAAAAGTATTCTTCGAAGGTGTAATCGGTGTTTTTGACGCGGTTGACCATCTTCGCCTTCAAATTCATGAAGCGGATGTCGGCCTCGGATACGGTATCGATGTCATCGATGGTAGCGTTGGCTAATCGGATGTCGTTTTTGGTGACGCCCGCGAAGGCGCCATCGGACTCGAAGCAAAGCGCATAGGTGTTGAGGTCGACGGTGACATAGGAATTGGTCGCGAAGCAATAGACGGCGTTTTGCCTTGAGCCCGTGGCGAGGTCCGGGCGATTCGGATGGAAGAAGCGATCGCTGGTGAATTCCTTGTTGACCGCCTCATATAGGGCGGTATAGCGGGAGGCTTGGACTTCGCCAGGGTTGATCGAACTCACGAATTGGATGACGGATTTCGCGTTGAAGAAAGTCGCTTGAAGCTTGATGATGCAAAGGTTGATGTCAGCCTGCGTCTCAAAGCCGAAATTGCAGGCGGTCTCCAACATCGTCGTATAGTAATCCAGTGGGGTGAAGCCACTCTGCCCGCCCATCTGGTTGGCGGTGAGGGCGTTGCAGAAATTCTCAAACACATTGGAGAAGGCATTGATCTTGCCGGAGGTGGGGAAGCAGCTCTT
>JAGAHY010000027.1 GCA_017626815.1 Bacilli bacterium | reverse complement strand
CTTATGAAGAAACGCGGATTATTCATTGCTGTATTATCGATCTTGGCTCTTAATTCCTGTGGAAACAATTCAAGCAGCAGCGTTGAAGAACTTAAAGAGTGCTCCTTATCTATTTTGGTCCGAAACGAGAAACTGAAGGATACGATAAAAGAGATTAACGCAAATTATCAAAAAGAAACGGGAATTACGCTAAAAATCTCCTATAAATTCTCTGATGCTGTCGCCGCAAATCAAAAAGTTTTACCATGCGATTTGTGCTTTGGTCCCGTTGCCTCTTTTGATCAGGTCTCCTATCAGGATGATTTTGAAATCCTAAGTGAGGATTACCGTCAAGACGTGGTTGCCCGAATGGACGAATCCACCGTCAAGGCTTTTCAGTGGAAAGATAGTTTCCCCACCTTTCCCGTTGGCATTGCCGTAAACCCTTATCTGGCATATGACAAGACCATCTTCACGGAAGAAGACGTGGCCTCTTGGGACGATATCATCAGGACGCTTCAGCCGTTTAGCTCCGTTAAGAAGGTCGCCTTCTTGGGGCTTTCTGCGATGGACTATTTTGGCGCATTTTGCGCAAACGGATTAGATACCACAATCACAAAGGACGGCAATAGTGATAACTTCAACTCGGAGCAGGGCCTAAAGGTTGCTAAGGGTCTATCCAAACTCTTAAGCCGGCGGGAGATTGATGAAGGGGCGAGTACACTCAAACCCAACGTGTATCCCTGCGCCGTTACCAGTTTCTTCTTCGAGGACGTAACGAAGCCATATTATGGAGATAATATCGCCTACAGCAGGCTTCCATCTTTTTCCTACGAGGGGGAGACCTATGAGTGGGCACCATATTATGTGACGGCTTCCATCGCGGTCAAAAAACAGAAGGACCCTGCCGTCAGGAAAGCCATCATGGACTTTGCCTCCTACCTTTCACGGCAGGATAGCCTTCTGTCTGCTTATGGCGACCCTTCCCTCTATTCTCCCTACACGGAATCAAGCCGCACGATTTCCAACCACGCATGGCTAACCGAGGGACTAGATAAGGCGAAGGATTGGAGCAGTTATCCATCTCGGTGGATGGAGGCCATGGACGAATTAATGCAGGCAGTTAAAGACGATGCAGGTCAACTTAATGACGAAAAGCTCATGGCCGCGCTTAATCAGTATCATGAGAGCGTGATGAAATTATAAACTTTGGCCTTCAACTATCTTAGATTCGCCTGCAACAATGCAACATTACGGCTTGTGCCCAATTTGCTTGCATTCTTTGCCCTGACGAGCCGATTCAGAGCAATGGAAGAAACTCAATATGTGTCCAAACCCTTTCGCGTTAAGCTTCCATGACGTCCCGTTACTCATTGGGCATGTCCCTCATATTTAGTACGTATTTCGAAGACAAAAAACTGCAATCTCCAATAAAAATTTTGCAAACATTTTTAACCCATGAAAATCGATTCATGTTTTCTAAATTAATGGGGTTTTAACGCTAGTTTTTTGATAAATTTCAAGGTTATTTAGACTGCCTAAAAAGTTAGGTTACATTAACACGCTTTTAACCTTCTAAAAAACACTAGCGCACACGTAAGCGCGTAAATAAAATATGCCTGTAACGCCACACGTTGTGGCATGGAGGTTTACGCATGGCAATTAAGCCTGAAGTGGTGCAGGGTGTCAAAGACATCTGCGATTCGTACGCGAATGAACCCTCACCGTTGATGATGATCCTCTCGGCCGTCCAGAAGAAATATGGCTACATCCCTCTGGAAGTCCAACAGATCATTTCTGAAAAAACGGGCATCCCCGTTGCGGAGATCTATGGAGTAGTGACCTTCTATTCCTTCTTCTCCCTCAAACCCAAGGGCAAATATGTTCTTGGTATCTGCTTGGGTACTGCTTGCTACGTCAAGAATTCCCAACAAGTCGTCGACAAATTCTCTTCCTTGCTCGGCATCCAGCCGGGCGAGACCACCAAAGATGGGCTCTTCACCATCGAAGCGATCCGCTGCATCGGCGCCTGCGCCCTTGCCCCGGCAATGTCCATCAATGGCAAGGTCTACCCGAAGGTTACGCCGGATCAAGTCGGCAAGATCATCGATGAATACCGCGCATTGGAGGCTGCATAATGGACAAAATTACTTCCGCTGCTTGTCTTGAGCAAAACATTAACGAATGTACCGCGGTCCTCAACGCTAAGTTGAAAGGCGCCGAGGGCAAGCGCGCTGTCGTCGTCTGCGGCGGCACGGGCTGCATCGCCAACAATTCCGTCGATATCGAGCAAGAGCTCATCAAGGAAATCAAGGCCAACGGCTTAGAAGACAAAGTCACCGTCAACCACGTCGGCTGCTTCGGTTTCTGCTCCCAAGGCCCCTTCGTCAAGATCTTCCCTGAGGATACCCTCTATCGCGCCGTCAAGGTTTCCGACGTCAAAGCCATCGTCGAGAAAGACCTCATCGGCGGTCAGATCTGCGAGAATCTTCTCTACGTCGACCCCAACACGAAAGAAAAAGTTCAACGTCAGGACGATATCAACTTCTACAAGAAACAAATTCGTATCGCCCTTCACGGCTGCTCCTTAATCAACCCCGACCTTCTCGAAGAAGCCCTCGGCTATGATGGCTTCAAAGGTCTTAAGAGAGCCTTGACCACCATGACCCCGCAAGAGGTCATCGACGAGGTCCTCGCCTCGGGCATCCGTGGCCGTGGCGGCGGCGGATTCCCCACCGGGCGTAAATGGCAGTTTGCCGCCAACATCAAAGCCGACCAGAAATACGTGGTCTGCAACGGCGACGAGGGCGACCCCGGCGCGTTCATGGACCGTTCCATCTTGGAAGGCAACCCCTTCGAAGTCATCGAAGGTATGATGATCGCCGGCTATGCCTTTGGCGCTAGCGAAGGTTACTTCTACGTCCGCGCCGAATACCCGATCGCCGTCTCGCGTTTGCAGCGCGCCATCGAAGACATGGAAAAAGTCGGCTTGCTCGGCGACAACATCCTCGGCACCGATTTCTCCTTCCGCGCCCATATCCGTCTTGGCGCTGGCGCCTTCGTCTGCGGCGAAGAAACCGCTCTTCTGAACTCCATCGAAGGTCAGCGTGGCATGCCACGCCCCCGTCCGCCCTTCCCCGCGATCAAGGGTCTCTGGGGCAAGCCGACCTGCGTCAATAACGTCGAAACCTTAGCCCAAATCCCCTTCATTCTCCGTGAAGGCGCTGCGAAATTCGCCGCCATCGGAACCGAAGGCTCCAAGGGCACCAAGGTCTTCGCCCTCGGCGGCAAGGTCAACAACGTCGGCCTCGTCGAAGTCCCGATGGGAACCACCCTCCGCGAATTGATCTTCGATATCGGCGGCGGCATCCCTGGCGGCAAGAAATTCAAAGCCATTCAGACCGGCGGTCCTTCCGGCGGCTGCTTGACCGAGAAAGACCTCGATACCCCGATCGACTACGACACCCTCGTGGCCCGTGGCTCGATGATGGGTTCTGGCGGCGCGATCGTCATGGACGAAGATAACTGCGCCGTCGACGTCGCCCACTTCTATATGTCGTTCATCTGCGACGAGTCCTGCGGTAAGTGCTCTCCCTGCCGTATCGGTACCAAGCGTCTTTATGAGATGCTCACCGATGTCACCAAAGGCAAAGGCACCGAAAAGACTCTCGAGGATATGAAAGAACTCGCCACCGTCATCAAGATGGGTTCCCTCTGCGCCCTTGGCCAGACCGCCGCGAACCCCATCCTCTCGACGATGAACAACTTCCCTGAGGAATATCGCGCCCACGTCGTGGACAAGAAGTGCCCCGCGCACGTCTGCAAAAACCTCATGTCCTACAAGATCATCAAGGAAAAGTGCGTCGGCTGCACCCTCTGCGCCCGCAACTGCCCCGTCTCTTGCATCCATCCGTCCAACGAGCCGGCCAAACCGATGGTCCCAGGCAAACCCATGCCTGGCAAGTACGCCCATGAGATCGACCAGACCAAGTGCATTAAGTGCGGCTCTTGTATGTCCGGCTGCCGCTTCGGCGCGATCGTGAAAGAATAAGGAGGGGATGGACAATGGAAAACATCGAAAATGTGAATATCAAGATCGAAGGTAAAATCTATTCGGTCCCCAAAAACCTCACGGTCCTCGAAGCCGCGAGACTCTGCGGATATAACATCCCCACGCTATGCTACTGGAACCATGGTAAGAACTCCCTTGCTTCCTGCCGTGTTTGCTTAGTCGAAATCGCCACCGCCCGCGGCGGCAGGCTCTTCGCCTCTTGCGTCTATCCCGTCGCTGACTGCCAAGCGGAAAAAGGATTCGAGATCAAAATCGCTTCCCCGATGGCCGTCAAAGCTCGCCGCGCCGCGGTTGAGTTGCTTCTCTCCAACCACTCCAAAGACTGCCAGACCTGCGTCAAAAACGGCCAATGCGAACTCCTCCATGTCGCTGGCTTGACCGGTGCGCGCGACAATGCCTTCGAAGGCGAAAAGACCGCGACCACCTATGACGAATGCGCCCCTGGCATCATCCGCGATACCTCCAAGTGCATCCTCTGCGGCCGCTGCATCGAGCGCTGCAAAGAGGCCCAAGGCATCGGCATCCTCGGCTTTGAAAAACGTGGTTTCAACACCATCGTTGGCCCGGCTCAAAACGCCAGCTTCTCCAAGGTTCCGTGCTTGCAGTGCGGCCAGTGCATCAACGTTTGCCCCACCGGCGCCTTAGCGGAACACCGCGAAATCGATCTCGTCGATAAGGCTATGGCCCAAGGCAAATATGTCGTCGTCCAGACCGCTCCGGCCGTCCGCGCCGCCATCTCCGAAGAATTCGGACACAAGATCGGCGAAGAAGATGGCACCGGCAAAATGGTCGCCGCCTTGCACCGCCTTGGCTTCTACAGGGTCTATGACACCAACTTCGGTGCCGACCTTACCATCATGGAAGAAGCGCAAGAACTCCTCAACCGCATCACCGGCAAAGGCGTCCTCCCGCAGATCACTTCCTGCTCGCCTGGTTGGATCAACTTCATGGAATTCTTCTATTCCGATTTGATCCCCAACGTCTCGACCTGCAAATCCCCGCACGAGATGGAAGGCGCGATCATCAAATCCTACATGGCCAAAGCCCATGGCTTGAAGCCAGAAGATATCTTCGTCGTCTCGGTCATGCCTTGCACCTCGAAGAAATACGAGGCCGACAGAAAGCAAAACGCTGCCGTCAATGGTCTCCCCGATGTTGACGCGGTCCTCACGACCCGTGAACTCGCGGTCATGATCAAGCGCGCGGGTATCCTCTGGGACAAACTCCCCGAAGAAGACTTCGACCAAGACCTCCTTGGCCAATATACCGGCGCTGGCGTCATCTTCGGCGTCACCGGTGGCGTCATGGAAGCGGCCCTTCGTACCGCTTATCATAGCCTCACCGGCAAAGAATACGGCCCCATCGAATTCCATGAGGTCCGTGGCTTAGAGGCCGTTAAGGAAGCCGAAATCGATATCGAAGGCACCAAGGTCAAGGTGGCTGTCACCTCCGGCATGAAGAACGCGAAACCGCTTCTTGATGAAATCCGCGCGGGCAAGTCCCCCTATGCCTTCATCGAAATCATGTGCTGCCCCGGCGGCTGCATCAACGGTGGTGGACAACCCTTCGTCAAACCCTCCATGCAAACCAATGAGGATCCCGATATCCTTGAAACCTATCGTCAAAAGAGGGCCAATGTCCTCTATGGCATCGACAAGGAACGCCCGATCCGTCAATCTCACAACAACCCCGACATTCAGAAACTCTACAAGGACTTCCTTGGCGAGCCCTGCGGCGAGTTGTCCGAAGAATTGCTCCACACCACCTACGTTGCCGATCGCCCTTGCTATGGCGATGAGGAATAACGCTTAATCCATAAATAGCAACTAACCCGGAGTGTCTTGTATGCCCCGGGTTTTTCTCCGCTTCACAAATAGGGATATCCTCCTATTATATATATATATAGAGGAACACCCGATGAGATATCCACCTTTTCTTGCTTTAATGGCCATAAGCCTCGCCTCCTGTGCAGGACCTAGTTCTGTTTTAAACAGCTCTTCGCAGGAGTCCGCTAGTCATCAATCCGTATTAAGCAGCTCTTCCCAGGAGCCCGCGCTTCCAGAAAGCGCGAAATATGTTTATAACCTGCCTAAGGCCGATAAGGTCCAACGTCTTCCTGTTGAGCTTAAAGCCTCCCTAAGTGGCCCTGCCATGGCCGATTTAGCCAAGTTAGCGCAAGGTGCGGAAGGTAACTTTGTGGTCTCCCCGGCCTCTTACCTTTTGGCCGTCTCTGGCTTAGCTAGCGTCAGCCGTGATTTCCCCTTAACTTCCTTTGGCTTAAGCGACGCTAAGGCGGATTTAAAAGCGTTATTGGAAGCGTGGAATTTCGAATACCATTACCTCAAGGAATATGATTATGGCAAAGAGGAGAAATACTGCCGCTTTGAGGCAGTGGTGGCTCATCAAAGCGTCGGCCCGACCTATCGCTTTGACCCCGCGAAAAGAGAAGCCTTGAAGCAAGACTATGTCTCGACGATGGAATCTAGCCTTGGCCAATATCATCAAGACGCGACCGAGTTCTTCCATGATGTCTTGGATTTCACCATTCCCGTTCCCGATCCCAACCTGACACAGGATGGCGTCCTGACTTATGGCGGTTTTAAGATGAAGGATTTCGTGCCTGGTGGCTTAGCGACCACGAAGGATGCCTTGTTCAATGATAAAAAAGCGGAAGTGCATAGTTTTGGCAGCAAGATGTGGCCAGAACACCTTCCTTATTACAGCGGTGAGAATTACCAAGTGTTCCGCTTACCGATTAATTACACGGATATGGTGATTGTGTTGCCCGAAAAAGGAGTGGGACTTGCTGAGATTTCTTTAGAACAGGCATACTCCGCTTATCAAAAGAACCGGACAACCGTGGCCGCGATGGGCTATGTTCCATATTTCCATAACCATACAGAGTCATTGGACATCACTTCCTGCGTTGGTGAAAAGTTGACAGGGAAAGAGGCGTTCTATGACGCCTTATTGCCCGAGACGACCCACAATGATTTGGAGTTGGATCAAGTGCTTCAATCCAGCGATTTTGAGTTTAACCAATATGGTGTAAGTGGCGAATCCATCACGGTTATGGCGATGTCGGGTTCGGCTGGTCCGATAGAAGAAGAGGTGATTTCCTTAAACGTGGATCGCCCCTTCTATGCCATTTCGGAAAAGGATGGCTTCCCATTGTTCATCAATCGCGTTGAGAGCCTATAAAGAGAAATGCGCATCATCAACTAGAAGGTGCGCTTTTTCGTTCGCGCGCATGTATTGTTAACAAAAGGTGGCTCACGTATCATATAGCGCAGGAGGCGAGCCATGGAAAATGAAACCCCTGTGTTAGAGATGCGGCACTTGGTGAAAACGTTCCCTTTGAATAAAAAACAACGTGCCGAACGCCATGTGGATACCGCGAAGCTATTTGCGGTTAATGACCTTTCTTTTACGTTATATCCCGGCAAGATATATGGCCTTTTAGGGCCGAATGGCGCGGGTAAGACCACGACTTTGCGCATGATTGCCACCTTGATTGCCCCGACCTCAGGCGAAATCTTGTACCGTGGTTCCCCGATTCAAAAAGACATCAGCGCGTATCGCGGTAGGGTGGGCTTTCTGACTTCCGAATTGAAATTGGATGACTTCTTCACGCCTTCCTATACCTTTGATTATATGGCCTCTCTTTATGGCCTTAAGGAAGACGTAATCAAGACACGGAAGAAAGCCATATTTGATGAATTTGGCGTCACCCCGTTCTCCCTCTCGCAGATCAAGAACCTTTCCACAGGCATGAAACAAAAGGTTTCTTTGGCCATCTCTATCGCCCATGATCCCGACATCATCATTTACGACGAACCGACGAATGGCTTGGATATCATGGCATCTAGAGATGTGGAGAATTTCCTTGAAAAACTGAAAAACGACGGCAAAACCATCGTTATTTCCACACACATCTTTTCCTTGGTGGAAAAACTCTGCGATGAAGTCGGCATCATTTTGAATGGCCAGATGGCTTTACAAGGCGATCTTCACGAGTTGACAAAAGAACGTAGTTTGGAAGAAGTCTTCTTCTCTTTGGTCGAGGAGGACGCCGCATGAAAAACGCCATCACCGTCTTTAAGAAAGAGATGCGCCGATTCTTCACGGATCGACGCATGCTCGCCGCCTTGTTCTTGCCAGGCATCATCATCTTTTTGGTGTATAGCCTCATGGGCAAGTTCTTCACTAGCGCCATCTTGGATAACAAGGTGACGGATACCTCTTACCGCATTGCCTATACGGACAATTATGGTGGGGGAGAGGTCCCATTAATTATTGCTCAATATAATGCCTACCTCGCTTCCTCCGAAGCGGAGAAGACGAATCGCGCCGAATACACCGTCATCCCTAGCGCGGATACCGAAGCGACCATCGAGAAGGTAAAGCAGGGCCAATACGATGTCTTCATCGCGTTCTCGGACAACTTTGAAACCAACATCAAAACATCCGTAGGCACGGCTTTGGAGAACTATGTCCGCATGTACTATAACGGGGAGAAGGCCGCGGGTAGTTTCTGCTATGCGACGTTGAGCAAACTTTGCGACCTCACCTATAAGAACTATGTCGTCAACGTCGATTCGCAGGGTAATCCCATCAACCCCAATGTTGGCAAATCCGAATATACTGGAACCAAAATCATCGGTATTTTGCTGCCGGTTTTAACGGTTTCGATGTTATTCTCTACGGTGATGTCTATCTGCCCGGATTCTGTCGCGGGCGAAAAAGAACGTGGGACTTTGTCCGCTGTCTTGCTTACCCCAATCAAGCGTTCCGAGCTGGTCTTGGGCAAAATCATGGCTTTGACCCTGACGGCGACGTTAAGTGGTTTGACTTCCTTTATCGGTTTGCTCGGCGGTGTCTCCAATTTAATTCAGGGAATCTCCGTTTCGTTTGGCCCCGGACAAATTATTCTCTTGGGCATCATGATCGTGACGACGCTGATCTTGTTCGTATCATTGGGGCTCGTCGTCTCTACGGTGAGCAAGTCGGTGCGCGAATGCTCAAGTTTAATGTCCCCGTTTATGATTCTTTCCATGGGCGCGGCCATCTTGCCTTTGATTATCACGAGTCGGAGTCCCTTCCTTGCTTTAGTCCCCTTCCTCAAT
>JAGAHY010000026.1 GCA_017626815.1 Bacilli bacterium | reverse complement strand
CATATCCAGGGAAATCATGAAAAGCTCATACCTGAATAAAGAATTTAGAAAAAAATTTAGATGAACAAGTATTGCTACATTTCATTGAAGTGAAAAGTCATCAAAAAAGTTCGAGCAAATCGAACTTTTTTTAATTGGAGCAATTATAAACTGTCAAAGATGTGATTTTACTCTCTTTGGTCCTTGGACAATTACACATTATTTTCCTTTGCCTAGAGGCAAAGATAAAAAGGGGCAGCCGCTAAGCCATCCCCTTGAAGGTCATCTGTTAATATTTGGTTCGTCAATTTGTTTATCGAGCGACTTTTCGTCCACTTCTTCTTCCATATAGACATCATTTTCATCCGCTTCGATGTCTATTTTCAACTGCCGTTGGAACGCCTCCTGATCAATGCCGCCGCGGGCCGAGGCAGGCTCTTCCGTAACAGGCCGGGCATCGACCGGATTCTTGATTTCTTCGGCCTCGTTTGGGGTGACGTCATCAATGTTGTTCATCATACGTTTTTCCTCTTTGACGGTATCGATTAGCCAATTTTATTTCGTTTCTAGGCTCGGGCGTTGACTTTAGACGGTTAGCCTAGCCATTTCGGCGATAGGGACCGTCATCCATCTGGTACGGAACCCGTTTCTTGAGAAAACTTATTCCAATAGCTTCGGGATACCCACAAATCTCGCTAAATGGATTATTGAAGGCTTGGCATGCGGTGTCAAGTTTTTTCACAAGGCTTTTGCCTTCTGCGAATATTATGCTCGGGAAACTTATCCATCATGCGTCATTTACTCTCCGCCGCTTCGGTAAGGCAACCATCCTTGGTGGGTTATGACAAAAGCACGATAGACATATTAGATGAATTATGGCGTGGCAATAACTACGCCAAATCTCCGCAAAAACTCGATATCTTTAATTTCTTGTGTTCCTTCTGGCCTTAAATACCGCTTAAAACGGCTATTCGGCAGCTGCTTTCCTTTTGGCCAAGAGAGATTGTTTGACCCTGGTATAGACGATGGATAGGCCGATTGAGGCGGCCAAAACACCAATCGAAAATAATGCCCACTGCCATTCTGGCATCTCATCGTATTGCCAATAGAGCGCAAAGAGATTATGTATGAAGAAAACAATGACCCAGTGGATGCAATAGATTGAGAGGACGTTTTTGCTAAGGAGGGTGAAGAAACCCAGGTGAGGATTCTTAAACAGCATCAACACGAGGCCAATCAAAGAAATCCAGGCCATCACGAATCCGCAAAGGGAGACCCCGCTAAGTAAGGTAAAGTAATAATATTCCGTCGCCACCCCGAGGAGTTCGAATCCCACCATATAAGCCACCACCTCAAAAGCGGCGGAGATGGGGAAGATGACGACGAGAGAGAAAACATAGAAACGGGCCTTGTTCTTCAAGTGAAGGTAGAGTTCACCGACTTTAAGCCCCACCACGGGAAGAATCAGCCAATGGAAAAGCGGGAAATACGCATAATAATAGGTCTTATAAAATAAGGCGAGGAACAGATCAAGCCAGTGGATGTTCGTGGCCTTGTCCTTTAAAAACGGGCCCACCACAAGCAAAGCGACCGAAAACAGGAGCAGCCACCACCAATCGAGTTTCAGTTTCTTGAACAAAGCGATGACCAAAAAGGCCATGCCGGCGAATTGGAGGATATCGACGCACATCAGTTTATCCAGCCAATCGGCGATGAAGGAATGGTCCCCGCTAATTCCATATGCAATCAAAGAGGGGATTGTGAGCCGAACAAAGTTGAGAACGTAGGCTATTGCGAGAAGTTTCAAGCCGCGAATAAACGTCGACTTGGCGTCGGTATGTCGGGAATAGGCCATACCTATGCCCATCAAGAACATAAACACTGGAGCAGAAAATGGGCCGCCTAATATGTCATCGACGAGAACTCCAAGGATATCGTATTTGACATTCAACGCAAGGAAGACATGGCAGATGACCATAAACAAGACGGCTAAGCCCCTGGCGATGTCAATTTCCGGCACCCTCTTACGGTTCACCTCTTCTTCGCTAAAGCACTCTTTGACATTGAATAGTCGAAACCCTTTTGTGCTTTCTTCCATAAGCATTATTCCTATATTTTGCTAAGCCTACATTTTCAGGCTATCGCTTGCCTGATTATATAGAATCACTAAATCTTTGCACTATCTTTATTCCACTGGAAGTTAACAAACGTTCCGGACAATATTTGTATCGGAAACGTAACAAGCAAACAAAAAAAGAGCCGACACGCTTTGTATCGACCCATGTTTTCGATAGTGGCGGAGGCGAAGAGATTCGAACTCTTGCTGGAGCAGGACCCCACTGTCGGTTTTCAAGACCGATCCCTTCAGCCACTTGGGTACGCCTCCGTGCGTGAAAGATTTTGCTTTTATTATCGGTTGTTGTCAATTGGCAACCTCGCCTCGGCGCAAATTCCGTCAACAAATCCTCAGCCTATAAGGATACGAAAAAAGGCCTAACAGTCTCTGCTAAGCCTTTGTTTTCCTGCTGGTGCCCCCACCCTTAGTCGAAAAGAGGTCTGATCCTTACCATGGATCCGTTCTACCGCTGAACTATAGGGGCAGCGATGCCTGACGAGCTCGCTACAAACCCGACTGGCAAGGGAGATTATAGTCAGGCGGGGCAACTCTGGCAATATAAATTTTTACAAATTGCGATAAAGGCCGGAAAAAGAATCAAATCGGGGTCCATTATCAATGGAAATAGAGAGTCCCATCATGGCAATGTGCTTCAATGCCAAATATGGATATTTAGTGCGATAGCCCCTTGAGCTCACAGGATGAACCAAAAACCGATTCGCGGTAATTCGCCCTTCTCCAAGACCATAAAAGCCATGCCAAAAGAACGAAAAAGCGGGCGATTTCGCCCGCAAAACTCAAGTATTTTACTCTTCCACGTATTCCCCATGCAAATCGTAGACGAAGGCACCGGTAATTTTTACTTTCACCACTTCTCCAACTTCCAATGGCTTTTGCGAAGTAAAGAAGATGCTCCCGTCGATGTCATCAGGGGCGTTCCAATAACTTCGAAGACGGTATTCATTCTTCCGCGCCCCTTTATCGATGACGAGACCCTCCATGACTTCGCCAACACGCTTCTTATTGAGCTCATAGGAGATTTTGCGTTGGGCAGCCATTAGTTCGTTCGCGCGGCGTTCCTTGGTGAGTTTCCTGACGCGATGGGGAAGTGTCGCGCCATAAGTCCCTTCTTCCGGGGAATAGGTAAAGCAACCCATATGGTCGAACTTGATGTCCTCAAGGAATTTCAAGGTTTGTCGTTGATCCTGGATGGTCTCGCCAGAAAAGCCCGCGATAAGCGTCGTGCGGAGCACGGCATCCGGACAAATGGTTTTGATCTTATGGAACAGGGCAACGGTTTCTTTTTGGTCGCAGTGCCGCCTCATGAGCTTCAGCAATTTATCTGAGGCGCATTGGACGGGGATATCGAAATAATGGGCGATGGTCTTGCTCTCCGCGATGAGGTGGATGAGTTCGTCGCTGATCTCGCTAGGATAGAGATAGAGCAAGCGAATGGAGTAGAATCCGACCTCTTCTAAGGCACGAAGCAAATCGCAGATATTGGGCTTACCGCCTTCAAAATCCGAGCCATAGATGGTCGTGTCTTGACTAATGAGGGAGATTTCCTTGACGCCAGACTCTTTCAGTTGCCTTGCCTCGGTGAGTATCTCCTCGAAAGGGCGGGAGACGAATCGTCCACGGATGAAAGGAATCGCGCAGAAGGAACAGAAATTGTTGCAGCCTTCCGAGATGCGCAGATATGCCGTAAAAGGCGACGTGGAAACGACACGGCGGAGAGGATTCATCGGAAGAATCTCCTCTTCGCCGGTAAGTTCCTTTAAATATTGGTGAAGCTCGCCGTAATCCTTGATGGCAACGATGAGGTCGGCCTCGGGGATTAAGGAGACGAGCTCGTCTTTATAACGTTGGGCCAAACAGCCGACCACCACCACTTTGGCTTTATATTTGGCTAAGCCGAGGATGGTATCGATGGATTCGCGCTTGGCGGATTCGATGAAGCCACAGGTATTGACGATGATGAAATCGGCCTCGGAGAGGACGGTGGTAAACGCGAAACGGTCATGGGGGAACATGGCCAAAATCATCTCGGAATCAACGAGATTTTTAGCGCATCCAAGGGAAATGAGGCCGATTTTCTTCATGCTTAACGTCCGGAGGCCTTGATTAGGTTGGCAAGGAAATCTTTCCTGGCGACGAAATCTTTGAAGTCGACCATCTTCCAAGTCCAGTTCCGGTCATCGACGGTGCCCGGGACATTGGTCCTGGCGTGGACGTCGAGATTGAGGATATCCTGCATGGACAAGACGGCCAAACGGGCGGGTTTATAGAGACAGAACGTCATCATGCGGTCGACGACGCTGCCTTCTTTGATGCCAAGTTCCTCCAAGCGATGGAGCCAAGCGGCCTGCGCGGTCTCCGGCATGAGGTAGAAATAGGAAAGCATCGTATCGTTATCGTGGGTATCGAGATAGGCGACGCTGTTCTCGCGGTTCCAATCGCCCTTATGGTAGAGCTGATCGTCTTCGAAGGTGAATTCGATGACGTTCATGCCCGGGAAATTATAATGGTCGCGGAGCGTTAAGACTTCGGGACGGAGGTCGCCCAAGTCCTCGGCGATGATATCAAGGCCGGGATATTTGGCGAACAAAGTATCGAAGAACAGGTATCCGGGGGGTTCTTTCCATTCGCCATCCACCGCGGTTGGGCAGGAGGCGGGGATTTCCCAATAGGTGTCGAACGCGCGGAAATGGTCGAGGCGGAGAATATCGTAAAGGACACTATTGAGGTGGATACGGTTGATGATGAAGTCGAAGCCGTTCGCCTCTAGTTTCTTCCAATCGTAAATGGGGTTGCCCCAGCGCTGACCATCCGCGGAGAAATAATCCGGGGGTACGCCGGCGACGACGCTGGGAAGATGGGTATCCTTATCCAAGATAAAGGAATCTTGGTTGGTCCAGACATCGCAGGAATCGAAACCGACATAGAACGGGATGTCGCCAATAATGGAGATGCCTTTGGATTTGGCGTAGGCGTGGATTTCGTCCCACTGCTTATAGAGGATCATCTGCAGCCAAACTTCGAAAAGGCATGCATGTTGGTCTTCTTCGGAGAGTTTAGGGCGTTTGATGATCCAGTTTTGGGCTTCTAAGGGCCATTCGTTCCAAGAGGCGGGGTAACGGCGCTTGAAGGTCATGAACACCGACCAATCAGAGACCCAAGGATGGCCTTTGCGGAAGGCTTCGATTTCCTTGGTGCCATGAAGTTCCAAATATTTCTCAAAGGCTTTTAAAAGATAGCCATGCTTGAACGCTTTGACCGCATCATAATGGACTTTCGGCGCATCGGGGTTGAAATCGGGCGTCTTCTTCAACAGTCCTTCTTCCGTCAGCGCGTCAAGATCGGCGAATTGCTCGTCGATGGCGAAGCTCGAGAATGGCTGATAGGGAGAGTTGCCATAGCCTAAAGGGTTCAGTGGCAGGATCTGCCAGACCTTGAAGCCCATCTCGGCAAGATGGTCGATAAAACGTTTGGCGTTAGCGCCAAAATCACCGATGCCGTGCCTCGAAGGCAAAGCCGTGACAGAGAGCAATACGCCTGCGGATCTTTTGTCCATAGATAAGTACCTCTTATATTTTGTTATCTTGCGTAATAGTGTAGCACTTTTAGTGGCCATGGCGACGGTGAAGCGCACGCATTTTCCTTTTTTGGCGGAAAGCGAGGACATCCATCCTCATTTGGCGGTGCTCAAAGGGCAAGGCCATGAGGGGCCCGATAATGACCGTTCCTAAATATAGGAAGGGAATAATCCAGATGATCGGCGTGAAATAGATCTCGCCATCGACGCGGTACGTCATTAACCCTGGAATTAAGTAGGGATAAGCCCATCCGAAAAGCCCATCCACGCCAGCTTGAGGGCCAAACTGCATGGACTGATTGGACATGGCCGCATGGAGGTTAATGCGGTTGAAAACGCCATCCGCGCCAACCCAGTCATGGGGATATCCATCCAGTTTCATGATGGGGCCAAAAAGAATCTGGCTGGCGGAAATAATGGTCAAAATCCCCGCAAAAACCAAAGGAATGCTCCAAAGCCGTTTCCAATCTAGTTTGTGGAATCCCTGCTGCACCATCAGTAATCCCGCCACGACTAAAGGCCAGTGGCAAAGGTAGAAACGCGCCGTTTCAAACGCATAATCAAGCCCAGTCACGTCTTCGCGCATCGCCCCAGTCGGCACCAGGTAAACCAGTACGCCGGAAAGGACGCCGATATAGAACATGTAGTCCTTTAGGTATTTGCCGCCATAAAGAAAGATGAACGGCGAGAGCACGATTAACGTCGCGCAGAGGTTGGGGAACAAGGAATCGGTGAGTCCGGAAGGCCACTTCGAAAAATAAATGGGCAACAACTGCTTCAGGAAATGAAGCGCGAAGTTAACCCATAAAATGATGGTGATGTAGCGTTTGGCGAACACTTTGCCAAAGCGGTTGCAAAGCATCACCGAGAAGACGGAAATGCCGACGAGGAGTGCAAGGAAAAGAAAGTAATAGAAATTTCCGATTTGAATCCACGCCAAGACGGGCATTAGGCAATTTCCCTAGGTCCGCCGTCGACGATCTTCAGAGGAATGACAGCCTCCGCGCCATAGTATTTGGCCATTTCGGCGATGAAAGCGTCTTTCTCCGTCGGATAGACGAAGCAGATGATGCTGCCAGCAAAACCGCCGCCCATGATGCGGGCACCGCCTTTGCCGATGACTTTGTTGGCGATATCGACGGCCTGTTGGGGCGAATGTTCGTATTGTCCCGGAACCATCGTGTTGCCCAGCAAGGTCTGAGAAGAAGTCTGCGAACCGCGGACGCAGTTGAGGAAGGTGCTGGAATCATTGGTTTCCAAAGCCTTGAACGCGACGGCGACGCGGTCGATTTCCTGATAATAATGGGTGGCGCGGAGTTTGGCGCGTTCGGAGACGCCGTCGCAGGGGACGGTGACCTTCTTGAAGAATTCTTCCTTGGTGCAGTCGGAAAGTTTATCGACGCCAAGAAGGTTTTTCGCCACCGCGAACATATCCGCGGGAATGGAGGCATAGTAGTCGGTTAGGTTCTCGTGGCTGGAGCCGGTGTTGATGAGGATCGGTTCAAGCGTGAGGCCGTAAGAAATCGGCTTGACGTACATCGCGCCAGCATGGTTGAAGTCGATATAGTCGACGCCACCGAAGCAGCAGCCGACCTGGTCGAGCATGCCGCAGGGTTTGCCGAAATAGACGCGCTCGGCAAATTGCGAGATGACGGCCATCTCATCGGGTGCCATCTTGCCATGGTTATAAAGCACGTCGACGATGTGGCAGGCGAGAGCCTCGACGGCCGCGGAAGAAGATAGGCCGCTTCCAGCGGGGAGGTCGCTCTTAAGAGCCGCGGAGAAACCGCCGACTTTGTAGCCACGCTCCTTCATCTTGGCCATGACGCCTTTGAAGATGGCTTTGGTTGTGCCCACTTCCCCTTTTTGGAGGTCGAGCTCATCGGTATAGAACTGGAATGCGGGATAGCCTTCGGAAACGACGCGGACGGCTCCGTCTTTATTGGCTTCGACGGCGGCGGTGATGCCAAGGTCGACGCCGGCGACGAGGCAAAGCCCGCCCTGGTGGTCAGTATGGTTGCCTAAAAGTTCAAGGCGACCATGGGAATAAAAGATGCGGAGATCCCCTTTACCAAAGGAATCCTTGTAAAGCTTTTTAGCTTCTTTGGCTAAAATCATAATGCGCAAGCCTCCATAAATGCTGCAAGTCCGGCGCGGCCATTTTCGTCATGTTTGAAAACAGCGACGTCCATGAGAATATTTTGACACACTTCGGCGAGATAATCTTCTAAAGATTGATTCTCTTTCTTCATTTTTTGGGACATCTCCCAGAATGGAGCGAAATCGGGGTATTTTTGAAGTGCTTCTTCCTGGGTGAGATTGCTCTTGATGACGTCCTCAACCTCCGCGCCTTGGCGTTTCAGCCTGGCAGGGAGAATGAACAAGCCGGCGGCTTCAATTAAGCCGATGCCCTCGGATTTGATGTGCTGGCGTTCGGGATGGACGTGGAAGATGCCATCGGGATAAGTTTCGTCGCAGCGATTATTCCTCAAAATCATGAAGAGCATATAGGTATCATCCACTTTGCGGGCGATGCCGGTGATGGTGTTATGGGCGACACCATCGGTTTCGTGAGAGATGCCCTGCTTCTCATCGTCATAGCCACGCCATGTATCCAAAATCTTCGTGGCCACGGAAAGAAGTTCTTCCTTATCCTTGGAGCAGACGCGTAAGACGGTGTCATAGAAATCAAGGACACCCACTTCAACCTTTTTGTTGGAGATGGGGATGATTTCCTTCACCGGGGCGCGCATGACGGGCAATAAATGGGCGCCGCCTTGGAAATGCTCGTGGTTTAAGATCGAGCCGCCAACGATGGGCAAATCCGCGTTGGAGCCCATAAAGTAATGAGGGAAGCGGTCCACGAAGGCCAATAAAGTAGCAAAGATACGGGGACTGACTTCCATCTTCTCATGCTCCTTTTGGAAAAGGATGCAATGGCGGTCGAAATAGCCATAAGGCGAGAATTGTAAGAACCACGTGCGGCCTTCGAGCTCCATCTCGATGAAACGGAGGTTTCCCCTAGCGGGATGACGGTCGGTGCCATAGAAGCCGACGTTCTCCTCACAAAGGAGGCAACGCGGGTAAGTCGTGGACTTCTGGACGAGAAGTTTGGCGATATCGGAGTTCTTTTTCTCCGGTTTGGAAAGGTTGATGGAAACCTCGAGGTCACTGCCGGATTTGAAGTGCGCGTCGAAGTGGATGTTTTTGTCAATCTGTGTCTTGCGGACATAGTAGTTCTTGACCGAGACGTCATAAAGATATTCGGTCGCTTCCTTCGGGGAAACATCTTCTAAACCGTTAAACGCGTCTTGGACGGCGGAGGGGCGAGGCGATAAGGCGCCGAGGGCAAAGATGACTTGGCGTTCGGCCTCCCCGGCAGTGACTCCTTTCTCCTGGAGGTCTTTCTCTAGCGCCTCGACAATGGAGTCTGGAGTCTCCATGGTTTTGATGGCTTCTTCGTCGATTTCACCTTCATAGGGAGCGTCGAGATGGAAGTAGCCAAGAAGCATGTTGGTGGCGTAGATTTCATCAAGACGTTCTAAAAATAAATGGGTTTTAGCATAGAAAACCAGTTCTTTAATCGTTTTTTCGATCATCGGTTATCTCCTTGAAAATGTATATTCGATGGTGGTTGTTTCGGTGATGCCCTCAGGCAAAATCATATCCGGACCAAGCAGGGCGTGCTGTACGCTTTCTAAAGTGAAGCCAAGGCTATGGCCGACGCGTTGCTGGCTCGGGATATCGGTATAAACGATGACCGATTCGCCATCGGTGTTCACCACTAAGTTCACCTTCTCGCCATGGGCTTCGATTGGCCCTTTGTCCAGCAAGAAAGCGTGGTCATACATCGCGGTAAGCAATTTTCCTTCCCGCAAATCAAATTGTCCGTCAACGTCAACGAAACGAAGAGGAATCCCTTCATTATCGTATTCGGCGCGTTTGGAGGAAGGAATCTTTAAGAAGATGCTTTCGACATTCTTTTCGCCCAGATTGAAATAGAGGTGGGTCGTCAGGTTCACGGGCATGTAGACGGTGCTGGTCATGGACATACGCGTCGTCAGTTTCGGTTCTAACCGCGAAAGGCAATACTCAATCACCGCCAAATAACGGCCGCCGAAAAGTTCGTCCTCGTAGGTAAAGATCACGCGGATTTGCTTCTCTTCTTCCAAGATATCGCGGTTGAAGCGTTTCCAGCAGAAACGGAACGTGGAACTATGGAGGGCATTGGCATTTTCGTTGGCCACGAATTGGAAACCCTTGATTTCCGCGTCTTTAATGCGTCCGGCCACGGGGCCGACGAATTGGGAGAAGAACTCCTTGTTGGGTTTGACAAACGCTTCAGGATCCGTCGTGTAAAGCATCGGCGTGTCCTCGTAATAAATCTGACGTATCGAGGCCCCGATGTCACATAGTTCGACACGTAGTGACGGGTGAGCGCTGACGGTGAAAAAATGATTCATTCACATACTCCTTAAGCAAACCGACGAACTTACCGCAAACTAAATCATTGCCCTCGCTAGGCAAAACAGGGCTGAGCCCAAAGAAATGTTCGTATCAATCAGGCGATGAGAGATTGCGCTATGGCGTCGTCCTCCGTTTGCTTAAGCAAATGTTAAACCTTATTCCTACTCTTGTCATTTTTTTCATGGCGTTTTTTCCCAAAGATGACCAAATTTGCCATTTTCCCGACAAATATTATTTCAGGGAATGCCATCTCAACATTCGAACGATGGACCGCCAAACAACGTTCTCCCGAACTTGGCACGCCTAAACACAACAGAAGGCTATCGGAAAAAGCATTCATTTGCGGTCCTCGATAAACGAACTCTAATCCTCGCGATTGTTTTGTGCATGTCCCCTACTCTCGTTGATTTCGCGCATCGAAAAAGCCGCCCATGGAAAGTCATAAGCGGCTCAATGATTTTGTCGGTATTAGAGGAATGGGCCAAGGATCTTCAACACGGCCCAATACCAGTATTGACGGTCCCGCCAACGATTCCAACGTTCCAGCGTGATGAGCTCGCATTCGTTAAGGGTATCGAGATAATCCTTTTCCATATCCTTGATGCAGCTGCATCCGACCATGAAGGTTCCGCATTCTAAGTGAAGATACAGTGAACGATAGTCGAGGTTGATGGTGCCTACAGTCGCCATCTTGCCATCGCAGATGAAGGTTTTCTCATGGACGAAGCCAGGGGTATATTCATATACTTTCACCCCCGCCTTGATCAATTGCCCATAGGTGGAACGGGTCAGGTTGAAGACCGCGGCTTTATCGGGGATATGAGGCGTCATCAAGCGAACATCGACGCCACGATAGGCCGCGTGGATCATCGCGTTCTCCACTTCTTTATCAATAATGAGATACGGCGTGGTCATGTAAATGTGATCCGTGGAGGCATTGATAAGGTCAAGATAGACGCGTTCGCCGATGGCCTCGCCATCGAAAGGGAGGTCGCCATAAGGCTGGACAAAGCCATCCGAATCGGGGAAACCACCGACTTCATCGGCGTAAACATCCGGGGCATAATGTTCTCTTTTCGTCTTTTTGATGTTCGAGATGGTCTTCTTTTTCTTATGCTCGTCCAAGGTGGAGGCCGTGAACCAAGTCGCGAGGAACATGTTGGTGAAGTTGACCACGCCTTCGCCTTTGATCAAGATGGCGTTATCTTTCCATTTTCCAAAGCGGTCGAGTTTATTGATGTATTCGTCGGCCAAATTAAAGCCACCAGAGAAGCAAGTATGCCCGTCAATGACGAGGATTTTCCGGTGATCGCGGTTGTTCATACGGATATCGATGAGCGGGCGAAACGGATTATAGCAAATGGTCTTGATACCCATTTTGGTTAATGTGGCAGCATAGCCAACCGGCGCGGTGGTTAACGAACCGACGTCATCATAAATGAAGCGGATATCGAGCCCTTCCGCGGCTTTCTGTTTCAATATTTCTAGCATCGAGTCCCACATGATGCCGGGCGCCACGATGAAGAATTCCAAATAGATGAAATGTTTGGCCTTCCTAAGTTCCTCGAGAATGGGCTCAAAAGCATCATCGACCATCGGGAAGAACTGGACGGTCGTGTTACGGTGAGCGCCACCATGGGCTTTTTCTTCCAAATAAGAGGAAATGTGGTAAGCGATAGGATCGTATTGCTCAAGTTCCTCCGCGACGATAGGTTTGGTGGGTTCGTGTTCGATAGGCTCGCGGTAGGCGACTAGTTTTTTTCGTTGCCGCTTATTGGTTTGCTTGTTGGCGAAGAAGATATACATTAAGGCGCCGCCTACGGGCAAGGCGAAGACCGCGAAGATCCAAGAGAGTTTGTAGACATCCGGCGAGGGTGTATTCAAAATGTAGACCGCCATGACGACGTCCACGAAGAAGACGACGCCGATGAAGATCAAAACGACTTGGTAGCCTTTGCCGCCGAGAAAATCGACGAGCCAGAGAATCAACACCACGACGGCCAATAGCTGAATCAAAAAAAGCAGAAGCAAAAAGAGTTTCTGCCAATAGCCAGGGCGGAAAAACTTCATAGGGTGACCTCCTGCTTGGCTCGGAGCTTTTGGGCGAGTTCCAAACCGTCTCCTCGAATATCATACTCTTCGCAAAGCGAAATGTATGCACGGTTTATGCGCGTCAGAGAACTCGCGCTCTCCGTAAGTTTTTTAAATTGGTCACGTTTTTGCGAAGGAATTTTAAAAATTTGCCGTGAAATAAGACGATTTTCCATATCCACTAGCTCTTGGTCATCTTGAAGAAGAGGAATGTTGCGGATGGGGTGGGTGAATATCGTCGCGTAGGCCAACGCCTGTTCTGAAAGCATCTTTTCATCATCAAATAAGCTATCGTAAAGAAGGCTTTCTTTCCCAAAGAACATGCTTTCGACGCCGTTTTGGTGAAGCGGATATCCACCATCCAAAACATATAATCTCGCGATTTCGCCTTCGCCTACCGGCAAGTCCGCGAAATGTCCAAGGCAGCGCGTCCCTTTGGAAAAGAAACTAGGGATAATCGAGGAGAGGAATTTTGATTCGGAGAAGGACTCTTTCTCCGCCGCGAGGAAATGGGGTCTCTTTCCTTTTGCGGAAACGAAGAAAAGTAGTCGCTCCTCCTCGATCATAGTGAGGTAGTTGCGCGTTACTTTCTTTTTCTTCAAGGAAATGGCCATCCGCATAATCTTACGGACTTAGCCATCATTTGTTAAGGTAGAAACCTTACTTATGGGGAGGAAGGTATTTCTTTTTACCCAAGACAGACCAACAAAGGCCATGGTATTTCTTTTGCATGCCAATCGGCATCGCTTCATGATTCAAATTCTTGGTCCATGCGGTGATTTCATTGCGGACATCCACGCCTTCCTTCGCCTTGAGAAGGAGCCCGTGGACTTCTTGATAATCCTTAAGCGCCATCTCCAGCATGTCGTCCATAGATTCGTGATGCACTTGGCCCGTACAGGGGTCTTTCCACTCGGAATGAGCGTTGTTTTCGACGTCCATCTTGTCGAATTTATGGATGAACAACGGATGGGATTGCGCCCATGGAGTCGAGTATTTGCCGATGAGACGGAACAAAGGACGTTTAAGCCCGTGCGGGGTATACAGCATCTTTTCCGCGCCGACAAAGTCCAAGTGGCTCCAATAGAAGGCGTTTTCGCCGATTTCCACCGGGGCGGCATAAGCCCACATCTTGGAGATTATCTGAATTTGAGCATCGTCGCAGCGGATGCATTCGTCCAGTTTGCGATACGTGCCTTTCCGCGTCGCGAGGACTTTGTCCAAGACGGCTTCAAAGGCGCCATGGGACCAGCTCCAATACCCCTTGAGCATGCCGTTTTCATCGAAGCCAGAACGGTAAAAGATATAGGCATGGCAGATGCGGTCGACGGAATAATGCATGAACAAGCCATCGATATAAGCATAGAGCATTTCCTTATCGGGGCTTTGGTTGGCGTACTCCATCATCTTACAATAAGTCTTATCGATGGGAATCGCGTGCATGGTATGACCAAAGCCGCGGATCAGCTCCACTTGCTCTCTTTTGACCCAGGGCAAAGAACCATATGCCATGAAAGTATCGGGACCCTGACTCCCTAAATTAACGAGGGTTTTGTAGGGTTTTTCGTCTTCTGGAATCGCAGATAAGGCAAAAGTGTAATGGGATAAAATGGCAGGCATATCAATCGTCCACGTCTAATGCGGCAAGGCCTTTTTTCGTACCGAGGCGGCCGACTTTCGCGTTCTTGACGAAGAGGAAGACCAACGATGCCGCGGCAATCATGCCAGCCGCATAGAACGGCAATACGTTATATCCCTGCGGCAGGAACTTGACGAGCAAGCCAAGCAAAATCGGAGTGATGGTCTGCGCGGCCATCGAGGAGGCGTAATAGTAGCCGGTGAACTGACCGATTTTGGCCGAAGGGCAAAGCTCGACGACCATCGGGAAGGAATTGGTATGCACCAGCGAGAAGCAGAATCCGTTGATGACCCAAATGACGATGAGCAAGGCGGTGACCATCTTCTCGGGGACGATCGGCGTGAAGCAGAAAATGACATAGGAGACAAAGACGCCCGCTAAACCAATGAAAACCGTCCACTTACGCCCAAGTTTATCGGCGATTTTGCCCGCTAAGGCAAAGCCGAGGACCGAACCCACGCCACCGATAAGCGTGATCACCATGGAGAATTCGAATTGCTGGTTGACGGCGATGGTCATGTAGTTGGTCTGGAAGGTGGCGACGGCATTAGAAGCCATGAACCATAGGAATTCGGCGATGAGGATGAGCCAAAGGGTCTTCTTGTTGATGCCGGAGATGGGCTTGCTCGCGTCTTCGTCGACTTTCTCGACGACTTCAGCCTCTTCTTCGCCACGTCTCATATCGGCTTCAAGTTCCTTCGCGAGTTTATTCTCGTTGACTTTGACCAAAAGGATGATGACCGAGATGATCATGATGACGGAGCAGATGATGAACGGCAGCATGATGGCCCACACGTTATTGGTGCACCAGTTATTATTCTTAATAATGTAATACTGATTGCCTTCGGTGCCATGCAATGCCGAATCATAAAGATCGGGCTTGATATCCGCCGCGTCATAGGCGGCTTTCGACATATAAGAATAGCCAAGATATTTGGTAAGGGAGAAGAAAACGCCAAGCGCCGTGGCGATGCCGCCGCCGATATAGCCCATGATGTTGATGAGGCCATTGGCTTTGGAACGCAACGGTTTCGGGGTGATGTCCGGCATAAGCGCGACGGCGGGGTTACGGTACATCATCATGAAGAACAAGACGATGGCCATAAAGGAGATGACGCCGGCGGCGGAATTAAGATGGAAGAATAACGGGATCAAAGGGAAGACGACCGCGGTGACCAAGGTGCCGACAAGAATATAAGGCATGCG
Source organism: Bacilli bacterium (assembly GCA_017626815.1). Lineage (GTDB taxonomy): Bacteria > Bacillota_I > Bacilli_A > RFN20 > CAG-826 > Alloenteromonas. The sequence continues at coordinate 2,761 of JAGAHY010000026.1, read as the reverse complement.
CTTGCCTAGAGGCGTGCGCGTCTTATCGGAGAGCCTTCCGAAGATCGGCAGCATAACCAAAGCCGCGATGTTATCGACAGCCATGATGACGCCGACGAGGTAAGAGACCTCGCTTTGTTGTTCCTTCGTCGGGGCCACGCCATCGGGGATGTTGAATTGCATCTTGGCGAAGAGTTCCGTCAGCATGCGGGAGCACCAAGAATCATAAAGTTGCCATAGCAATAAGATGCCAAAGAAAGCGAAACCGATGATCAAGGTCCGCTTATAATTGAGCTTCAAACCGCCGGCAGAAACATTTTCTGTTTTCTTTGCCATATCGAATACCTCTTAGATTTTATGTTAAAACCATTCCCCTTTCTTGTCTAGGATAAGCCAGCCCATCGAACGCGGCCAAACCAGTCTCCAAATAAAAAATAGTGCGCTTTTGCACTACTTTTTAGGAATTAATCGCGTTCCTCGCAGAGATAGCTCGACGGGCGTTTCCGCCAAGCCCTCGTGGTGCCCTCGAGGTATTTCTCTTGGCGAAGGTCGAGCCGTCGCTCATGGCGGATGCCCGAGGCGCTGCGGTGAAGGTCCCACACCTCGACGCGCAGGCATAGCGTCGGGTGGCAATAGAACCCGGCCTTGGAATAGAGGAAGGCGGCGTAGACGCAGGCCTCGAAGGAGGCGAGCATGATGACGTTGTAGAAACTCGCGTCGGAGGCGGGCGAAAGGCGAAGGAGCTGGCAGCTCCCCACCATGAGCCCGAGCATGGCCCAGTTGGGGATGATGCCACGGGTGAAGAGCCCGGTGATGTATTTGCCATGGCTCCTGCGGACGGCGATCCACAGGGTGATCGAAATGGCGGATAGGCCCAATAGGAAGGCGCCGACGATGACCGGCTGCTCTTTGAACCATACCGCGCCGAAGACCAAGCCCATCCACATCAAAGTATAGCCGAAGGCCAGCAGGCCCCTGCCCCTCCTCAGATGGCCGATGGCGAAGTAGGCGCCGGGGGCGAGCAGGAAGAGCGTCGCGGCCGAGGCGATGGCGGCGGCCCCGTCGAGGAAGGCCGCGTAGCCTAAGGGATACAGGAACGGGAGCACGCCGATGAAGGCCGCGGCGAGCGGGGTGATGAAGAGGTAGCTGCGTTGCAGGTAGCGAAGCGGCGCCGCGGAGTCGACGACGACCTGGCCCTCGTCGAGGTGGAGGATGGTCTTCTCGTAGTGGGCGACCTCGGGGGCCTTGGCGAAGAAGCGGTCCATCTCCGCGGGCAGGATGAGCATCAGGTACACGACCATGCCCTTGCCCTCGGCGTTGAGCAGCGAGGTGGACTCGAAGAACGAGCGCACCAGAAGCGCCGCCATCGACATCAGGCAGGGCCAGCTCACGCGGCTATGGTTCTTCGCGCCGTCGATGCAGACGTAGGCGAACCTGCCGAGGAGGAAAAGGTAGAAGCCGAGGCGGATGAAGCCGCCGTTCATGTACTGTTGGAAGAAGCCGTTGTGGGCCCACATGATGCCGTTGACGGCGCCCCTGGGGTCGATGGCCCCGAGGATCCAGTAGGCCTGGCCCTCGCCGCAGCCGAAGACCATGCGCAGCGGGTCGTTTAGGAAGCCCATGATGCCCCGCCAGATCTCGATCCTGGCGCGCGTGGAGGCCCAGGTGAAGGTGTTGGTCGCGAGGTTTTTCCCGAGTCGGCGGATGATGGCGCCCTCCGGGAGCAGCGGCGAGAAGATGAGCGTCAGCGAGGCCGCCACGCCGAGGAGGAAGATGAAAAGCCACGCCCAGCTCCTCGCGGGATGGTAGCGCACGGTCATCAGGAAGCGGTAGACCATGAAGCCGATGATGAGCATCCAGGAGGCGACGATGCCAGACCCGCAGCCAAGGACCAGCTGGAAGGCCCCGAAGACCAAGGCCATGGCGATCCAGTACCAGCGCGAGTAGCGGCAATGCAGGAACACGCAGGCCATGATCCCGAAGAGGATGATCAGGGCGAACGTGTTGGGGTTGTTGGTGAAGCTGACCGCGCTGGTGGCGCGCCAGGGCTTGGAGGAGTCGATGAGGGAGGCGTAGAGCTGGTTCTCGGCGACGAAGCTGTAGACCATCGAGGCCAGCGCGGCCAGGACGACCATGAAGAACACGAAGTGGATCCTGCGGAAGCTGTGGAAGATCCTGGGAAACACCGCGTAGAAGCAATAGAAATAGAGGCAAGATACGCCGAAACTGCAGCAAAAACGGACGCGTTGCATGGCCGTGAACGCGATCTCGAAGTCGCCCGAGGCGGTGAATGGCGAGGACCCGCTCACCACGGCGGGGTAAAGGAAGGTGGCGACGCAGTTGCAGGCGCAAAGCAGCGTCAGCGAGATGGCCCACCCGAAGTGGAACCCGATGCGGAAGTTGCGCCTAGCGAGGATGATGAAGCCGGCGATGGCCATCACCGTCGCGGAAAGGGTGAGGAAGAACTGGGTGTCGTTCATCCACGTGAAGGGCTTTTCGGACATGAAGGCGATGCCCTCATGAAAAAAGGCGCCGAGCAGCATCGTCAGCGCGAACGACCAAAACAAAAGAACGTAGGTCACGCCACGTTTCTTTGGATGGTTGGCATCAAAAACCGTCGTTGCTCTCCCCATGCGGGTAACCTTACTATGTAAAAGACAAAAAAGCAACATTGCTTTTGCGGACGCTCCGTGCTTATGCCACTGGAAAAAATGCCATTTCGCGCGATAAAAGACAGCATTTCGAAAAAAAGAGCACAACCTTTATAATTTTTAGGTGAAAT
>JAGAHY010000025.1 GCA_017626815.1 Bacilli bacterium | reverse complement strand
CGGCAAGAAAGAAGCGACGATTAAGAAAATGGCGCCTGTGAGCAAAGCGAAACGATTGATAACCTTGTTTTGCCCAATGATACCTGCGCCCTGGGAATAGACGACAAATGGCATCGCGCCAAAAGCACCAGCAAGAGCGGAGACAAAACCAATTCCGCTGATAGCTCCGCTAATTTCACGATTGGTTGGGTCGCGACTAAATGCCGTGTTAGTGGTGGCGGATACCGCTCCAATGATCTCAGTGCTGGAAATGTAATAAATAATAGCCACGGAGATAATGGGTCCAATTTTGAAATCCGCCATAGAAAAGGATTGCAAAACAAATATGGGGCGTGGAACGTTGATGAAGTCCGTGACGCTGTTAAATGAAATTTTGGAAAAGTCGATCATGCCCGGGAAACATAAGGCGATGATATACCCAAGGACAAGGCTGACGATCAATGACATTCCCTTCCACGGATCTGGAATGAATGCTTGCCATAAAACAGCGATAGTGAGCGTCGAGAAGCCAACGATAAGGTAGGGCCATGCATTTTGAATTTGATATTGACCATGGAGGACGTTCGCGCCGACATTAACCGATAACAAATCGTTGATGCTGACCTGGATTAAACTTAGTCCTAAACCTAGAACGACAAGTGCTGAAACAATGGGCTTAATGATTCTATGGATTCTTCCGCCGACTAAACCGTGTATGAGCAAAAGTACGCCGCCGACGATGATGGCGATGAACAAGGTTCCGATGCCATACTCCACAATAATCGAAGAAAACAATCCAATAAACGTGAACGAAGTTCCGATGAAGACGGGAAGTTTAGAACCTATTCGCCATATGGGGAATAGCTGGATGGCGGTACCAATGCCAGCGAAGAAGATTGAACTACGGATGGCATTGTCGATGATGGCAGCGGGACAATCGATAATCGTGAGAACAATTAAAGCGGGGGCGATATTGGACAAAAACATAGCCATCACATGTATCAGGCCATATCCAATTCCGTATCTGAAAGGTACGGCACCATCAGAAACGTAAAGGTTTTCCCGAGTCCCGGATTTATAATAATCTTTTAGTTTTGAAAAGGGATTTGCCATGATAATTGAGATATTTTATTCGATAACGATGCTGATGGGACAATGATCAGATCCAAAGATTTCGTTATGGATTTCGGATTCTTTGACGCGATTGATGATGGAACTAGACACAAGGAAATAGTCGATCCGCCATCCTGCGTTATTTTCCCTCGCATGAAAACGATAACTCCACCAAGAATACTTCACATCGGTGGGGTGAAGGAAACGGAACGAATCAATATAGCCTTGCTGCAAAAGCTCGCCAAAGGCGGTTCTTTCCTCGATAGTATAGCCGGGGTTATGCTCATTGGACTTTGGGTTTTTCAGATCGATGGGCATATGCGCCACATTAAGGTCGCCACCATAAATGATGGGCTTTGTTTTCTCTAAGAAGGCAAAGTATTCAATAAGGTCTTTTTCAAATTGCAAACGAAAATCCAACCTTTTTAGGCCATCGCCTGCGTTAGGGACATAGGCACCAACAAAATAGAAGTCTTCGAATTCCAAAGTGATGATGCGTCCTTCCTCGTCATATTTGCCGTCTAATAAACCGTAATGAACAGAAAGTGGTTCTTTTTTGGTGAAAGCTGCGACGCCAGAATAACCTTTCCTGACTTTGGATACGGTCCAGTAGGACTGATATCCCTCTATTTCATAAGGAGATACGAGGCCTGGAAGCTCACTGAGCTTGGTCTCCTCAAGGAAAAGGACGTCAGGGTTTAGGGATGCGACGGATTCCGCGAATCCTTTCGCCATGGCGGCACGAATGCCATTTACATTGAAACAAACAATCTTCATAACTATGCTTTTTTCACGATATCTCCGCAAAGATAGGTTAATTTTGTGTTGTAGAATTCTTCGTATGTCTTCTTCCAAAGTTCGTAGTTACGGTCCATCATGGCTTGTGATGCGATGATAGGATGGACATCTGTTTCAGGATAGATAGGTTCCAAGACAAATATCGTCATCGCTTGGACTGGAAAACCATCTTGACCAATGTCCGCAGTATCTTCCTGCGCAATGAAAATGGGGATGACGGGGACGCCAGCCTTGGCGGCAAATGTATAAGCGCCTCGCTTTAACGGCTTCGGTTTTCGATAATTCCACCACATGGATTGCTCGGGATAAACCAAGACGAGATTACCCTTTTTCAATTGATAATCCACGCCATCGAGGAACTCTTTCATCGTGGCCATGTTGGAAGATAAGGGCAGTGTGTTGCAATTCCTCATGAGCATTCCATAGAATCCTGGGAAAGAGGTGTAGTTGCCCTCCCTGATGACACGGAAGAGCTTCCTTTTTTTATGGCACGTCGATTTCTCGTACGCGACTTGCATCGCGAAAGAATCTAGGGCATTAAAGTGGTTGCAGGTGATGACAGCACCAGTGGTTAGATTATTGAGATGCTCAATACCATGGACGGCCTTTATGCGCAGCGTCCCATCTTCGATAATCTTGTTCAAATACTTCCGCGCTGATGAAAACGCAAATTTGGCTTTGATTTTGGTGGATAGTTTGCTTTGACGATAGTCGACAGTGCCTGGCAATATGGTTTCTCCAGGAGGGTCTTCTTCGACGTCGCGGTCAAAAATACCCTTGCGCTCGAGTTCATCGATACGCGCTAATACCGCGACGCGTTCCGGATCCAACATTGTCATAGCCTTTCGTATTCTTCCTTATCCTTGAGATACACCTCATAGATGTCATCAAATGCATGGTAACGGAAAACGCGGTGTATTTCATCAATTTTCCACTGTTTAATATTCGCGGTGTGGGGGTAGGGAAACCAAAATAGTCTCTTTGAGAAGTGGCGGACCACAGTCCATTTATGTAAAAACTTCTGGTCGTTGAAACGCTGTGGCAAGAGCTTTCTCTTCGTACAAGCCCGCAATATTGCGCTTTGATCGGCGAAGACGAGTTTCTTTTTGTTGATCCAAGTGCGCGCTTTTTCAAATAAACCGGTCTGCTTGCATTTCTCCATATTGAAGAGAATGACGCCCGCGTTCATGTAACGGGGGTTAATTAAGTATTTTCCATAGTGATCGTTGGCGCCAGCGAGCTCATATTTGGAAATATCGTAGGCGGTTAATAAATGGATGTCGCGGTTGAACATGATGTCCGCGTCAAGGTAAAGCAAGCGGTCAGAAAAACCATCGATTTTGTCTGCAAGTAGACGAAGTAACGTATAAGGTGAGCAGTAGCACCCTTCATTTGGGGAATGGCCGAGGTATTCCTCATACAAATCGGTGACGTCTACCTTGCGCACACTGGAGGCGGGGTTATAACGTTTGACGATAGCGTCCAAGAACGAGATAAGTTTGTCCGATATTGGCGTGTAATCCGGATTTAAACGTGTCAAATTCATCGTAAGGATGGTGACACGGTATTCGTCGTTGCTCGGGTCGCGCATCATGATAGATAAAAGCGACGTCAACACCCCGTCAAATACTTTTTCG
>JAGAHY010000024.1 GCA_017626815.1 Bacilli bacterium | reverse complement strand
TTTTTGGTCCGATACCGTATACCGCAACAACGGTAGCGCTTGCGCCCCTGGTTCCCGTAACGAGCATTCTAAATTCAAATTGGGATCCAGGGATTTGGGGCTTCATCAACATTTTGAATGGCTAGGTCTAATCAGATTTCTATCTTTAACAAGAACTTCTTTAATGGAAGCACTTCAATCATGTATCCGTCAATGTTGAGGGTCTTTTCCTCCTCATAAGTGACGATTATCAACGATGTGGGATCTTTTCTGTTCTTAGCGAATTCAAGCAGATTCGATACTTCACGATCATAAGCTTCGGATTCATGGATTGAATACGCCGCCTGTATCGCGGTCGAGGTAGACGAAATATAAAAATCAATATCACATCTCGCGCTTTTTAGATAATACACATCATCCCCATAATGCCGATGCAAATGGATGGCGACGAGATTTTCGAATAAAGAGCTCTTCTTATCATCTAAGAATAGATTCAGAATGCCGTTATCAATGAAGTAATATTTCGGGTTAGAGGCCTTGTCTAGGAAGGAAGCGTAGTAATTCTCTAGGGTGAATAACAAGAACGCATCCTTACAGTATCCACAATAATCGATGATAACATCCTTGGAGAGCTTATATCCGATACCTGAGATAATGTTTTGAATCTTGGTGAAAGAGAGCACCTGCTTCACCGACTCGGCTAGTTTTTTAATCATCAGTTTGATGCCGTTTTCGTTTCGGATGCCGTTATGAACGATGATGTCGTTATAGAGCACTTTTTGGTAAACGCCGGAAACATACTCTCGCTTGTTGTTGAATGGGACAGATTCCGGCAGACCACCATAGACAAAAAATGAAGAGAGCAGGCTATTCAAACGCCCGATTTCTTTACTCGAATACCCATTTTTATCAACGCCATGAGCTCTTAGATATTCCGCAAAAGAATATGGAAATACCTCTTTTATGACGTATCTTCCACCAAGCTTGGCGGCCACTTCCTTCGAAAGCATCTTCGCATTACTGCCAGTAATATCGACTTTGTAATGCTGGTTTGCCACGCGGATCGCGAATTTCTCCCATCCGTCGATATTTTGGATTTCGTCAAAATAGAAATAATGCTTCTTACTCGAGAGTTCTTCGGCAACCAAAAGAATGTCCTCGAAATCGGAGACCTTAAAACCAAGAAGGCGCTCATCGTCAAAATTGATATAGATGATCTGATTCCATTCGACCCCTTCCTTAATCAAATCCTGAACTCGCTTATATAGCAGCGTAGACTTGCCTGCCCTGCGAAGCCCAACCAACACGTAATTGGCGTTTTTCTCCAACGCTACATCCCTGATGACAATCTTGGCGTTTGCGATGACTTCATGCTGATCAAAGATGACTCGTTTGATAATATCGTGGTTCATAAGATGCTCCGTTGTCGATTATAGTCTACAAAAATAATCATATTTTGTCGAGTATAGTCGACACGTTACCTATGGTGCCACTTTAAAAGTCCGAGCCACGGTACCTGTTCTCAAGATACCAATAGGATCAAAACGGTTTAGATGAGCTGTTAAGCCTTCTTATGGTCAATAGTCAAACGGCCAAATAGGCTTTCTGCTCGAGCGTCAATCCGCTATCATTTTGGAAAAGGGGCCTAACTATGGATTACCGTAACTTCGACAATGTCATTTACTTACGCTTGGATAAAGGGGATGAAGTCTTGTCTTCTATCGTGGATGTTTGCCAAAAAGAGGGCGTTAGGAGCTGCGTCTTTTCGGGTATCGGCGGATGTGACTATGTAAAACTTGGAACTTTCATGCCAGAGCGCGGAACATATAACGAATACGAGACGGAGGGCATGTTAGAACTCATCAGCCTCAATGGCGATATTAAGGATGACAATGGAGAACCATTAATTCATGCGCACGCTTGTTTATCTTACGAAGAGAACGGACAGATCAAGCTCACTGGCGGGCACTTGCTCGCGCTTCGTGTGCTTATCACGGCGGAAATTGAAATCCGTCCGGTTAACGGCGGCCTCATCAAGACGAAGCCTGGTCAAATCCAAGGCACCAAAGTCTGGGATTTCGAGTAACTCGATAGCCATCTTAAAAGCGTTATCGATGCCTCAAAATACATTGTTACCGCATCGTTAATTTTGAATTAAATGGGCAAAGGTACGTCAAAGCCAAAATTTTAAAATTCAACGGCAAAAAAGCGGCATTTTTGTTTTTCACGAAAGGATTAGGGAAGGTTTGCGCCAGCCGCGCGATAGAGCGAATACCAGTCTTCTTTAGAGAGACGGATGTTTAAACCATCGATGCATTCTTGGACGTGTGCAGGGCTTACCGAGCCCGTGACCACGGTGACATCTTCGCCTAAAGCAAGGATGAAGGCGGTTGCCACCGCGCATTTGCTCGTCTGGTATTTCGCGGCCATTTCGTTTAAGGCTGCGTTAAGGTCAGGAAAGCGTCCCTCATCAAAGATAACCCCTTCAAAGAATCCTTTTTGATAGGGCGACCAGGCCTGCAAAGCGATCCCTTTTCGTTTCATATAATAGAAGAGTTCGCCGGTGTGATAGACGCCATCCTTGCATGTAAGGTTATTGTTGATGGCTTCGGAAACGAGACAAAGGTGTCCTAGACCAAATTGAACTTGATTGAGGATGATGGGCACATCGACCTCGCTAAGCAGGTATTCGATGGTTTCTTTTGGGAAATTGGATATACCAAACGATTTCACTTTGCCTTCGTCACGTAATGAGCGGAATGCTTCGGCAATCTCGTGTGGGTCGAGGAATAAATCAGGCCGATGAAGCAGCAAACAATCCACGTAGGTGGTCTTTAGACGAGATAAGGATGCCTCGACCGCTTCGAGAATATGTTCTTTGCTTAAGTCGTAATAAGCCCGGCCAAAATGATCCCTGACGATGCTGCATTTGGTTTGAAGGAACATCTGTTCCCGTAATTCAGGGCGGGCTAGTAAGACGTCTCCGATCAAGGATTCGCTGAATCCATTTCCATAACAGTCGGCGGTGTCAAAGTAATTGACACCATGGTCGAGGTCGTAACGAATAAGCTCATAAAGGCGTTCCGCGTTCATATCGCTGACGCGCATGAGGCCTTGGACGATGCGGGAAGTGGTGGGCATAGGGTTTCTCCGATTATTATCTAATTGTGCGCGCATCGGGACGCGGATGGCAACGAAAGCGATACGGAAGCCGGCTTATTTAGCGCCCGTGTAGAAATCGATGGATTGGACGGCGTTAGTGACGATAAGAATGGTACTTTGGTTCAAGGCTTCAATGAGTTCATCCGCGACTTTGTAGACTTCAGCCCTTTCCGTCGTTTCGATGACGCAGACGAAACTATATTCCAACGTGATCACTTTGTTTTCGTCGCGCCAGACACCTTTGGCATCATACATCGTAAAGCCATCGGCGAAATGATCCATCAAGGTATTGTGGACGATGGACTTTGCGTCTTCTAAAGGCATTTCCAACTGATAGGTTTCTTTGTCGTTGGTCCCGACATACATGATATATTCATTTAGCTGCTGCTCGGTAGAGGTTGTGGAAGAAACGGAAGTGCGGTTTAGCGAGTAGATAGATAATCCTAAAGCAGTTCCAGAAAGGCCAGTCCCGATAATGGCGAGAGCACAAAGGGCGATGATCAACGGTTTTTTCATAAAAGCACCTCGTTAGGATTTTAGCATTCCACGTAAATGAAAGTAGTTCGAAACATATTAAGCGTGCGAAGAGTCACCACATAAAACGAGAAAACCACGGCAAAAATCCTTCGCTTTTCGAAACTTTGTCTGGAACGATTCCACAAATCCTACATGGGCATGATTCCTGAAAATGCTGGCATGCTTTCAAAATCGCGAAGGCTTAGAGGCAAATGAACGAATAATGTTGAAGTTACATTTGCCAAGTATATGGAATTACCTTGCAAATAAAGTTGTTCATCATGCAATTCTTTTCCAGTCATTCCGCGCCTATTTTCGCGCGTGGAATATTCCCTCAAAATGGGCATGGAGACCGATTATGCGCGACCTTGATTACTTAGCCCTCTTAAGCAAATCCTTTCCAAACAAAGAGGAGGCCCTAGCGGAAATCATCAACCTTTCCGCGATTATGGAACTTCCTAAGGGGACGGAATATTTCCTCTCGGATGTCCATGGGGAATACGAAGCGTTTTCCTATTTGCTGCGTTCTTCTTCTGGTGTCATCGCCGATAAGATCCATCTGCTCTTTGGCGCGGAACTTTCTGCTGAGGAAGAACTTAGCCTCACCAATCTTGTTTGCTATCCGCGTGAGACGTTAACGGAGGACTCCACATATCAAGATGCCACCAAACAAAAAGAAGCCATTAACCGCCTGGTTCGCTTAGCGTCCATGGTCTCTTCCAAATACACCCGTTCCAAAGTGCGGAAGAAGATGCCTTACGCTTATGGCTATGTCCTGGATGAACTCATGCATACCAATGCGGACGACTTGGATAAGTCCCGCTACCATGAAGCCATCCTTGAGGCTATCTGCGGTAATGGTGGGGCGAAAGGCTATATCATCGCTTTATGTGAACTAATTCAAAGCCTGGCCGTCGACCATCTTCATATCATCGGGGATATCTATGACCGTGGGCCACGGCCGGACCTTATCATGGATGACTTAATCAAGTTCGGCAACGTCGATATCGAATGGGGCAACCACGATATGTCTTGGCTTGGGGCGAGTCTTGGTAACCTCGCCTGCATTTGCAACGTCCTCCACATCGCCACGTTATATAACTGCTTTGACGTGCTTGAGGATGGCTATGGCATCAATCTGCGCCCACTTTCGATGTATGCGAAAGAGATTTACAAAGATGACCCGTGCACCCGATTCCAGCCTCATCAATTGGATGAAAACGTCTCGGATGTCGTCGAACCGGAACTGGCGGCGAAGATGTGCAAGGCGGTCAGCGTCCTTTTGTTTAAACTTGAAGGTCAGCTCATTAAGCGCCACCCCGAATATGAGCTCGGTGATCGATTGTTGCTCGACGGGGTTAACTGGAAGGATGGCACCATTTCCCTCAAGGGCAAAACCTACCCGATGCTTGATTTCCATCTACCCACCATGGATCCGGAAGACCCCCGCGCTTTAACCCCGCGAGAGAAACAGCTTCTTGAAGGCCTCCGTTATAGTTTTACCCACAGCAAACGGCTACGTTCTCATATGGAGTTTATCATCGAAAAAGGCGGGATTTACAAAGTTTTTAATGGGAATCTATTAACTCATGGCTGCATATTGCTCGATGAAAAAGGTGACTTTTTACGGGTGGATATTAAGGAAGGACAGCTTTCTGGAAAAGCCTTGATGGACTACTATGACCGCGAAGTCCGCCGCATCTTTTACGCCACGTCTTTAGGCGAGGATAATGTGGACACGGACTTATTCTGGTACCTATGGTGCGGTCCGAAATCGCCTTTGTTCGGCAAAGATCAAATCACTACGTTTGAGCGCATCTTCATCGCGGACAAGGCTTTATACCGCGAGACCTATAATCCTTATTATTCTTATAGCAACGATCCAAAGATCGTGGAGAAGGTACTTGCCGAATTTGGCTGCGACCCAAAACGCGGTCATGTCGTCAATGGCCACGTGCCCGTTTTGGTGCAGAAGGGCGAGTCTCCCGTCAAAGCCAACGGCAAACTCTTCCGCATCGATGGCGGCCTGGCCAAAGCCTATCACGCCAAGACAGGTATTGCTGGTTATTCCCTAATTTATAATTCCCACCATCTAGCAATCGCTGAACATAACCAATTCGAAAAGTATGGCCGAAATACTCCCTCCGTGGTGACCGTAGAAGCATTCCCATCCCGTGTCTTGGTCAAAGATACTGATGTCGGAGCGAGGTTATGTAAAGAACGGGATGATTTACAGCAACTCATCCGCGCCTATGATGCGGGGCTAATCAAACAAAAGAAGCGCAGTAACGGATAGTCGTGAGCCATAACGATGGAGGGATGGCTCTGGCAGGTGGTTTTCTTTATGAAAACCTTTGCCATTATTTCGCGCACTTACTAGAATACTTAGTCGTCATGCGGCCCTACCCATGACGCAGAAGGAGACCTCTATGAAAAAACCTCTAATATTAACCGTCGTCTCGCTCGTCCTTACGCTGGCTTCCTGCGGTGGCCAACCTAGCTCTAGCTCCAGCGCACCCGCTTCCAAGACTTATTTCAGCCTTTGGAACGAATGCTCCTCGTTGACCGCTTTAAAGAATTACGTGGAAGACGTTACGAACAAAGATTCCAAAAACTATATCCCCGTCGAAGACCGCATTGCGACTTTCGACATGGACGGCACCTTCATCGGCGAACTCTATCCGACTTATTTCGAATACAACATGCTCGAATACCGCGTCCTTGAAGATCCTTCCTACAAAGACAAAGCTCCGGACGATGTCGTCCAAGTGGCTCAAAACATCCGTGATTTCGTGCGCGAAGGCACCAAACTTCCCGACCATTTCGATATGGTCCATGCCTATGCGGCGGCCAAGGCATATTCGGGAATGTCCCTCGCCGAATTCGATTCCTACGTCAAAGAATATGCGAAGAACACTCCTAACGGCTTCGAAGGCATGACCTACGCGACGAGTTTCTACAAACCGATGTTGGAAGTCTTCGATTACCTTGAAGATTATCAATTCACCTATTATGTCGTCTCGGGCAGCGACCGTTTCATCTGCCGCGCCCTCGTGGATTCCTTAGGCATCCCCTCTAACCGCGTCATCGGCATGGACGTCACCCTCAAGGCCTCGAACCAAGGTGAGGAAGAAGGTGTCAATTACACGATGAAGCCCGAGGAATATCTCGTTCGTACCGACGAGCTTATCATCAAGAACCTTAAGACCAACAAAGTCAAACAGATCGCCCAAGAAATCGGCAAAGTTCCTGTTCTCTCCTTCGGTAACAGCAGCGGCGACAGCGCCATGCACAACTATTGCTTAGGCAACCAGACCTATAAATCCGACGCCTTCATGCTTGTCGCCGACGATGATGCCCGCGATCACGCCAATCTTGCCGAAGGCGCCCGCAGGCAGAAGATTTGGGAAGAATCCAACTATCACGTCATCTCCATGAAAAATGACTTCAAGACCATCTATGGCGAAGGCGTGAAGAAAGTCGACTTCAAGTTCTAATTATTTCTTCAAAACAAGATTCCACGCAGAATTAGGCTCAGTTTTGCGTGGTTTTTATATTTTCAGCGGTGATTTGAAAAGGACGCTTGGAGGTAATCCAAGCGTCCTAGTTTCGTTTTTAGCGGATGAAACTAATCTTAATCAATTTCAGGCGCGACCACATAGATGCGGCCTAACGCGTTGATGTAGAACGTATATTCGCCTGAGACGGAAGCGGTGTAAACCTGGCCGTCGTTGATGACTGTCTCGCCATCGTTATGGACGAAGGAGAGGTCATCGACACCCATGTAAAAGGAGATCTTATCGCCAGCTTCAAGTTTGACTTTGTAGGCGCCGATGTCGGTGCTGTCTTCTTCTTTGATATCAACTAAGGGGATGGCGGATTCGACGTCTCCATGCGTGACGTAAGCTTTGGGCGAGAAGTCGACTTCAGGGACATCAACCCAGATGGTCTTGCCGTCTTGGGCGGTGGTGTCGACGTAGAAGGTATACTTGCCATCGTATTTGACCCAGAAAGCGTCAT
>JAGAHY010000023.1 GCA_017626815.1 Bacilli bacterium | reverse complement strand
CTACCACATCAGGCTGCGTTGCTATGTCGTACTCGAACTGAAGGCAAAGCCTTTCGAGCCTGAGTTTGCTGGAAAGCTCAATTTCTACGTCAACGCGATTGACGCTTATCTGCGCGATCCTTCCGACAATCCGACCATCGGCTTACTCGTTTGCAAAGGCATGGACAAAACCGACGTTCACCTATCCTTCCAAGGAATCACGACCCCGATGGGCGTAGCGACCTACGATAACGCCAGAGCCAAGGAAATCGCGGCCCATCTGCCTACGGCGGAAGAACTTCAAGCCCAGATCAGCATCGCCGAAAAGGAGTATGAATCGGGGAAGTCATAAAACAAGAGGCATTGATCGAAGAAAAATAGGAAATGGCAATGCGCTGCATCAATAACGCAAGCGCTAAACAGCAAACGAGCATATCCCAAACAAGGAGGCATAACCACGAAGCGCTACATCATCGCGGATACCCATTTCGGTCACGCGAACATCATTCAATACACAAATAGGCCTTTTCGAGACGTTTCGCACATGAACGAGATGCTCATCCGCAATTGGAACGAGACGGTGCAAAGCGATGACCTCGTATATGTCCTCGGCGACTTCACTCTCAGCAGGAGAATCGAAGTCATCGAAAGCCTCGTTGGCAGGCTAAACGGGCGCAAGATCCTAATCATGGGAAATCACGACACGCGGAAACCCCGAGACTATATCGCCTGCGGCTTCGACGTAGCTACACGCAAACCGATGATGATCGAACCGGGAATCATCCTCATGCACGAGCCCTTCGAAGATCTGTCCTTCGTCTGTCCTAGATATATCTATTTCTTTGGGCATGTACACGATAAATGGCATCCAATGGACGATTATTCCAATTGCCGTTGCGTATCCGCCGAAAGGATAGATTATCGCCCGGTTGATTTCGATTCGCTCATAAAAGGAATGAGGAGGAAATGACGATGCGACCCTACGAACGCTGGACCGAGTCCTATTTGGACGGCAAGCTATTTGAATCGAATTACGATTTATTCGAACGCCGGTTGGCCACCCCGGAACTACTCGCAAAACTAGAAACTCTTTTCGCACCTCTTAGCCAACTGAAAAACCAATCCACTTCCGCAAAATACGGGGTTGAGCATTACGAATTCTACTTTCGCGTACCGCGGGGGAGTTTCGAAGAATCCGAATACGGAGAATACGACGATCTCAGTGAGAAAGAGGAACCCGAATACCGGGAAATCTTCAACCGAAGCTACCGCAAGAAATGGTATTGGCACACATTAACGTTCACCCGCGACCATTACCGAGGGGACGTCTTCTATGGCATCCTTATCGGGCGAAGAACCTTATTAAACGCCTCCGATGTAAAGGGGGATGATGCCAAAAGGGACTTCAAGACCATCGCCGAATGTGAATGGATCAAGCCCTTGGGCGGATTGCTCCAAGCACTGATGAAATCCATACAAGAGGGCACATACGAATCGTTCGTTTCAAAAAATCTCGATTATGAGATGCGGAGCGGAGAGATTCTATACAAGGACTATTGGAAACTATACCCGAAAGAAGGGAAGGCCCATTACCGCCGTTACGAAGGCGTCGACATTGGCCTTTTCCGCTCCTATTGGAAAAGCGGGGTGATGTCAGAAAAGAACACGACCCATTTCAAAAGGCTTAGCGCCAATCAGTATTGCCGGTATTTCTGCATCGCGGCATCCGCCCTTGGCCTAAATCCTTCGAAAGAAAAAACCCATCAGCAGAACTATAAATGGGCATCCGACGGCAGGACGCTTGGTCTGGATTTGATCGATGGTGAAAGTTATGAGGAATTCGACCGATGGTACGCATCGCAACGCCTTGGGTTCGACCACGCCTTCGAAATCCGATATTGGGAGAATGGCACGCGTATTGATCTCCGCATCGAAAAGGATCGAGATGGCTATTTCCTCTATCTTACGTGCGGACCTGCAAACGAAGCCGGAATAAAGGTTTACCTCGCCTTGGCAAAAGAAGGCGTCTTCGCACATATTTTCGAGCCAAAAGACTATTTGTCCTACTTTAATGGAACCAATCTGCGATCCGTCGATTCGGAAGAAAACTATTATGGCCACCCATTTCCCGCCTCCAAAAAAAGAGCGTTCATCGAGGCGGTGAAGTGGGACCCGCTCGAACTGGTTCAATTGAAGAAGGCCTGGCGAAACGATTAGGAGGTTCATTCATGTCTAGAGATGTTTATTTTAGGCGGGTTTGGAAGCCGGATCCTCCCTTGAACAACCGGGTCAACGAAGGCGAAGTCGGCTATGATACGCCCTATCGTGCGTTCCGTTTGGAGGAAGCCGAGGATTGGATGAAAGACGTTTCCCAAGTTGTCAGGATCAAGCGCAGCCACTGCGACATCTTTGAAGCGTGCAAGAAACGCTTTGGAAAAACCTCGAATCATGCAAGGTGGCTGTTTTATTCAGACGGCTATGAATTTTGCGATGAAAACGGAGTGCCTTTCGGCCGCCTATACCGAAGCGACCTCGAAGAATTCACCTACTACACCGAGGAGGAAGAATATGTCTTCCAATACGAAGACGTCGTCGAGCCGATGACGGATTATGCCGTCCAACTGGAAGGCGTCCAATCGGCCCAGGCGCTACTAGACGAAGCGCTCCGCATCATCAGTCTTGATGCAAACGAGTACGACGGCCTGTATCACGCCGAGGCGATTTACGCCCTTGTCAAATGCCATAGCCTCGCTTTGAAAGGCGAAAAGATTTGGATCCGTTTTAATTAACTGAGACGATCGCGAACAAGCCATGAGCCTTTCGGCGTTGCCCCCGTTTTATGTTTGACGTAAAACAATGCAATAAGGACGCGCCGACAAAAAGTCCCAACAGATTGCGGATCCGCTAATTTCCGACATCGCGGGATTCGAGGTCCTTCGAATACGGGAGGATGGCCTCGATCGGCTTTTGCCGACGTTCTCCAAGGCGTACTCGAGGTAGCGGTAGGGATCGAGCCCGTTGATGACCGCCTTGCGGATTATCGAGAACAGCCTGACGGTATGCCTGACGCCAGCCTCGCTGCCAGATTTTTGGAAAACCTTCCTGGCGACGGCGAAGGGCTTGACGCACCTCTCGGCCAGGTTGTTCGAGAGCTCGAGATGCGGGTCGCCGGTTCGAGCCGGGCTAGACATGAAAATGACACTCACCATCGTATAAATTCGACGAAAAAAGCCCCACGACGTGGAGCAATTTCAATCAAGATGGTGGCTGAGGGGGGACTCGAACCCTCGACATACCGGGTATGAGCCGGTTGCTCTAACCAACTGGGCTACTCAGCCATTTTTTTGGTGGAACTTATCGGGCTCGAACCGACGACCCCCTGCTTGCAAAGCAGGTGCTCTCCCAACTGAGCTAAAGTCCCAAGCCCGTTATCCTTTGCCGGATGACGGCTCGCATATTATATTCTTCAACTTTCGCTACATCAAGCGGCAATTCGCATTATCCGCCCCACTTACGAATAATCCCTCTCCTTTATTATGCTCCCCCGTTTACTAGACATAGGATAAAGAAAGTTTTTCATAATGATCATTTCTCGACCATGGACGAATAACGGTAGCCGAGGTTACGCCTTTGGGTTTTGCGCTCTTCCTTCATTTCTAAGGTGAACAGTAACATACCGCGGAATTGTCTTAAGACTTCTTCTGCATCATCACGGCCATGGTAAGAGCGGGAATATTCACGAAGATAGGAATACACCTTCTGCAAATCACTATAAATCTTCAGGAATTCTTCCTCGAAGGAGGATAGCCGCTTGAGGTTTTCAATCTTTTTCTCAATACCACCGCTCGGGAAGGAAAGGGTGGTCTCCGTCCAATAGTCTTCCGCATGAATCGGCCAACGTCTATAAACGACGCGGTAGCCTTCTCGCTTTTCCCAATCCGCTAAATTATCTGGTTCTCTCAGATTGTATTTCTTGCGATCCTCGTATGAAATGGAGCTATAACCGACCGTCTCAAGACCCTTTGGCCTAAAACCATCGGAGTCTTTCGGGTTCGCACCCCCTACGTAATCACATTGCTCTATTCCATTATGGGTATCCCCCCTATGGGAAATCGAGCCCCCATGAAGAAAAAGGGAAATGATTTGATGGCAGAATGCGCTGCAGCCCTTCGCCTTCACCATTGTCTCCAGCGAAGCAGCTTGTTTCTTTACGCCCTCTAATTCGTGATTTAAATAAGAGGCATACCTTGGGAAAGAGCCTTTCGGTGCTTTTTTATCCAACGCGTTACGCAAATCCTCCATCAAGGTTTTTTGCTCTTCCATTAGGGCCAGTTCCTTCTCATCACGAGGTTCATCCAACCGATGAAAAACAGGAAGCGCATAGGGGCTTCCACGCCTTAGAGCAACGAATCCATCCCAAGCCGCTACGTATCTCTTGTCAATCGAACGAGCCCGATCCTTCCAGGCTTTGGCCTTTGCTTCTTTTTCTGCTTGCTCTTTCTCTTTTTTAGCTAATTCGGCATGGTATTCCCGATCCATCGCCAAAGGGGCGCCGCAATAAGGACAATAAAATAGTTTGTCATTATCGAACTGTAGATCGCATTTATAGCATTTTTTCATTGGAATAACCCCCGTTGTCAACTAATGATAGACCTTTTTTGCCCATTCCGCGCCATTAGAACAACAAACCGGTTTTCCTCCGTTAAATCTCATGCGATGGACGAAACAGCATGGATAATCTCTTTTCGGTTGGGATGATTTACGAATCCATCATGAACCACAAAGAAGGACTAAAGACGTTTTATAACATCGATTACCACGATGATCCGAAAACACACTATTTTGTCTATTATTTAGTATCAAAAATTACACTACATTCGCCATTTTCCATGAAGAAAGGGGCAAAAAGCCCATTGAAGAAGTGCTCGAATCCACCATGCAAATCATGATGAACATCACGGCGGCCTGGGACATTAACCAATAAGCCATAGTCGAGACGGCATGAAAAAAACGGAAATCTCCGTTTTTTCTATACGCCATAACAGCAAAATAAGAATCCAATAATGGCGCGCCCTAGGTGACTCGAACACCTAACACTCAGCTTCGAAGGCTGATGCTCTATCCAATTGAGCTAAGGGCGCATCCCCCACTCACGCTTTGGTGATGGAGATCGTCGCGGAAGTAGCGCTTAGCTCTTTGACCGTGATGGTATAAGGGAAGTTGGCGCCCGAGTTGAAGACGCTTTTCTTGGGGAAGAAGTTCATCCCATAACGGGTCATAGAGAAGGAATCCCCCCTCTTGAATAACGTCCCATTATCCGCGAGGCCGCCACTGGCAAAAGTGTTCCGGCCACCGGCTTCCATCAAATGAATTAAGGAGAAGGAAGAATCGGCGCAGGCGACTTCTTTGGAGCAGTTGGTCGCGCCCACTTCATAGTAATTTCGTCGATCTGAGGGGATTTCTGCAATGTTTTCGACGTAAGTCTGATTGATTTTACGGCCGCTGCGGTCCGCGTTGAAACGCATGACGCGCGCATCGACATGGAAGATTTTCACGCCAGGCTGAGTATAACCAAGTGTCCTTCCTGGATAACGGTTTCGCGCATCCATCGCGTTAAGGCCATCCGGAGTATAAAACTCGACGAGCATGTATTCGTCAAAAGCCGAACCGTTATAGACGACGTTGCCATCTTTGTCTAAGGCAGGGACCAAGATGCAGTCCCCGTTAACGTTGCTCGGGTTTAACGTGATCTCGGCTTCGCCCGTGACGACATAAGGATCCACCCAGCCAAGGGCCATTTTGGAATAGCAGTCATGGTCGAGGATGTTGTGGCTCATCATGTCGAGCCCGCCGACGGGATCAAACTCGGCATCCGGGGAAGGATAGTAGTCATCTAGGCCAAACATATGACCCGTCTCATGGATGAGGGTATGCGCGTCCACGCGCGGCGTACGCACGGCCTCATAAATAAAATCATAGGACAGCCAAAAATAGAGATTGCCCGTAGGCGCGCCGACGACAGGATCGTCCACAAGCCAATACGTATAAGCCCAGAAATAGCCGTCATCGTCGAAACCCGCCGTCATTTTTTGGAAGTCCGGGCAAGAATAGACCGCCACGATGCCATCGATCCAGCCGTTGTTGTCGCTGTCGAATTTAAGGGTGTCATGCTTGGCGTTGTAGGCATCTAGCGCGCTTTCGACAAAATAGCCACCATTGTCGCTGCCTTCGCCTGTCTTATAGGAGGTGAGTGCGCTGCGCGGTGAAAGTTCGGAGACGTAGGTATCCGCGATTTCAAAGTGTAGATGGACTTTCCCAAACGATGTCTTCTCATAGAAAGAACTCAGAGATTCCCAATACCCCGTATCTTCGGCGGTGCCGTTTAAGGCGTGCTCAAGGTCGGTACGGAAATAAGAAGAAAAGGGATAACCTTGAAGTTCGATGGGCAAGACGAGGAGATTCACCTCCCCTTCATTGGGCAAATAGTCCATGCCCGTATTCGCGGCGATTTGACGCATCGAGAGTTTGTCTTTGACTTCGACCTTGCTCACCGCCCCTTCTTGGCTATATTGGGCGGCGCTGCCGGCGGAATAGGAATAGCTAGAACCCCCGATGGAAATCTCGGGGAAATGGATGGAAAAATCAAAACTGCAGCCAGTTAAAGCGAGAATTGCAGGGATAATGAGAAATTTAATATGTTTCATCAGCGGGCCTCCACGGAAATGGTGACGCTTTCTTCGTCCATGGACTGCACGAGGAAATTCCACGGGAAGGAGGTATCATTGTTCATGAACTCCTCATTGGGGAAAAACGCGTTCATGTAATCATTGTAATCGAAGTAATCGAGTTCGGCGAATAAATCGTCCGCGGCAAACGTACCCCCGCGGGCGAAGTCATTGCTTCCACCGGCTTCGATCATGTGGACGAGGGAGAAGCGCGTATCGGCGGGATAGGCTTCTTTATGGCAGTTGGTGGCCGCGACGTTATAATGGGGATAAGCGGACCAATCCAAGTCATCGAGGCTGCCTTCGACATATTCCCCAGAGCTCGCGTAAGATAACCGCAAAGAACCCATCAGCCTGGCATCAATATGGAACAGCCGAACGCCATATGCCTTAGGCAAGCCCAAATAATCGCGGGTTTTGGGATCGGAATCGTACTGATTAAGGCCATCGGGCGTAAAGAATTCCAGCAATAAATATTCGTCGAATGGGCTACCATTGAAGTCGGAGCAAGGCAAGAGCAGGCAATCCCCAGTCAAGGTAGAAGAACGCAGCGTCACCTCGCAGGGCTCCATAACCACATAAGGTTCCACCCAGCCGAGGGCAAGTTTGGAGAAGCAATCTTGATCCCCGTAGTTGCCATCCATCATCGTACCCATGCCGCACGGGTTGAAATAACTATCCGAGGCATAATAATCATCCAAGCCAAACATATGCCCGGTTTCGTGGATGATGGTGTGGGCATCGATATCGTCACGGGATGGACGATGCTCGTACATGAAATCAAACGAGCACCAAATATAGCGGTTAGGGAGGGGGTAAGAAGCCAATTCGCCACGGCGGTCAAGCGCCTTAGCGTCCATCGCTGTGGAATACGCCCAAAAGTAACCGGTTTTGTCGATGTCTTTGATTTTATGGAAACGGTAGTCGAAACACGAATAGTAGGCGATGACGCCGTCGATATACCCGTCCCCATCGCTATCGAGCGAGTCAATTTCGCTTTTAGGCGCGTTTTGCAGGTATTTTTTGCTCGCGTCGAAGATGAAATTACTTCCAGCTTGGGAGGAATACTTCTGATATGCCTCTTCCGCGGTAAGACCCGTTTTATGGGTGCCACCATAGACGAAGTCGAGGTTTACTCGGCCAAAGGAACTAGTGTGGTAATACTCCGCCAAGGAATAGAAACCGCGGGTTTCCTCAAGGCTACCTTCCAATGACACTTTCATATCGTCGATCACGTCTTGGGCGAAAGGGAAGTCCGTAAACTCGATGAACAAGACAAGGATGTTCACATCGCCAGAAGCCGGTAACGAAGGGCTATTATTCCTGCCGTTAAGCCAATGGTAATTGTATTGTTCCCCAAGGGCGTAACGCTGGGCTTGGGGTAACGTGCTTTCCGAAGAGGATTCGATGGAAGAAGATTCCTCGCCGTAGGAAAAAGAGGACTCAGCACTTGAAGAAGATAAACTAATGGAAGTGCCACTGCCGCCGCAAGAGACCAGCCCAAGCAATGCAAGAAATAAGGGGAGACGAATTTTCATAACGGTTGAATTATGCGCGCTCTCCCCCTCTTGTCTAGCCTTTTCTTTCTATTTATAGAAAAGTGCTTCCCCCGCAAACCTAAAGCAAGCATAATAGAGGACATGAACGAAACGCTTTATCTTTCCTATGCGCCCCGACTAAAACCACTTGTCGAACAGGTTCAAGTTAATTTAAAGGCCAAGGGCTATTCTATCGCCGACGTCGATCCGAATCATCTCGAAGGGAAGCTGGTGTTGCTTTTACTCGACCTAGATTCCAGCGTCGAGGAAATCTATGCCTCCGCGCCTTTCATCAAAGAACAATATGATTATTCTTCCTTAAAGGCCATGAGGCTCATGCCCTTTTTGATCTTCGCCTCCTCCAAGGGCAGCATCGAAGATCAAGTCGAAGACGGCTTTGCGGAGGTCTTGGAGGAAGTCGTTTCCGGTGAATTCAAGCCTTATGGCTATGATGTCGACGCCGAAGACCCTTTGCTCGAATTCGCCAGCGTCTTGGAAACCTACGAAGAATAATGGGCAAACAGGGGGAATTTAAATTCGCCTTTCTCGACGGCTTTTGGCTGAAGCTGCTGGCTTTTATTTTCATGACCGTGGATCACCTTGGGGTGTTCTTGCAGATGTATGGGCTCGCGCCCGAGGCCGCCTCGGCATGCCGTTTCATCGGAAGGTTAGCCTTCCCTCTTTTTATTTTTCTCCTCGCCGAGGGCATGCGGCTATCTCACCATCGAGGCAAATACATCCTTAGGGTGTTCCTGATGTACGCGATCATCACCATTCCCGAGACCTTCATCCTGTATTTCCCGCCGCTAGCCAATTCGATCGGCATATCCCCTACCACATTAGACGGCCACCCGTTCATCGACATTCTCTTCGTGGGGTTGGTGTTATATTGCCTGACACTCAAGGGATGGAAAAAACTGCTCGCCTTATTGCCGGCGGCTTTCATCTTCCTCTCCTTCTATTATTCTGTCTACGACCCCTTCACCCCCTACTTCCCGATGTATCTTCGCAGCGGTTATGGCCTCTTCGGTCTGCTGCTTGGCCTAGGTTATTTCGGCATCAACAAATATCTCGATTTTTACCAAATGAATGGGAGATTGCTGCGAAATTTGCTTTCTATCGGCGCTTTGTTCTTGGCCTTTATTACCTTTTACGTGTTTGCTTTAACCCTACCTCAATACGCCGTTTTCGGGTCTGATTGGGCGAAATGGGAGACCCCCTGCGTCATCGCCGCCCTATTCCTGCTTTTCTATAACGGGAAAAGAGGCTATGACGCCGCCTGGTGGCGAGTCTTCTCCTATTCCTATTATTTGATCCACATGGCGGTGTTATTCGTCGTCTTTATGTTCATCGGATAGTTTCACCTGGCGGGTGATGCCTTTTCCTAATGAAAGAAGATAGAGGCGGATGTCGGATGGATTCACGCCAAATAGACGCATGATGTTACGCGCATAGACACGGAGTTGCTCATCATAGGCAGCATCATCGATGTGCGAGGATTTGTAGTCCACGATGGTATAGACGCCATCTTTGACAAAGAACATGTCGATAAAACCCGTGGTCAATAAATCCGGGTCATAGTAGCCATATTCGCGGTAGACCGCATCCGCGCTTTTTGCCTCTTGCATCAATGGGGTATTCAAGGCTTTCTCGATGGTTCTGCGTTCTTCGGCGACGGGAATGAAGAAGGTGTCAAAGGTTTCGAAGTCCAAGAGTTCCATATACCTGTGCAGGCGGTTGCCGCGTTCTAGGATTAACTCATCGGGAAGCTCCTCGTCGCTTGCTTTCTTTGAAGCGCGGCCAGAATCAACCTTGGGGAACAAAATCAAGGAGTCATCGACGGGCAGTTCCTTCAAGACAGGCACTTCGCGGGTGGTATTATCCGCCCCTTGGTCTTCATAAATATAGACCTTATCGCGGAATGCGCCCTCATTATGGTAGCTGCGGTAACAAACATAAGGCACGTGATCAAAGAAGGAGACGAATGGATAAAGCAAGGCATCGATAAGCAAGTCGTCTTTATAGTCTTTGTCTTTTTCTTTCGTCGTGGGAATGGCTAAATGGGGGAAGGCCGCTTGGACATCATGGTCTTTAAGGGCTTTGAGGAAACGGTCCAAAACGATAGCCAGTTCCCCTTTTGTCATGCTGAAATTCGCCGCAGAAAGCCCCTCTTTTTCGTCATCATCCAGATCGTCTTGATCTTCTTCCGGGATTTCTTGAACGCGGTTAAGACTCACGTAAAGCGAATCCAAATCATGAATTTGATCTTGCCGAAAACGGACGGGGAATAAAGTCATGGCGTAAAGCCTAGCGACATCGTCGAGGTCGCTGATTTCACCTAGCCTTGCCTCATATCCTGCGTATAGTTCCACCAGGACCTGCCTCGCCGATTCAAGAGCGCGTTCTTCTTGGGCGTCTTCGAGGTATTGCTGCTTTAACGAGGAATAGGCGGCATAAGTGATTTCGTCAAACTTGCCCGCGTAGGGTAAATCATATTGCTTAGGATATTGGATGGAAGCCAGATACCCCCTGCGCGTCGCTTCGCTGATACAAGCCTTGCTTAAAAGATCTGGATGGATATGGATAAAGCTAGGAACTGGCTCATACATCACATAGCAGCTGCGTCTCCCCTTATCCCGACCGACGATATAAACCGTGTTCTCCGCACGGGTTAAGGCGACATAAAGGAGGCGGACATGTTCTTGTTCTTCCTCATTCAGTTTTTGGGCTTGCTTCCGCCTTAAGGGGAGGGTCAGATAACTGACGGAAGTTTCCGGATTTGGCTCGTTATCAAAAGGATAGTCTAAATAAGGAAAGCTGATGCCGTCGCTTTGGGAGAACTGGAACATCGGCGTGCTTCTTAGGTCGCCTGAAGAGATGCCATTTTCAAGGCTAGGCATATAAACGATTTTGCGTTCAAGTCCTTTGGATGCGTGGATGGTCATCAAATCGACCGCGTCGGAGGTTTCGAAGACGGAGTCGGTCGCGATGGTCAGGCTTCTTCTGGCGATGTCTTTAAATAAAGCCACGAATTCCTTCAACCCTTTGCCTAAGGACTCGCAATCGCGGACCATCGCGTAAAGGGATTCGATTTTGGAGAGGTTATCCTCGATGTCGCCGATGAGGTAAAGTTTGTCGATGACATGGAATTGGTCAAGTAAATCCAAGAAGATTTGGGAGAAGGAACAGCTTTGGTGAGAAGCGCAAAAACGCTGCAAATCCAGCATGATTGGGTCCTCTTCGATGGCTTTTAGCACCGAATGTTCCTCATCCTTGGCATTACCGCTAAGAATCAGGTGCAACACCGCATCGCTATATTGATAGACATAGCTTCTAGCAATGGAAGCGAAGGCATGAGGCAAGTTGCATTCCTCCCCCGTGACAATATAGCCAATCACCGAAAGCAGCGACTGAATCAAGACCGAAGCGTTGACTTCCCTTAAGTCGACGGACACTTTGTTGTTTAGCGGAATGCCCGCTTCGGCAAAAAGCTTTTGGTAAGCCAACACCGACTTCTTCTTGCGGATAAGGATGCAAAAATCATTGTATCGGCAGGGACGGACATGGCTTTCTCCCTTCTTCGCGCTGCGGTCAAAGACAAGGAAGCCTTCTTTAAGCTTCTTTTGGATATCGGCTAGAATCGCCCGGGATTCGTATTCGACGTCGGCAAAAGGATCCAAACGGACCGACTTATTGTTCACCAGTTTAAACGTATCGGGGGGCAAAATACGGTGCACGCCATAATCCTCGAGTTCAACGTTATAGAGGTTAACCTCCGTATCGTAGGTGAGCCGCTCCATGACATCCAAGTAGTCGATCCCCCCTAAGTCTGGGCGCATGTAATAAGAGAAGATAAAGTTGATGTCATCGAGAAGGCGTTTCGCGGAACGGTAGTTTTTGTTCATCGCGATGACTTCCGTCCCTTCTTCGTGAAGGTAACGGGATTGCCTGGCACGGAACAAAGCCACGTTAGAGTTACGGAACGCATAGATGGATTGCTTGGCGTCACCCACGCAGAAGAGATGGCTTCTACTGCCGTCTTTCGCTGGTTTTAAAAGACCTTCGAGGAAGATTTCCTGGAAGTCGTTGGTATCCTGGTATTCATCGACCATGATATAACGGAAGCGAAGACGCAACGATTCCGCGATATCCTCATATTCCGGGGAAGTGAACAAGGACAAAGCTAAAGCCGTGATATCGGCGAAAGTGAACGCGTTATGAATCTTGCGGTATTCATCGAGTTTCGCATTGACTTCCTGACATAATTCCAAAAGAAGAGAAACGCCATCCTGGAAGAAACACATCTTCGCCCATTCCTCTTCGAGGCTATCCAAAGACACGGCTTTCTCTAAAACGGCTTTGGCTTCTTTTAACGCTTTAAACACAGGTTCATGGTAAGAAGAGTCGTTAATGGTCTTTCTCGGATGAGGATAGACCCTGGCGAAATAAACTTCGCCGCGATTTGTAAGGATATCCCTACAGCGTTCCACAAACGCCTCGCTCGAGCAAGAAGATAAAGCCAATAAATCTTGGAATTCTTCGCCTAAAAAATCGTCAACATTACATTGATCTGGGGTGATAAATGCGTCATCTAAAGGAGTCTCCCAAAGAAGGGCACTATCCATAGTGTGAAGCACTTCTTCATAACTGGCTTCTTCCCCCGCTTCACGGACGATGACATGCGAGATGCGGTCGAGGATGAAGGCTTTCCTCAAGATGGATTTCAAGCTATCTTGGTAGCCTTTTACCACCGCGTCATAAAGATCCTTGGCATGAGATTCACTGAGGTATTTTTCGCGGTAATCTTCAATGAATTTCTTTCGATCCGCAGGCGTGAATTGTTCGAACTTTTTCAGCAAAAATAGAACAAAATCATTGACTTTTGCGGTGTTTTTCAATCCTAATTGACACATGAAATCCACAAGAATATGGCGTTTGTTCTCATCGAGGATGCAGCGGTTAATCGCTTCCTCGGTCTCGAAGCGCTTGCGTTGTTCATAGACCGTGTCCGAAAGGATCGAGAAAGAAGGCGCGACGCCCAATCTCCCCGCGTAAAGACGAACCAGATACGCATTAAAGGAGTCAAACGATTGGACGTGGGAAGAAAGCATCTTCGCATAGTTATCCGGGTCGTCGGCAAAGGTGGCCAAAATACGCGTCTTCATTTCATAGGCCGCGTTATTGGTAAACGTCAATACTAAAAGCTCGTCGGGCTTGATGTCGCCATTTTTGATTAAACCGTTGACGCGCTCGGAAAGCGTCTTCGTCTTGCCACTTCCCGCCCCGGCCGCGATTAAGATATCTTTCTTGCTGGAGGCGTTGATGGCCCGAAGCTGTTCCTCATTGAATCCCATCCTTATGCCCCCTTCTTCTTCATTTCAAAATGCTCGTGGACAACCGCGCTATAATCCTTCTTATCCCGTCTTAACAGGTGATAGCAGACGTCCTTATACGGGCAACTAGTGCAGGCGATGTTCGTGGAGGAAGGAGGTTTCGATAAGTCGCTGGACGTCGGCGCGAGAGGGAATTCCCCGCGCTCGATTTTGTGGATCGTTGCCAAAGTCGAATTCACCGCCTCTTGGATTAAATCCTCAAGGCCATAGGCAATCGGCCCCTTGAGCCCAGAGAGATTGCCTTCGCCATGCAAATCAAATAAGCCACTGCCGCCCGAAAGGAAATAGCCCTTCCCGGTGATGACACGCTTCCCTTTGGTCTCTTTAAAGCCGGTATTATCCGCGTCTTCCCAGAAATTCGTCTCGTTGAGATAGACGCCGTCCGCGCTCATCTCCTTAAACGCGTTAGCCCCCGATAAGACTTCCTTCCTGGAATCTTTAAACGAAGACGTGATCGTGGGGAAGGAGATGCGCTTTAACCCCATGCCGCCGAACCTAGCTTGGTTTTCCCCGTCAAATCCCTCTTGTTTCAAGGCATAATAATATAACGGAAGCTGGGTCGACCTCCCTAAGAAGACCTCATAGGGCAAGAACTTCTCGATACCCGTCTTATAGTCGATGAGCACATAATATTTCTCTTGCCCCTCGCCAACGAGGTAGAGCGAATCGATACTGCCTTTGAACGGGTACTTCTTCCCCGCTTCTTCGAGGGTCCAATTCACGCGCTTCTCGCTATATTGGCAAAGAATCTTGGCCGCCTTCTTTTGGGCTAGGAAGAAAGGGATATAGCGTCTTAAGTTATTCGCGGTCAATTCGATCATCACTTCATCTAAGGGAATCGCTTCTTCGTTTTCGTCGCGTTCTTTAATGTAGGCGCGCTTTCCTTCTTCGATGGCAGCCTCCATATCATAATCCGGAGAATAGAGGCCTTCTAACGCTTTATGGGCCATTACGCCGGCATAACGGGGACGGGTATTGATGTCGCTTCGCGGAAGGACGGTCTTTAAATAATATTGATAAGGGCAGCGGATATAGGATTCGAGGTTCGTCACCGAATAATGGTCTTTGTTGATGGTATAGGAAGGGATACCTTGGAAACGGGAGTCATAGCTGCGATAGACATCGACGGGAAGATAGTAAAAAGCATCATCAAGTTGCTTGGCATGGCAAAGGTGGATGGCCTGCGTGGTATATAGGCCATCGGGTTCGTCGTTAGACACTTCTTCGAAGCCTTCTTCCTTCAATAACTGGGAAGCGTAGATTTTGTCGTCAAGGTGCTCTTTGACGCGGCTATATAAGGCAAAGTGTTGATAACGGAGGTAGTTCGTCTTGAAGTGTTTCTCCAGTTTACTTTTGATGTAACTCGGTTTCACCGACATGGATAAAAGCTCTGTGTCGTCGCAGACGTCATCATCGGTAAACTCTTTATAGAAGTTGCCATAGGTGAAGTCGGTGAGAAAGATTTCTTTGTCTGGCGCGAATGTGAAGGAAGAGGTCGCGAGGATGCCGCGGTCCTGGTTAAATCCACTGATTCCCGTGGCTTGCAAAATTTCCACCAAGCAGGTATAACCCAAGGAGAACTTCAACGCATCCAAACGATATTCTTTGATGATGGAGGAAACGGCCTTTCCCTCTTCAGTTTCTATTTCATCTTCGCTCAAAAGAAGGGACTTTTGCGCATAAAAACGAGAAATTATCGCATCGATTGCCGGAGAAGAAGATAAGGTTCTATTGGTCTTGATGCGGGTTTTGACGCCATAGATTTCACCTAAACTTTGAAGATAGAACGCGTCTCCTTCATCTTTGACGTGAATCAAGATGGACGAGGGGTCTAAGCCTTCTTGAATAATCCTCTTTCGTAACGAAGCGAAGATATAGGAATACTGTTCGTACTTGTTTTTGAAGACGGTCGCTTGACGCTTGCTCAGATAGCAAACCTCGCAGCCAAGATCCTCTAACGTGATGTCTTCAAAAGCGAATCCCTTCCGTTTTAATAACGCGTGAATCTCAATGTCTTCCTGCAGTTCCAATAAATAAATCGGACGGGAAGATAGCTCGTAATTCCCTAAGGGGTCCACTTCAAGGATCTCCGAAGGTAGCTTATCCCAAAGAGATTTCGCTTTTGGCAGTTTCTCTAAGTCGCCGACACGGAAAATCCGCATCCACTTCTTGGCTGAAACATAATCCATCCCTAAGGTTAATAGGAAGGGGATCGGGGACGAGGCATAACGAAAACTCGCACGGTCTAAAAGCTCTTCAATATCCAGCAATTTAAAAGCATATTCCGGGTGATTCCGCTTCAAGGCGAAGACCAAAGGGAAGTATTCTCTGCGGGTGACGATTAGGCTAAGATTGGTGTAGTTTCTCACCCCACCATTTTATATCTTGCGGCGAAGCAGGAGCAAGGAGTTGAGCGTCAAAAGAACACTCACTCCGGTGTCCGCTATAACGGCCACCTCCATCGGTAGCGCATCTTGATAAAGCATGGCCAATACCATAACCGCCACTTTCACCACTAATGCGAAAGCAATATTGAAAATGATGACGTTACGGCAACTCCTCGCGACCTTTCTGGCTTTGAGGAAATAACTAGGATCGTCGTTAAGCAACAGGATGTCCGCTTCTTCCACCGCAAGGTCGGCACCTAGGCCGCCCATGGCCACGCCGACATCGGCCAAGGCGAGGCAAGGGGCGTCATTATTGCCATCGCCAAGATAAGCTACGGCGCCCTTGGCGTTCTCCTTCTCTTTCGAAAGCAAATCCAGTTTCTCCTGCGGGAACAGTTCCGCATGATAAGAGGAAACGCCTAGTTCAGAGGCGATGGAAGCCACATTACGTTGATGGTCCCCGCTTAAAATACAGGTCGAAATATTCTCTTTTTGCAGAGATTTTATGAAGGAATGGCTGTTTTCTTTTAATTGGTCCTTAAGGTGGACATAACCAAGATAGCGTCCGCCTTTGGCCACGTGGACATAGACGCCGATGTCTTTTTCTTCAGCGCAATCGATATCCGCCTCTTTCATCATGCGAGCATTGCCGCAGAGGACTTCCTCATCGTCGATAAGGCCGCAAACGCCAAGTCCAGGTTCATTGGCAAAGGAAGAAACATTCATCGGTCTTGTTTCTAAGTAATGGGTGAGGATCGCCTTGGCCACCGGGTGGTTGCTTAAGGATTCCAAGGCCACAAGCGTATCGCGGAATTCTTGTTTGGCTACGCCTTCAAGCACCACTTCGTCGACGACTTCGAATCTGCCCTTAGTCAAGGTGCCCGTCTTATCCAAGGCGACGAGAGAGACGCTTTGAAGCGCATCTACATAAGAGGCGCCCTTGATGACGATGCCGTTTTTCCCCGCTAAGCCAATCGCGGCAAAATAAGCTAAGGGCACCGAAATCACCAGAGCACAAGGGCAGGAGATGACCATGATTTCGAGGCCGCTATAGACGGAACTTTTCCAGGCACCCCCGACGAATCCGGATATAACGATATACAGCAAGGCCACAAGGAAGATGGCGGGAGTATAAAAACGCGCGAATTTGGTGATGAATTTTTCCGCGACCCCTTTACGCATCATCGAAGATTGGATGAGGT
>JAGAHY010000002.1 GCA_017626815.1 Bacilli bacterium | reverse complement strand
TTTGAAGCCATCAAAGATCGAAAACAGTTTATTGAAGAAATCGGTGCCTCAATCTTCGCGAAGAAATATGCGAAACGTTCCCGCTATGATTACTTGGTCCATACGTTGAACCTTTATAGTCTTGACTCTAGGTCATTTGGGGTTTCAGGAAAGCGTCTTCCGGATTCTGAGCGAAGCCTATTGCTTTTGGCGAGGTTCTTATTGCCGGAGACGGAGAATCCCTTTGTTTTAATTGACCCGTTAGAGCACCTTCCCATCGATTCCTATAAAAATGCTTTGCATGCGGTGAAGGATGCCACTCGCGGAAGAAAAGGCTTGATTCTTTGCCAAGACATCGACGCATTAAAGACATGGACGGACGAGGTGATTCTTTTCCAAGACGGCATTGTCGTTGATCATGCGAGCCATACCAAACTGCTCAATCGTTGCAAGCCTTATCAAAAGCTTTGTGCCCAATATGGCCTTTCGCCTCGGGCAAAGAAGAAACCTGCCGCCAAAAACGAGGAATAAAATAAAGAGCCGCCCACGATAGGGCGACTCTATAGGGACAACCGGATTACTTCTTTTCTTCTCTGGGCTGGTCTAACCCGGCGATGATATCTTTGAGCGTCTTAGCGGAGGCAAGCAACTTGGTCTTTTCCTCATAGTTCAAGGTGAGCTCAAGGACTTTTTCAACGCCGGAAGCGCCGACGATGGAGGGAATGGAGAGAGCGAGGCCGCTTAATCCATAGACACCATCAAGCTCGACGGAGACGGGGAGCATGGTGTGTTCATCTTTAACGATGACTTCGCAAATGCGGGCGATCGCAGTGGCAACGCCATAATAGGTGGCGCCTTTACGTTCGATGATCTGATAGGCAGAGTCACGGACGTTCTTATAGATCTCGCGCATATTTTGCTCGTGGTTGGTATGGCCGCGGATGGCACCGAAATCATTGATGGGGATGCCGGCGACATTGGTGATGCTCCAAACGGGGACTTCGGAGTCGCCGTGCTCGCCGATAATGATGCCGTGGACGTTACGTGCGTCGACATTGAGGTGACGGGAGAGCAAATATTTGAAGCGAGCGGTATCCAGGACGGTGCCAGAACCCATGACGCGATGGGCGGGGTAGCCAGATTCTTGCAAGGCGACGTGGGTTAGGACATCGACGGGGTTGGCAACGATGAGCAAGATGCCTTCGAATGCGGTCTTTTTGATCTGACCGACGATCGAGCGCATAATCGCGGAATTCTTCTTGATGAGGTCAAGGCGCGTTTCACCCGGTTTTTGGGCGGCGCCGGCGGTGATGATAATAATGTAGGCGTCATCGCATTCGGAATAGTCACCAGCGTGAATATCCATGTGATGGGCATAAGGCAAGCCGTGGCTGATGTCCATGGCTTCGCCTTCGGCGCGTTTCTTGTCCGCGTCGATGAGGACGACCTCCGTGAAGATGCTCTTTAGCATCAAGGCGAAAGCGGTAGAGGATCCGACGAAACCAGTACCGACAATGACTGCTTTACTGCGATTGATCATTTAATTATTCCTTCTTTGCATGGCAACATTTTACCGAGGTGAGCCCACGATTCATAGTAAAGAGAATCAATCTTCTTTATCTTTCGGTTTGAAGAACCTGTCCCGGATGGTGCGAAGGTTTTCTTTAATCCGCTTTTTATGCTCTTCGTTTTCCTTTGCTTTTTCCTGCTTGTTCTTTTCGCCTTTTGCGGATTTCCTACGTAAATCCTCATTCCTTTGGGAAATGATGTTGTCTTCCATGGCCTCTTCTTTGGAGGTGAATGTGCGTTCCTCCTCTTTGCGCCCAGCCATACGGTCGGTGATGGCTTCCATAAACTTCATGGGGTTAGCTACATTTTTGGCGACGTTGAGAACAGCGTTTTCTTCGATATCCCGGTTGATGGCAAAAGTCAGATAGTCCACATAACGAAGGA
Source organism: Bacilli bacterium (assembly GCA_017626815.1). Lineage (GTDB taxonomy): Bacteria > Bacillota_I > Bacilli_A > RFN20 > CAG-826 > Alloenteromonas. The sequence continues at coordinate 13,835 of JAGAHY010000002.1, read as the reverse complement.
CAAGGAAACCGATGATTTCCATAGTGAGTCCGATGAAGAACAGTGTTCCGGAGACCATCGTGGTCAGCAAGAACGCATTGGAGGTATTGGCGTTGGTGATGATGGCGAAGACGGCGATGCCGATGAGAAATAAACGCACCACATAGTTGAGCGACTTCAAAACGAATTTGGCTCTTTTATAATGCTGCTTCTTTTTGGAAACGGCCTCCGCCTCGTCCTCATCCTTCTTTTGGTAGATTAATCCTAGTATGAACAGCACAACGCTGGCGATGAATAATAGGGCATAGGCAATCTCATAGACCCAGGATTGGTAATTCACTACGGCCATATAGGCATAGAACAACGCGGTGATCACCTGGATGATGATGCTTGTGACTTTGGCGATTTTAAGGACTTCGTTTTTAATAAAGGAAATGCTTCCGAGGGTATGCTTGAATGGGTTTTTGTCTTTATCCATGTCATCATGATACTCGGATACCTGAAGATTTTTGATTTCTTTTTGCGGGAGTATGTAGGCGTGCGCTAGGAAAATGAGTAGAATAGTTTCAAACGGAGTCACATATGCATAACGAAGTTAAAATTTCTGAAGGCCTCTATTATGTTGGAGGCAGCGACAGACGTCTCGCTTTATTTGAAAACGTCTATCCTTTGGCCAACGGCGCCAGCTATAATTCCTACCTTTATCTCGACGAAAAAACGTTGTTGCTCGACACGGTTGACCGTTCGGTCAGCGATGTTTTTTATGGCAATTTGGAGTTCCTCCTTGGCGAAAGAAAGCTAGATTATCTCATCGTCAACCATATGGAACCCGACCACGCGGCAAATATCGGTGAGCTTTTGCTCCGCCATCCGGAGACCACGATTGTCATCAATGCGATGGCGAAGAAGTTCCTACTCAATTATTTCCCCGACATCAAGGCCAACTTCCTTATCGTTGCCGAGGGTGACAAGCTCAATATTGGCAAACATGAGTTCACTTTCGTCTTCGCGCCGATGGTCCATTGGCCTGAAGTCATGATGACTTATGAACTTACCGAAGCGGTCCTTTACTCGGCGGATGCTTTCGGCACATTCGGCGCGTTAAATGGTGACATCTATGCCTCGGCAAAAAACTTTGACCTCGACGAAGCCAGACGTTATTACACCAACATCGTTGGTAAATATGGCCCCCAGGTTCTCGCCGTGTTAAAGAAGGCCTTGGATATTCCTATTAATATGATTTGCCCGTTGCATGGACCAATTCATAAAGGCAATTTGAATCCGCTTCTTAATGCTTATGGATGCTGGGCGTCATATACCCCAGAGGACAAGGATGGCATCATGATTGCCTATTCTTCCGTCTATGGTGATACGGCGCTCGCGGCTGAAATCTTGGCCAAAAAGATTGTGGAACGCGGCTTACGCAACGTCGTTATTTACGATGTTTCCAAGACCGACTCCTCTTATTTAGTTGCCGAGTCCTTCCGCGTCGGTACCATCTTGCTTTGCGCGACCACCTATAATGCTGGCGTCTTTGTCAAGATGGAAGACTTCCTCCATGATTTGGCAAATCATAAGATTATGAACCGCACCATCGGTTTCGTTGAGAATGGTTCTTGGGCGCCTGCCGCAAAGGCCAACATGAAGAAAATCCTCGCAGATCTTGAGGGAATTACATATTTAGACGAAACCTTAACCATCGCCAGTGCGTTAAAGGAATCCCAGTTGGCCAACTTGGATAAGATTGCGGAAGCAGTCGTGGCGCGTTTACGTCCCGATGAAAAGAAAGTGGAAGAAGGTGGCAGCATCGTCGATCTTAGCGCGATGTTCAAACTCTCCTATGGCCTGTTTGCGTTGATTACCAAAGATGGCAACAAAGATAACGCCTCTATCAACAATTCCTTCTTCCAGGTCAGCGATAAACCGAATCTCGTCATGCTCTCGGTTAACGTTGCCAATCTCTCTGCGGATACGATTCGCAAGACTGGCGTATTCAATATTTCTGTGCTAAACGAAGACGCGGACTTTAGCATCTTTAAGTCTTTTGGCTTCGTCTCTGGGCGTGACAAAGATAAATTCACGGATTATAAAGGCGGCGTCGCGCGCGGCGAAAATGGTCTGCTTTATCTCACCGAGAAGGCCAATGCGATGTTCTCATGCAAAGTCGTCGAAGTGAAAGAAGCGGGTAACCATGTTCTCTTTATCGCGGAGGTCACCGAAGCCAAGGTGCTGAACGACGTTCCTTCGATGACCTATGCGTATTATTTCGCCAACGTCAAACCCAAACCGCTGCCCGAGATCAAGCGCGGCGATCCCAAAGCCCCGAAGAAGATTGGCTGGCGTTGCAAAATCTGCGGTTATACCTATGTTGGCGAGACTTTACCGCCGGATTATGTCTGCCCCTTGTGCAAACACCCGGCGACTGACTTTGAGAAAGTGGAGCTATAGCCATGAAAAATATCGAGTCCATTCGCTTCCGTGCGGTTTACGCGAAACTAGAACCCTTGTTTGATTCAGGCAGGTTAATCTTGCTTGAGCTCGATGGAGGGTACCTCTTCTTCACTTCCGATGTCCTACATAAAGGATATGGAAAAGCCGGCTCCGGACAATGGGCCGATATTCCTGATCGTTTCTTCTTTGCGATGAACTTCAAACCTGTCGTCAAAAATGGCGAGGATAAGAAATCGCTCGACATCGAACTCTTCGATTACGGCTATAAAGAAGACCGCGAGGCGTTCCTAAACCGCGTTAACGGCGTGGAGGGGCTCGCTGAACTAGATAACCGCAAGGGCTATACCTTCCTGTATCAATTCCCGTTATTCTCTGGGAAAGAAAAGAAGTCCGAGCAAGACGAAAACACCGAATTGATTCTAGAAAAGCTGGATGAATTCCTTAACGTTAAACTTCCGGCCCTAGAAAAAATCATTTAAGAAAATGCCCATCGCGTGAAAGGACCTCATGCGGTGGGCATTCTTCAATCTTGGCTTTGAATTTTGCGGATAAAATCGCTGACGCAGCGATCGTAGTGTTCGCTGTCTACGCGCCGAAGATGGCTGTGTGGGCCGTGCTCGAACCACTCCATTTGCTTATCGGGCGACCCGTTGATATCGAATAGCAGCTGGGTGTTTTTGGGAAGAGAGAAGATATCCTCTTTTGAGGCCATCATCAAACAGGGAAGACGTAACGAAGGCAAGACGGATATCGGACCGACCTTTGAGCAATCGATGCCGTACAACTTTTTGATCTTGTGGCGGAAGATCCAGGCCGTGGGATAAACGGGCCCTTTGTTTTTGGCGATGCGTTTCTTTAACTGCTCATAGTAGTGGATGAAGAGGCCATCGGTGATGAGACCTTTGATTTCTTTGGGACAATCTTCCCGTGTGGCCAGGAAAGCGGAAGCACATGAACCGACGCAGATCCCATGCAGGATTATCTTTTTGATCCCACACTGTATCAGCACTTTGGCAAAGGCAAGGAGGTCTTCTTGTTCTTTATAACCACATCCGGAATAGATGCCTTCGCTTAAGCCGTGTGCCCTGGGGTCGAGGACACATACGTTGACCTTGTTTTCGGCGTAAGGATAGGCGTAGTAGAGGGAATAAATGCACGTCTCCGGACGGCCACCCAAAATTAGAACCGCCGTATCACTGCCAAAGTCATAATAGAGACCTTTTAGATGAATTCCATCCGCAGAAGTCGCTTCAATTTCGGATTCAACTTCTTTGTATTTTTCGCGGAAACGAAGGGATTCACCCCACATTTCCACAATTCCAGTGTTGGAACTTGAAGGATGTTCGCGAGACCACTTCTCCGGTTTCCTTCTTGCGGTGATGGCATCGAAAATAATCGGGGGGATGACGGTGATGGAAATAAGCCCCGGTAGGACGATGAATATCCCCAGCGCTACAAGCAATACGATAATCGGCCAATCCATGTGACAAACTTTACCAAAGTTGCGCTAGAATTACCACGCTTCACATTATGTGAAAGAGGAGACTTTATGCATCAGTTTGCGATTATTGCAGATAATTCCTGCGCGTTGAGAAAAGAATACCGGGAACGTTTTGGCGTTGATGGCATCGTTTATGGCACCATCACTTATCCCGATGGCCATACCGAGACGGGCGATCTCGATTACGAACGTATTACCCCTGAAGAGTATTTCAAATCCATCAGCAAGAAGGCGATGTATAAAACGGCCTGCGCCAATATTGATCAGATGATCGCGGTGATGGAGCCCTTTGCCAAAGAAGGAAAGGATATTGTCTTTTTAACCATTTCTAGCGCTTTGTCTGGAACGTATAACTTCGCTGTGAAAGCGGGGGAGAGAGTTCAAAAGGATTATCCGAACGTCCACGTTTATGTCATCGACTCTCAGCGTTATGCTTCCGCTTTGGCGCTTCTCGTCCAAGAGGCTTGCGCTTTAAGAGACGAAGGCAAGAATGCGGAAGAAGTGGCTAAATGGCTCGAGGAAAACAAGAACCGTTTCCATCAAATGGGCATCATGGACGACCTTTATTTCCTTGCCCGCACTGGACGTATCGCCAAGGCTAAAGCTTTCTTTGGAACGATGGCGGGTATTAAGCCGATGGGCGAATTCTCTTCTTGCGGTTTAACTGAAGCCATCGGCAAAGCCAAAGGCACCAAGAATGGCCTAGATGCGACCATTGCTTATATGCAAGACCGCATCCTTGATCCGGAGAAACACATTGTCTTCATTGCCCATTCGATTCGCGAAAAAGAGGCCCAATATCTGGAACAACGCATCAAGGAAGTTATCAAGCCCAAGGAAGTTATTTGCTTACCCTTGGACCAAACCTCCGGCGCGAACATGGGACCTGGTTTAGCCGCCGCTTTCTTCTATGGCAAGCCCATTAGTGCTGATTTGAGCGAAGAAAAAGCCTTAATCACATCGATTTTGAATAAGAAATAAGAAGAGACTCTGGACGCGACGATGAACGTTATTGATGCCACGATGTTCCGGGCGATGATTCGTTCGGGAGCCATGGATATCCAACGACACAGCGATGAGGTGAACATGCTCAATGTTTTTCCTGTGCCTGATGGGGATACTGGTTTAAACATGTTTTCTACCATCCACGGTGGCGTAGAGGCACTCGAACGTTGCGGGGGCGACTCTCTTGGCGAATCCTGCAAGGCGCTTAGCCGTGGGATGCTTTTGGCGGCGAGAGGTAACTCAGGCGTAATCTTAAGCCAGTTTTTTGCTGGATTAGCGGACGTTCTTAGCCAATATGAGCAGGCCAATGTTTTGCAATTCGCACAAGCTTTTGAGGCCGGCGTTAAGCGGGCGTATGAAGTTGTCATTAAACCCGTGGAAGGCACAATCCTTACCGTGATGCGCGAAGGCAGTGAATATGCTTTAAGTCGCATCGACTCTTCGACAAGTTTTGAAGAATACTTCACATCCTTGCTGGAGAAGATGCGTAGCTCCTTGATGAACACCCCTGAATTATTGCCCATTCTTAAAGATGCTGGCGTCATTGACTCCGGTGGAGCTGGATTGCTTTATATCGTCGAGGGAATGGGCCAAGCGTTGGGTGGCAAAATCATTGAAGATGTCACCCTTGGAATCGCCCCGTCCAGGACGACTAATGAACCAAATTCTTTCGATGGCTTCGATGAAAACAGTGTTTTTGTCTATGGCTACTGCACCGAGTTTATTTTACAATTGACGAACGAAAAAGGCGGTGTTAAGGCGTTTAATCTCGATACTTGCATTGAATATTTATCCTCGATAGGCGATTCGTTAGTCGCGTTCCAAGACGGTACTTTGGTTAAAGTTCACGTTCACACCAAGACGCCTGACCAAGCCATTAAGTATGCGCTACAGTTCGGCGAGTTCGTCCATTTCAAGATGGAGAACATGACTCTGCAGCATAATCAAACCATCACCGATATCAGCCATCGTATTTCTGTTATGGCAAAGCCAGAAGTTGGCAAGCGAGAATCGGCGATCGTGGCTGTAGTGCCGAATGGTTCCGTGGGCGATGTCTTTACCACTTATGGGGCAGATTTCCTTATCGACGGGGGCAAGATGATGAATCCGGGCACCGATGATTTCCTCAAGGCTTTCAAACGCGCCAATGCGAATAATATCTTCCTTTTCCCCAACAACAAAAACGAAATCATGGTGGCCAATATGGCTGCTGAGATGTATGACGAGGGCCAAGTTCATATTATTCCCACCGCCGATATTGCCCAGGGGCTATCTTGCTGCTCGGTCATGGACTTAGCGGACTTGTCCGTCGAAGACAATTTATCTCGCATTGAAGGCGGGCTATCCACCCATACGTTCTCACTGTTTTTAGCGGCTAGGGATAGCGTCATCGGCGGGACTAAAGTCCGTAAAGGCGAATACATTTGGGCAGAAAAGGACTCGATTAGAGGACATGATGTTTCACCACTAAAAGTCTTTGAACGTTTCTTGGATGAGAGCGACGCGGAAAACGCGAGTCTGCTGGTTATTCTATATAGCGATAAAGTGCCCGCCGAACTTAAGACGAGCATAGAAGAGCTTACTTTATCGAAATCAGACTTCATGGAAATTCAGCCTTTCGACTCTGGGGATTGTCTCTACGAAATCTACGCTTTTATCGAATAATCGGCGTAAAAACCGGTTATTTTTTATGTCATGTCCAAAACGGACAAAATGTTAATAGTTACTAACTGGCATCCTATCGATATGATTATGCCCATGGATTGGATTAACGTTTTGTCAATTTCCGTTTCCATGTCTATCGACGCGATGGTCGTGGGGTCTGCAGACGGCTTAAATGAGCCGCAGATTTCGGTACGAAAGATGTTGCTTATTGCTCTAGCTTTCGGTGTCTTTCAATTCGGTATGCCCACCATAGGGTATTTTGTCGGTTATGCTTTTAAGGAGGCGCTGACTGCCGCCATTCCATGGATTGCTTTTTCCTTGCTGACTTTGCTAGCGGTGAAGTCTTTTGTGGAATTCATTAAAGATCTCAAAGTCAAGGAAGAGGAAAGAGTCGCCAAAACACTTCGCTTCCCCGAACTTATGATGCAGGCCGTGGCGACGTCCATCGATGCGCTCTGCATTGGTTTTGTTTTCCTCACTTATCAGGTCGGAGAAGCCATGATCAGTTTCTCTATCGTTGGTGTCACGACATTTGCCTTGTCTTTCTTGATGGTGCTTTTAGGCAAATTCCTTGGCACCAAAATTAAAATTTTCCAAAAATACGCCGGCCTCTTCGCCGCGATTGTCTTCTTCGGAATTGGCCTAAAGATCTTGCTCGAAGGCATTCTCTAATCTTCTTCGTGGAGTAAAACTCCAGCTTTCGCTATAATGGACGCCATATGATAGATGAGAACGAGATTATTGATGCCGAAGTCATATCGGAAACACTGAGCGAAACCCCAAAATCGGAAGCCCCTAAGAAAGTTCATACTGACGATCATTCGGGACCGATTGATTTTTATGGAAAATGGAGTCTAAGATTGCTCCGCTTTGGCCGTATTGGTTTATTTGTTTTCACCATCATGGGCTTTGCCTTCTCCATTTTATTTAGTCAAGGCAGTTTGCTTGTCCATTTGGTGCTTTTGCTTATTGGCTGGTCCATGTCCGCGTTAAGCTTATTCGCGTTGATATTAGGCTATGTCTTCCTCCGTCGGAAAATCTTCCACATGAAACAAGACCCGAATTACGAACACTTATTTGAATAAGGGATATAATGGGGTGGCCCATATGGAAAACAAAGTAGAATCAGCGAAAAAATTTACCCGACGTTACGACACCGTCTTCGCGTTTTTAACTTTAGAGCTTGTCGCGTTAACCTGTTTTGGCCTAGGTGGCGTTACTGGGCTGAGAATCATGGAGATTCTTGGCTTCTTTATCAGCCTGTTTGCTATACCCTTTTTGCGTCTGAATTACACCCAAGAGGATTTTAAAGCGAACTTGAAAGTCATCATTCCGCTCGGCGTTCTATTCCTCTTGATTGGATGCAGTGGCTTCTTTTGCCGCCTCTATGGCGTGCTGGGCAATGGCTCTTTCATCAATAAACTTTCCAGTATTATCGTCATGCTGGCGGAATCCATCGGACTACTCGGCTTCTTTTTATTTGGCATGACCATCAACGGAAACAAGGCAGCCAAAAAAGACTTTATCCTCTATGCGTTGCTTGGCGGACTTGCGCTTTACTGTGTTATCGTCGGTTTATATTCAGTAGCCCGCTATGGCATCTTCTACGCCGCGAGATTCAACGGCATGTTCTATTATTACAAAGGTGTCTTGTTCCCCGTCTCCACGGAAGGGAAGATGCTGCTGGGTTTCTCCTTTGCGGAAGTCAGCCTGAAATATGGCTGCATCGCCTCGATTTTGCTCGGCTCCTCTGGCGCGTGCTTATTTGCAATATCACCGAAAAACGACCGCAGAAGGTTCGCCATTTTTGCTTCTTTGTCCTTTATTGGAATCCTTTATAACGCGGTGATACCTTACCTTCCGGGATTGGTCTTCATTGGTATTAGCTTCCTCTTTGGGCTTGTGTATTCGTTAATCCGCCGGGCGACAAAGAATAATGAAGGCGCCCAAAAGAAAGTTCGCTTCATCTTCAAAATTGTTTGGTTTGTCTTGATTGGGGTTGCGGCGGTGGTCATTCTTTTGTTCTTGATCGAGAGCAAGGCCCATCTCATCAGCAATCTCTGTAACGCTATTTTCCACCGCGTCCCTGGCTTCGTCTCCAATACGCTTTCTGTGGCGGACGATGTGTTGTATAACGGGGCGCCCGATTTGGGAAAAATAAACCTTGGCTCATTGTTATTTGGCTATAATGAGGCCTCGCTCAATGTTCATTTGACTCGTTTCTTCCCCTTGAATTTCTTGGTTGAAAACGGCCTTATCGCATTCTTGCTTCTTGTGGCGTTGGTTTTCTTTGCGATGCGTAACTCAAGAGACTTCTTGGCCAGAGGCGAGGATGATTTATTCTTCCGCCTTGCCGTAACCGGGATGATGCTTGCTGCATTTCTCTATGTCTGCTTCTATGCGGATGAAATCCCGTTGGCACATCAATCCACGACGATTTATCCGTTCTCTCAATCCAATTACATGATGGTCTTGATGTTCCTGTTCGGGCTTTCTTATGTGCCATTCAAGGCTAAGGAGGGCAATAACCATGAATAAGCGTCGTTTGCTTCTTTTAGCCCCGACTATCTTTGGGCTATGCGCTTGCGTCGATACCGATAAGGTCTATCCTCAAGGTGCTTATTTAAGCGGCACTTTCGTCGATCACGTCTATGATGTGTGGGAGGGACAGACCAAGCAGGCTTTCCAAACCAACATCAAATCCAAAGTCACCTTGGAAAATAAAAAAGAGGGTGGCTATTTCTGCGGCAATGGAAATTCTTATGGCGGCGGCACGGCGTCGGACGCGAGCACTTGCTATGGCTATGGCCAAGCCAAAGAATGGCATCCGGAGTGGTTCCGTAATAAAGAAGGCAAGGATCTCGTTTGGGGCTTTGGCAATGCCGGGGAGACCGATATTGTTAATAATGGTCCTGGTAAATGGGCGGATAATTCGCCTTTATATGAGACGGTTTATTCCCAAAACAAGAGACTTGACCGCTTCTATGAAAAATTCTCCAGAGGCTATCTCTCCAAACTTTATAATGGTCAGATTAAGTGCAATGGCTGGTCTTATTACGCGATGATGGTCATCTCGGACCAAGGCTTTGGGACGATGTTCCCATACGAGCTTGTTGACGCCGAATACTTTGGCTCTGTCGTCCTCGTGGGTACGGATGCCGAAGGTGGCGATAAAGCGCGCCCCGTCATCGTCAATATTGACTATACCTTTTATAAATATAGCGATTCCGGATCCTTAGAGGGCTATCAGGTGACCGTTAAAGAAGCGGTGCTTAGCTGCAATGCTGGTGCAGCGAGAACGTCTTTGGTCGGCTTTAAATTCGCGGATGCGGGCATTGACCCTAAATCCATTGTGGGCTTCTCGTTGACCTATGAGCTAGTTAAGGACGAATGCCCAAATATCGAGGGCACGCCCAGCAGCGACTTTAGCAAAGATGGATACCATGATGGCATCTGCCTTTATGAACTTTTGTTCCCGGATTCTACCTGGCTGTAAATTAAATTAGATTAATTTTTGCGGAGATATTCTGAGATGTCGAGCCATTTTCCCATCTCATAGTCGCATTGATCGTCATCAAGGATCAACGTTCCTTTCGCCGGGGTGAAGGTCATCTCGGAGAAGTATATTTTCCCATTGAGTTCATAGAAGTCGGCACGGACGAAAGGAAAAGGCTTGGAGATTTCTTCGGCAATCCGTACCATCTCGTCGAAGCATGCGGGACGGGGTGGGCAAACGTCGGCTTTCTTCCAACCGTTAAACTGGGAGCCGTCAAATGGTGTCCAGTCGATATATAGCTGCGTATAACGAATATCCGTGCCTCTGCCGGTGACGACATAGAGGTTTTTGGCCACGCCGTTATATACGTGGATTTTATATTCGGTGGGCAAGGTCACCGTATCGCCAAGAAATTCCTCGATGACGATTTGGGGTTTGATGGGGCTATAGTGCCGTTCCAAGGTGAACTTGCCATAGTCTTTGGAAAGCCATTTACGAAGCTTCTTTTTCGCTTCTTTGATGTTGAGTTCGTCTTTATTGCGAACCAAGATGTTCCATTGGGAGGAATGCGTGGTTTTCAAGACAAAGGATTTCGGCAGTGTATTGAAGGGAATGTCATCGACATTATCGTAAATGCCAAGAACGGGAACCAGCAAATCAGAATGGCCTAACGCGGTGATGTAATCGCGGACGCCTACTCTTCCCGCGCACTGGCTGACTAAGGGCTCATTGGGATAAACAAAGAGACGAAGATATTGCAATTTTTCCGTATACCGTTGGGGGTCTTTTAAGTTGCAGCGGTGGTGGGTGATGTACCGATATTGCCATTTGACGTAGCTAACGGGTGCCACTTTCTTGATCACACCGCGAACGCAAACCGCAAAAAACCGCTTGATTTTATTTTCCTTCAGATTGGAATTTCGCATTTTCAGCCTCCATTTTCTTTCGATATCCCGGAGTAAACGAACTAACGAGATTTTCTTTTAATATCAATAAACCGCCGACGTAAATCGCGGCGTCGATGATGACGACGGTGAGTAGGGCCAAGAGCTCTTTTAACCAAGTTAAAGATGCGTCAAACGGCATGACTTTAACCAGCAGGGGAGCCAAGAAATAAGAAAGCACGCCGATGACAAGGCCGATGACAACAATCTTGAGCGTGTTTTTGTTAAAGACCGCCTTAAGCGAATATTCCCTCGTGACCACGAGCATGAAGACCAGCAAAAGGACATCGGATGCCATTGTGCCGATGGCGACGCCGATGACGGGCTTGTCCTTGAAGACAATGCCGCCTAAAAGAAGGGACAATCCGACATTTAGGATAACGGCGGTCAGCATAGCGACAAGGTAGGTCTTTTCCCTTCTCTGAGGGAGCAAGATTTCGGTATAGATGTTGTCGCAAAGGGAGAAGGTCAACATCATGGACGCGAGGATAGTCAATACCCAGTTCGCGTTTTGATAAGAGGCTTCGTTAGCGCCAGCAACCAATGAGACGATAAGTGGCGACATGGTGGTCATGGTCGCGATGGCGGGGATGGCGATGAAGACAGTGATGTTGAAACTGAAGCGAAGCAGATTACGATAATAACGCTTGTCCGCCATCTCGTAATAGTAGGTTGCTCTTGGCATGAAAACGGCATAAAGAGACGTGATCAACGTGATGACGATATCGATGCCTTTCACGCCGACTGAATAGGAGCCGACGCTGGCTTTGCTCTTATCGAGGAAACCCAAAATAAAGGAGTCAGTTTGGTTATAAGCCGTGATGAACAATGAAATGAATAAAAGAACAATTAATTGGCGAATTAACGGTGAAAATTCATATTTTCGGTACTTTTTAAAGGAGATGTAACGCGGCAACATCACCAGGTTGGCGATGACGGTAAAGACCGTGGGCATGATGGTGAAGAAGGCATAAATATAGATTTCATTCATTCCTCCGGCGACGCTGGTGGTGGGGCGTATGAAGATATAGACAAATAATGCGCTGATGGCCGTGGTCATAATCGAGCGCAGGGTGATATAGATATGCTTTTCTAGGGCGATATAAATCCATTCGAAGGAGAAAAGACCGACGAGGAAATTGATGCTGAGCATGAAGATAAGACCATTGTTTTCTTGCAAAGCGGGTATGGAGAAACATAGCGCGGCTTCAAAAGCAAAACTAATGACCGTCATCACGGCTTGTATTATGAAGAATTCTTGGGCCTTATGAGACAGCGCCTCTTTATCATTTTTGACCTTGCTGCATTCGCGGATGGCGATGTTGGGAATCGATATTTTCGCCAAGACGAGGAAGTAATAGACGAAGGTGTTCGCCCAGGTGTAAAGGCCGAAGACCTGATCGCCGAGGGCCCTGGTCACATAGGGGAAGGTGATGAACGAAAGGGCCGTCATCGTCAGCGTACGGATTAGGTTAATGATGACATTGACGCGAATGTCGTTATGTTGGAAATCCCTTGCAGCCATATGCGATTACGAATTATACACCTGAACGTCATCCGCATATATGCGCATGTTACTTGAGTTCCATGGTTTTTTCGCGCCCCATCGAATAATCGATGCCAGCCGCCGGAAAAACCCCGATGGCATCTACGCCGGGCTGGCGGAAAACGCGACGTTTGGTACGCTTTCTGAAAAAGGAGGCTGCAAACCGACATGTCGCGAGAAACAGACGCCTGCCACCACCTCATAGATTTCGTCAAGCGAACCGTCGCCACTATAGTCGGCAGGGATTCCGGGCCCCTATTCAAGTTCTGCTTCGACATGGTGTTCGGCATCCTGAAATCCTCGTCGGTCGTGCTCAACGACATAGGCCACGCCCTGTCCGAAGGCGCTTCCCTCAAGGCGGTGAACAACAGGCTCTACTCCAACCTCATGAAGGGCCTTCCCGACTATGTATGGTCCAACTACGCGGACCTTTGCATAAGGATGATGGGCGATCGCCTTTGGTTCGCCGTCGACGACTCCGACGTCCAAAAACCATATGGGAAGCACTTCGAGGCGCTTTCGTTGGTCAGGGACGGATCATCCGCGAAGAAGAACGATCTGGGGATGGGCTACATGGTCACCTCGATCGTAGGCGCGACGGCGAAAACCAAGCACCCCATGTGCCTTTTCACGAAAATACACTCCTCCGCCGAACGGGATTACCTTTCTCTTAACGACGTCACCAACGGGGCGCTTCGGGCGATATGTGCCAAGCTGAAGCCTTGGTCGGCCACGTTCGCCTTCGACCGCGGATACGACGACGGGAAGCTGATGCGCCTGATGCTCTCACTTTCGCAGCACTTCGTCATAAGGATGCGGCACGACCGATGGCTCCGCTTCAAGGGCAGGAGGGCCAAGACGTCCGAGCTTTCCGCGGAAAGGAAGGGCAAAATCGTCGTTCCCCTGACCTACAAGGGCAGGGAGACGTACGTAAAGGCGAGCCACGTCGTTTGCAAAATCCCGGGGATCAAGGCCCCCATGACGGTCGTCTTTTCATACATGGAGGGCAAAGAGGAGCCCATGGTGTTGATGACCGACCTGAAGGTTTCCTCGAAGGAGGACCTGGTAAGGATCGTGCTCTCCTACCATTCCAGATGGAAGATCGAAGAGCACTTCCGCTTCAAGAAGGTGCAGTACGGGTTCGAGAACTTCAGGGTCAAGTCGCTGGATTCGTCGAACTTCTTGGCCTTCCTGCTCGACGCCGCCCTCCTCGTCCTGGACGTCGTCGTCGAAAGGAAGGAGACGAAT
>JAGAHY010000202.1 GCA_017626815.1 Bacilli bacterium | reverse complement strand
TGATGGCGGCGACATCACTCCCTTAATGGATATCTGTCTCAGAGAAGGCGTCAATGTCTTTGACACGGCGCGCGGATATGGCCATTCCGAACGTGTCCTTGGGGAATATATTCGCGCACATGGTAACCGCGAGGACTACTATGTCATCAGCAAAGGCTGCCTTCCGCTGCCGTTCTCGCGGCTTAACGTCCGCGCATTGAAAAAGGATTTAGAAACTTCTTTAAAAACGTTGGACATCGGCTACATCGATATGTATCTTCTCCACCGTGATGACCATCGGGCGGACTTAGAAGGCATCCTAAAAGTGCTCAATGAATATCGCCTCGCTGGTAAAATCCGGGGTTATGGTGGTTCCAACTGGAAGAAAGAACGCGTCGAAAAGGCTAATGAGATCGCCAAGGCAAACGGGTATGAACCGTTCACCGGCGTCAGCGATAACTTCTCTTTGGTCCCATGGAAGAAAGATCCTTGGGGCGGTGGCGATGGCTGTGTCTGCGTCAGCGGAGACGAGGCGATGCTTTCTTATTTGAAAGAACAAGGGATTCCTAATTTCGCTTATTCCCCATTAGGACGGGGCTTCTTGACGGGACGCGTCAAAAGCATGGACCCCAGTTCCTTTCATGTTCTCGTCGCCTCGGCCAAACGCGCCTATCTAAGTGAAGCTAACCTCGCCCGCTTAGCCCGCATTGAGGAGATCGCCAGACGTTTAAACCTCAGCGTCAGCGATTTGGCTATCGCCTATATCTGCAACCATCCGACAAAGACGATTCCGGTCATCGGAACAACCTCGCCCGTGCGTTTAGAACAAAATATCGGCGCGTCGAAAATCGTCCTTGATGAAGAGACCATGAAAGAACTCATGGCCATTGCCAAATAATCTATTCGTTTGATTTTCTACGTAAAACCGCCATCAATTAATCATCGATGATGGTGACTTTCGTTTCTTCGTAATGGCCGCGAGAACCTTTTTCTTCATCAGGATGGCCGATAAGGATGAGGGAGTAGATTTCTTCTTCGGGCTTTAGTTCTAAAAGCTTTTTCACGGGCGCGCAGCGATCTTCAAACGGATACATGGCGCACCAGACGGCGCCTAAGCCAAGATTGGTGGCTTCGAGAAGGATATTCTCCGTGGCCGCGCCGCAATCGTTGCCCCACATGTGTGGAGAACGGCTCGTGTCCCCGATGACAAGAATGGCGTTTGGGGCGTTATATTTGGCGTAGGGGCAGAAGGACTTGATGTGATTGAGCTTCTTCTCCTGACGGACGACGATGAAGCGGTAGGGACGTAGATTCATGCCGCTAGGCCCAAGCATCGCCGCCTCCATTAAGGCACGGATTTCGCTGTCCATGAGAGACTCAGGGCGATATTTCCGGACCGATCCTCTTTTTCGTAAGACGTCTTCAAATTCCATGGGGATTCCTCCTTTATACGATAAAAGCGATGCCGAGCATGATATAAACATAGCTGATCGCGATGCCATAAAGAGCGAGGATGAACCAGTCAAAGACCAAGTTTCGAGGTCCTTTATGGGGGTGATAGAACATCAAGAAGGGAACGAGGACGATCAAAGAAGTGTTGACCCCGATGCCGAGGCGGTTGAGCCCTTTGTCGTTTGCGAAGATGAGTTCGATAGTCCATACGGCAAGCACGATGCTGCAAGCCATCGCGTTTTTTAAGAACAGGAATCGGTTGCCCATGAAGTAACGTTTCGCGCCTTCTTCGCCATATTTCTTTTTGAAGAAGCGGCGTAAGAAATATAGTCCGACCAAATAGGAGACACATAAAATCGAGTAGGGGAGGCGCTCAACCGAGAACCAGTATTGTAGCCAAGGGCTCATTCTCCAACCGAAGAAATAATCTCCATGGCCGATGATGAAGCTGATGATGATGTAGGCGATAGGCAAAATGGCGCAATAGCGGAAAACGACGAGCTGCCATTTCTTGGTGATGTGCTTCGGCGTGAAGAAGAGGAAGAACATCAACAAGAAATAGCACGTCGCGGACATGAAGTTATTGGGGATGAGGATGCTGCTGATCGTGGTAAAGGTTAAGGATCCGGAGTTGGCGAAAGAATCCATGAACGTCGCTTCGATTAAGTAGAGCAGAACGAAGGCGATGAAATACAAGACGATATTCCTCAAAACGCGTCGGTCATCCAAGAACAAGTCGAAGTCCATGAAATAGAGCAAGAACATGCCAAGGAAATAAATGCCGAGGAGGATGTTAGGCAGCGTTTGCGCGTTCTCGACGCTATAAAAGCCAGGAAGGAGATAAGAGCCGACGAGTATGATAATGCGTAAGGCGCCGATGGCGACGAGCGCGATACCTAGAATTTCAAAGAATGTCTCAGGCAAAAATGGTGAGAAGCGGATATCTTTCTTCATTGTCCCTCGGTAGGCTTCGTAGCCTAGTAGCGCATCCGAGTGGATGAAATGCTTTCGGGTATGCTTTTCGCCATATACCATCGCATAGAACAAAGCGAAGGCAAAAGCGGCTGTGGCTGCGGTGCCGAAAACGAGTAATAACGCGAAGACGCGGGCAGTTTCGCTATAGCGCCGGTCGCCTTCAAGATAAGGCCGATGGCAGTCTTGATAGAAGTTGGTGAACTCTAAGTCCAATTGTTCGTTAATGATGGAAAGCCAAATCTGTTCAAAATCATTTTCGCGCAGGTATTGCGAAGCTTTTTCGGTAATATCGAGTCGCTCAACGCGGTAAGCCGGATTGTCTACTTCATCGGATTTGACCAAGAAGGAGAGAACCTGTTTGCCATTTTCATCATATTCGACTAAGCCGCTGTAGCTGCGGTTTGAATCGTAGCAGGTAGCTGCGGCGGTGTAGATGGGACGGTTATCCGCGTTATAAGAAGATAGGGCAAAAGAGAGATTAAATTTATCGTTCCAAAAATAGGCTCGATAATTCACGGGGTTCATTTTCTGCCAGTTATAGGTGCCGATGATGGTATACGTATATTCATTGGGGACGGACTTGGAGATTTCCGGGCGTCGGAATTCATCGATTAACGATAAACTCACGCCGCTAGTTTGGGACAAACGTTCCGTGTAATCGACATAAGAAGAATCATAATATTCAACGCGGTGATCCGCGACATAGTTATTTCCGATGATGCCGGTAATCGTCGCCGCG
The DNA here is from genome assembly GCA_017626815.1 of Bacilli bacterium. Taxonomy (GTDB): domain Bacteria; phylum Bacillota_I; class Bacilli_A; order RFN20; family CAG-826; genus Alloenteromonas. Next base: position 108 of record JAGAHY010000202.1, on the reverse strand, counting down.
GCCGAACCTACAAAGAGTACCGCTAAGGTGATGCGCACGCCAAGCGCGCCCATAACGTGGTAGAAAAACCTGGTGAGGGGATTACGGTCTTTCTCGGGGAGTTCTTCC
>JAGAHY010000201.1 GCA_017626815.1 Bacilli bacterium | reverse complement strand
TAGCCCTGGGGTCCGATAGGCCTTGTCGATGGATGTTGCCCCGCCTAGGCAAAGGAAAGAAAGGCCGTTGATATGGAGGATTTCCCCGCGCAGGACGTGATAGACCTTTCGTCCAAGATAGTGGACCTTTGCCCCGAATCGCTCGACGACGGGGAATTGGTTTAAAAGAGGGAAGTTCTCATGGTTCCCATCGATGAAAAGGATGGTAGGGCGAAGCAAACCATATTGGGTGATATAGCAGTCTTGCTCGCTCCAGACGATCCCGGCGTCGCCAAGGATGATAAGGACGTCGTTTTCGGATGCGTAGCGATGCTTGAAATAGTCCTTTATCTTTTGGAAATCGATGAGCCCGTGAGTGTCTCCGGTGATATAGATCATTGTTCTTTCCTCCGATAGCGTTGGATGGTGGACTGGACCTCGATTCGTCGCTCTTTCACGCCGTAATAGTTGTTAAGGAAAGAAAGGCGTTCTTCGGCCCAGGCGGCATCGAGGCCTTGGTAGTGGGATACGAGGAAAGCCGCTAGTTCTTTGGAATCGAAACGGATCGCGGCGTCTCGAAAGGCCAAGATGCGGTCGAGCAGGGGCTCATATTCCTCGGGAAGGGAAACGGAGCATGCATTTCCGTAAGCGAAGGAGCAGGGGAAAAGACATTTGTGGTCGCGGACTTCTTTTTCGATATCGTAGGACCAGGAATTCCTTCCCGTATCCAATTCATGACGGATGACCGCGACGTTCATTTCGTAGGCAACGTCGTTGCAATGCGTTCTTTCTTCGATGGCAAGGGCCGTAAATGGGTGCTTCGATAGCTTGGATAGGAACACGTCGTAATGGGCCCTCCCGATGGCATGGGAAGCCCCGTGAGTTTCCCAGTCCAACTTGTTTTCGAGAAGAAAGAAGAACGGGTTGAAATGCCTATCCAGGTATTCGGCGAAAAAGTCGCGGAAGGCGAGGTAATCCTGGTCGTTTTCAAAGTGGTATTCCATGGGCGAGCACCTCCATCCTGGATATGCGGCAGGGCATAACTCAAATCAGTGCATATGTGATACACAAGGGCATTGTTATCGCCTGTATATGCCTTGATGCATAATAACTGAGCATGCTACAATATGCAATACACAAATTTATCTTGTGCAAAGAATTCACATATTGCATTTTTGTAATAGGACTATATTTAATCGATTTACAAGGGTGCAACAACAGGAAGAATTTTTTATGAAACAAATGAAGCCGGTGATTCAATATCAGAACACCAATGACATTTTTAACGATGCGTTTTCCATCGTCAGACAAGCTAGCGATGCCGCCTATCGCTCCGTTAATGTTTTTCTGATTCAAAGGAATTGGCTGTTGGGCAAAAGAATCGTAGAAGAGGAACTACAGGAAACAAGAAGGGAAAACTACGGCAAAGAGATCATCATCGATCTTTCCAAAAGACTCAGCAAAGAATTTGGCAAAGGGTTTGAAAAAGCAAATATTTATCGCTTTGTTCAGTTTTATAAAACCTATCCAAACATTTTCTCATCAGTGATGACACAATCTTTTTTGAGCTGGACTCACTACCTTGTTTTACTACAAGTTTTCTCTAAGGAAGCGCGCGATTGGTATGAGGCGGAAGCCATCGCTGGATCTTGGTCCGTACGCACGTTACAACGGAACGTTGACTCAGACTATTACCACAGGATGCTCCTTTCCCAAAAGAAAGATCTCGTTAAGGAAGAAATGCTTGAAATCACCGAGCCTCTCCAAGAGAAGAAACTCGAATTTGTGAAGAATCCAATGGTTTTAGAGTTTTTGGGTATTCCTGAAGACAATTCCTTTAAGGAGACGGTTTTGGAAGAGGCAATCATTAGTCATCTTCAAACGTTTTTAATGGAACTTGGGAAAGGATACGCCTTCATTGGCAGACAAGTTCGCATCCATACCGAAAAGGAGGATTACTATATCGATTTGGTCTTCTTTAATTACATTCTCAATTGCTTCGTTCTCGTCGATTTGAAGACAAAGAAAATCACCCATCAAGACATTGGACAAATGGATATGTATACCCGAATGTACGATGAACGGATGAAAGAAGCCCACCATAGCCCAACCTTGGGGATCGTGTTATGCGACGAAACGGACGAGGATATCGCCAGATACTCTATCCTCAAAGGAAATGAGCATCTCTTTGCTTCGAAGTACAGGCTTTGTCTCCCAAGCGACGAAGAACTCAAAGCGGAAATCGAATCGCAGAAAACCATGTTCTACCTGCAACATAAAAAGGGATGAGCCGATCCTATTCATCCATGGCAAAGCAGCAGTGCCTAATTCTTCTTCGCGCGTACTCGCGTAACTTATTTTAATTAGCGATTCCTTTCTCAGTTTTTGCTTTTCTCCATGCAGTTTTTGACTCCCTTTCGTTTTTGGCCTTATGGGATTCTAAAGTATGGCCATCTTCGAAAGGAAATCTTAATCATGAAGAAATCATTAGTATTCGGCATGCTGCTCGCTTCCTCTTTATTGGTCGCCTGTGGCTCCTCCAACCCCACCTCCTCCGCGACTGGCCTTTCCACGGCCGATAGCAGAGCCACCAGTCTCTCCACCGAAGAGAGCAAGTCCACTGGCCTTTCTTCCTCCGCCTCCTCCGAGGCAGTCAAGACTCTCTACCAGATTGGCGCTTCTTATGAGGAGCTCTACGATATGTTCGGCGCCTTCGAGTTCTATGGCTTAATGGATAGCGCGGGCAACGGCACCCTCTACAAAGCCCTCGTCCAATCCTCTGGCGAGAACATGAACAAAGCCGTGGTCGATGAAGAAGCGACCGTCACCTTCAAATACAAAGTCGTCGACGACGATGGCATCGAAACCCTCGAGGCTTCCATCGGCGGCCAACGTTATAGCGGCTACAAGAACAAAGATGGCGCTTTCGTCCTCAAGGATTACAAGTTCCCCTTCGCCGGCGGCTATTCCCGCCAAGTCGACCTTCTCGTCAGCGAAACCGTCGAATATGCGTCCAAAGACGCTTGGGTCGAAGCGGTCAACGAGAAATACAAAGACCGTACCAAAGAAGTCGTCGTCTCCGCGATTTATGAAGGCGCCGTCGTCTATGCCGATGGCGATAACGAAGGCCAGCCTTGGTCCGTCACCTTGCAAGGCTATCCGCTTCCTGGCTTCGCCCGTATCACCTTCAACAGTGACTTCACCTGCGAATTGAAGTATGGCGGAAACGCTGGTGAAATGGGCATCTTCGGCGGCGATACCTTCCAAGGCACCTGGACTATCGGCGAAGACAAAGTCCATACCATCACCGTCGGTGAGGAGACCTTCAAAGGCACGCTTGAAGGCGAAGTTGAGACCATCGTCTGGAACATCGTCCACTACAACAAAGACGAGACCGGCGCCCCGGTTGGCGATGGCGTCAACCTGACCGCGTCCCTCGCGCTTGTCGAAGCCGAATAACGCAGTAAACCTTATCCCCGCCGCGAAGTTTTCGAGGCGGGGATTTTCCACGAAAGGATACCCATTTTATGAAAAAAGCATTATGGATCAGCCTTGCCGCGACATTCGGCGTCCTTACGGTAGTAGGGGCCGTCGGCAATGTCGTCTTGCAAGGTTTCCGTCCGCAGCTCAATAGCATCCTCGGCATCAAAAACGATACCGCCACATTAAGTGAAGACGCCAAATACTTCACTTCGGAATTCGATTCCGTCGAACAGCAAGTCGAAGAAGAAGGGAAACTATGCACGGAACTTGAAGCCGAAGGGGCGGTGCTTCTGAAAAACGAGAATAACACCTTACCTTTCGCCGCGGGTTCCACCTTCTCGCTGTTCTCCACCTCTTCCGTCGACCCCATTTATGGCGGCACGGGGTCGGGACAAGTCTCCGCCAATGACGCCGTGAGCTTACGCAAAGCGTTCAACACCGAATTCGGCAGCACCGCCACCAATGTCGAACTCTACCGCCATTATATCTCCAACCTCTCCGAATATCGCCGCGTCAACGCAGGCACCACCGGAGGCAACATCTATCAATACCGCATCAACGAAGCCCCGTGGGCGGAAGTGATGACCTCGGATATCGAAGCCTCGCTCAGCGATTACCAAAACGCCATCGTCGTCTTGGGCAGAAGCGGTGGCGAGGGCAACGACCTCCCCATCACTGAGTGCAGCGATGGCATCGACGGTAACTACCTCGTCCTCAATCAAAATGAACGCGATATGCTCCATGGCTTAAAAGCCCTGAAGGACGCGGGCAAAATCAAGACCATCACCGTCCTCCTCAACGGTTCTAACGCATTGCAAGTCGACTTTCTCGAACAAGAGGAATATGGCGTCGACGCGGCGGTGTGGATCGGCGGCGTGGGCACCACGGGCATGACCGCGGTCGCCGAGCTTTTCTCGGGTAAACGGAATTTCTCCGGCCGTCTCAGCGACACCTATCTCAAAAACAACCTTTCCGCCCCTTCCATTGTCAACTTCGGCCTTCGCGCCTACACCAATTCCTCCGCGGGAACGGGCGAATATAGCACCTCCTGGGTCCAGTTCAACGACATGGGCAAAAGCGATAAGTGCAACGAGAACTACATCGTCTACCAAGAAGGCATCTATATCGGCTACCGTTATTACGAGACCCGTTACGCCGACTTCGTCATGGGCACGGGCAATACCGCGGGCTATGACTACCATAAAGACGTCGCTTATCCCTTCGGTTATGGCGATTCCTACACGACCTTCGCCTACAGCGATTTCGCCATCAAAGAAGAAGGGGATCTCGTCAAAGCCACGGTCACCATCAAAAACACCGGTAATAAGAAAGGCAAACACGCGGCCGAAATCTACGTGGCCCCGACCTATACCGATTACGATAAGGCCAACCACGTCGAGAAATCCGCGATTGTCTTAGGCGGCTTTGGCAAGACTAAGGAATTGGAGCCTGGCGCTTCCGAAACGTTGACCATCGACGTCAAGAAGCGTAGCCTCGCCTCCTATGACGTCGAGGGCAAAGGAACCTTTATCCTCGATGGCGACTACCATTTCACCATCGGCCATAACGCCCACGAGGCCAACAATAACGTCCTCACCAAACTCGGTTATGGCGATAAAATCGACGCGGCAGGCGACGCCTCCTTAGTCGCGACTTGGTCCGTCTCTGGCGTCGATGACGTCACCGCCTCGACCTCCGAGGAGACGGGTTACCGTATCGGCAACGCCTTCGCCCACGCCGACCTCAACCGTTACGAAGGCACCGCCGACCAGAAAATCACTTATTTGACGCGCGCGAACTGGAACGGCACCTTCCCTAGCGCCCCCGTCTCCCTCAAAATCAACGATAAAATGTGGGCGGATGGCTTAGATTACAGCACCGCCGCACGCGATGCCCGCGTCCAGAAGATGATGCAGGACCATTACGCCGAATTTATCGGCAAAGATGTCCCCGCCATGGGCGTCAAACTCGATAATCCGGTGACGACGGTCATGCTCCGCAGCGTCGATGACATCAACGACGAACGTTACGATAAGCTCGTCTCCCAAGCCACTTATGATGAGATGGCCAACCTCATCTATAACGGCTTCCATGTCACCCAACCCATCGCCTCCATGGCCCTCCCTTCCACCAAAGATGAAAACGGTCCGCAAGGCTTCACCGCAAGCTTAGTCGGCGGCGAAGAAGGCGCGCATGGCATGGCCTATACCTCCGAGGATATCATGGCCAGCACCCGCAACGTCGACCTCCTCAAGAGAATGGGCGAATGCATCGGCGAGGATTGCCTTAACGCCGGCTATGCGGGACTTTATGGTCCTGGTTCCAACATCCACCGCAATCCGTATTGCGGCCGTAACTTCGAATACTATTCCGAAGACCCGGTCCTCTCCGCCAAACTTCAAGAACACGAAGTCCGCGGCATCCAATCCAAAGGCGTCTACGTCTTCACCAAACATTTCGCCCTCAATGACCAGGAATCCGGCCGTTATGGCTTGAGCACCTGGGCCAACGAGCAAAGCATCCGCGAACTCTACCTCCGCGCGTTTGAGGGCACGGCCCTTGGCGGTGGCATGGGCGTGATGTCGAGCTTCAACCGCATGGGCGTCATCTGGGCGGGCAGCGATTACTCCTTGATGACTACCGTCCTCCGCAAGGAGTGGGGCGTCAAAGGCGCGGCCATCACCGACTGCTCCGTCTTCGCTTCCTATATGGATCCGGCCGCCGGCGTCCTCGCGGGCCAAGACCTCTGGGATGGCAGCTGCAAAAAAGGCGACGCGATGGCAACCTTGGATAAATACGCGAATGACCCCGTCATGGTGCGCGCGGTCCAAACGGCCACCAAACATATCGCCTACAGCGTCTCGCACTCCCTGGCGATGAATGGTTATGTCGATACGACTGCCATCACCGTCTCCGAGGAATGGTACCTCGTCGCGACGAAGGCGTTAGCGATCGTCTGTGGCGTTCTTACCGGCGGTTCGTTGATCATGCTCGGCGTGACCATCGTTCAAAACCGCAAACGCAAACAAGCCTAACTTCCTTCTTCGACGTCCGTCTCCTAGCGAGGCGGACGTTTTTTAACGGGAATTAGGAAACGCGATAAACTGGATCCGTCCAACGCATTTATGGCCTTGGCTTGCAGAAAGGACAGGGTATTACGGTCGTTTCCACGGTTTTCGCCGTCAAAGGATAACAAAAGAGGAATAAATGCCCGTTTTAAGGGCTTTTTCTAATGACGTGAAGGATTTCTCATTTCCCATTTTGGCGGGGTTCTGCGGCCCTTTTTGAGGGAAAGAAAAACCCTCGCGTGAGGCGAGGGCTAAGTTGAGATGAGGGCTACTATTGTTCTTTCTTCTTCGCGGGCAGGAAGTTCGCGATCACGATCAGAAGCGCGAATACCAGGAAGATCACGAGGAAGGTGAAGAAGAGGGTGGTGGCGTTGCCGGCTTTGATCTTGTCCCCGGTGAAGAAGGGGGCGGGGTTGGCGACGTCGGCTAAGGGGAAGCAAGCTAAGCGGAGATGACTACCGACCCCACATCCGAGGACGATCGCGGAGGCGATGCCCACGAAGGGGAGGGGGAGGAAGGCATCCACGATGGCTAGGACCCCGCCGATGATGATGAAGATCAAGGTGAGGTGGGAGGAATCGTTGAAACGGATGTCCCCGCCGAGGATCTGACGGTCCAAGGCGAAGAAGATGATGGCGGCGATGATCGCGAGGAGTCCGCCGCAAAGTTCCAGATAGAAACGAAGCGGCTTATGGAGGAAGAGTTTACCCAACATGCTATTTGGCCTCCTTTTTCCGGCCTTTGATTAAGGCGACGCTATAGGCGGCGATCGCGCCAAGGAGCAAGGCACCTAAGCTGGCGTCGATGGCGATGATGGTGACTTTCCACCATTCCATGGTATTGTGGACCACGGTGTCTTCGCTTAAACCATTGATGATATTGCTGCGGAGGTAACTATAGAAGAAGTTCTTGGCTTGTAAGCGCAAGTTCTGCCATACATAGCCATCGCGGCTGCGGGCCAATAAGGCGCGCACTTCTTCGCTGCGGGCCTCGTCGTTATTGAACAAGGTGGTGCCGGCGACGATGGCGTCGGCGGTGAAGATGTAGTTTTTCGCGTCCTTGGAGGAATCGGTGATGGAGATGCCCTTGAAACCCCATTCGGTGCGGAGCAAGTCGGTCATCAATGGCCTGCAGGAGGAAGTGGGCACGACGCCGATGCGGTTGAAACTACCCATGTTGGCCATCGCGCCGCCATCGCTTAACGCACCTTCGAAGGCGCGGGCGGGACCTTCGCGGAGCATCTGCTCGGTCATGAAGGTGGCCACGCCATGGCGGTTGGTCTCTTGATCGTTGCCCAAGAAGTGCTTGAACGCGCCAAGCAAGCCTTTTTCGCTCATGGCTTTGCCTTGGTCCCTGCCAGCGAGGTAGGAGAGGTTGGAATCCTCGGAATAATACTCGAAGTTACGGCCAGAGTAGGGGGTGCGGTGCATGTTGCAGCCACCGCCATAGACCATCGAGATACCCGCGTAGACGGCGTCTTCGGCGAGGAATTGGCCACGGAGTTTCAATAACTCGTGGGAGAAGCTCGCCGCGGCGAGGGTCTGCGAGGGGTGGAGGACGCCGGCGGTCTGTAGACCATCCGGCCCATCGCAGGAGGTGTTCTTCGGATAGCTGACGGATTCGATTGCCATGTTGGCCATCTTCTCGCCCGGGATTTGGGCGAGTTCTTGCAACGTCAGCTGATCGAGGAAACTATTCCAGGCTTCGTCGTCATCGTAGGCGACATTGGCCATGGCGATGAACTTTTTGCCGTTATCTTGGCCGAATTTGAAGGAGGATACATCGGGGGCGTCCGCGGGCTTTTCGTAGAAGGACTCGAAGGCCGTCATGTATTTGCTGATGACGCCAGAGGCATCATCTCCCGCCTTAAGGCCAATGACGGCGTCAGGGTAGGAGTTCCAGTCGGCGCGGGTCATGTAATCGACGGCGCCGGGGATGAAGTGGTTGATGTCGACTTCTTCGAAATGGTTGGAGACGACTTGGCCGGTGATCTCGTTTTTGGCGTGGCTTTCTAGGTCGCGGCTGGCGAGATGCTCGAGGTGGGCGAGGGCGGGGTTACCCGGGGTCGCGTTGCCTTCGGGATCATAGAGGCCGCTGATGCCGCGCTTGGCAAGGGCGTTATTCAGCGCATCGTGGGAGGATTCCCCGATGGTGAAGACGTAGTCGCCCTCGTCGAAGACATAGTTGCCTTTCTTGGTGGGATCGGCGGCGTTATTGACTTCGGCGTCGTAGGAGGCGAAGAGATAATCGTCGGCGGTGATGGTCAACGTCTCGCTTTCGCCTGGGGCTAAGATGCCGGTTTTCTCGTAGGCGATGAGGGTCACCGCGGATTTCTCTAACCCGTTTTCGATGTAGGGAGTATTGACGTAGAGGGGGACGCTGTGGCGGCTAGAGGCGGTCGCGTGGGTGTTTTTGACCGTGACTTTAGCCTCGACTTTATGGGTCGAACGGTCCCAAGTGAGGCTATCTAACGTCTTGGTGAAGGTCGCGTAATTGAGGCCATAACCAAACGGATAGACGACTTCCGCGGCATAATCCCAAGCGCCGACGGTGGCGGTAGCGCCTTTTTCGGTGTCGGCGTTATGGAGGCCTTGGACGAGGTCGGCGTAGCGGGTTTCGTAATATTTGTAACCGCTATAGATGCCCTCGGCATAGACCACGTATTCACTATGGTAGAGGTCGACGAGGTCGGCGAATTTGAAGCCACCCCAATTGGGCATGGCGGCGTTGGAGGCGATGTTGGTCGGGTAGATGTCGGGGAGCCTTCCGGAAGGGGAGAGGGAACCGTTTAACATCTTGGCCACGCCTTTGAAGCCATAGGAACCCGGGAAGGCGATCCATAAGGCGGCGTCGGCGTATTCCTCGATCCAGGAGGTCTCCATGACGTAGCCGGTGTTGAGGAGGACGATGACTTTCTCAAAGCCTTGGGCCTTGACGAATTGCAGCATCTGGCGCTCTTTCTCGTGGAGGGAGAGCTCGGGGACGCCATCGTTATCGACCAAGTCGAGGTCGTTTTCCTCCCCGCCATAACGGCTGATGACGACGATGGCGGCGTCTTTATAGCCGGCCATGTCGGCGGCATCATAGATGGAGGGGTCGACTTCGGCGATGTCTTTGTTGCCGGCTTGGTGGCCGTTGGCTTGGATTTTGTCGAGGACCTTCTGGTTGAGGGAGAAACCTTCCTCTTGTAAGGCCTCAATGAGGGAGACGCCGGTGTTGCTCGGACCGCCGGAACCGCCATGGTAATTGGGACGGACGGCGGCGTTGCCAAAGAGGGTGACGTTGGTTTTTTTCAGGGGGAGGGCGTCGTTTTCATTGCGAAGCAAGACGGAGCCTTCTTCCATGGTGCGGATTTCGTAGTCGATCTCCGCCGCTTTGTAGGCTTCTTTGGATTCGTAGGCGCTTTTGTATTTGCCTACGTCCGCGGGCCCGCCGGCGGTGATGCGGAGGAAGAGGTTCACGTCGCCTTCGCGGTCAAACGCGAGGACGGACATATAGGCGGCGACGGGAAGAACCAAACCTAACGCCGCGGCCACGCCCTTAAAGATATTGGACTTGGCCATAATCGATTAGGCCTTGAGCTTGTTGGTGACATCGACCCATTCCATGATGCCGGTGTCGGTGGAGGCGTAGGTGGACTTGATGGTGATGGTGCGCGCGGCGAGGTAGTCGGCGCCGGTATCGTATTTGGTCTCGGACTTGATGACCGTGCCGGTGCCTTCTTCGTTGATGCCCATGACTTTGTCGGTCCAATGCTCTTTCATGGTCGAGGTCCAGTTGTCGGTGTCGATGAAGCCATTGTCGTCGGCGGTGCCGAAGATGCGGGTCGGGGCTTCGAAGGTGACGATGAGGGTTTTGTCGTCAAGATCATCGACTTTGGACGTGAACTTGCCCATGTAGGAAATGAGGCTATTGGCGTTTTCGTTGCCCTTGGCGGCATTGCCTTCTGTGGGGAGTTCGATGGCGGTGAAGGTGGAGGAGGAGATGGAGAGCTTGTAGGTGTTATCGCTATAAAGCTCGAGTTCCTGGAAGCTGAAGGTGGTGAGGTAGTAGTTGTATTGCGGCCTCATGTTGTTGTAGGTCATCTTGGCTTGGGTGAGGAAGGCGTTGGTGACTTTGGCTTGCGTGGCCTCGGGGGCGACGGAGCAGTTGGTGGTTCCTCCTCCGTTTCCGCAGGAAGCAAGCGTCGCGGCGGAAATAAGAAGGGTGAATAGACTGAGTTTTTTCATAATTCTCCTTATGCGGGCATGGCCCGGAATGTGCCGTCATTGTAAAAAGAAGAAACCACGCGCGAGAGGGAGCGTCTTTTTCTGTCCGCGCGAAAGCAAAAACTGCGAAGAAAAAGCGCCCTTGCAAGGAACAAAGGCGCTTGAGGAGGAACTTAGTTGGCGAAGGTGACGGTCACTGTCTCGCCACTTAGGGCGTAGCTTCCATCCACGAGGGAGGAGCCTTCGACTTGAAGGACTTCACCGAAAGAATCATTGAGGGTGAGGGTGCCTCCGCTAGGGCCGGAGATGATCAGGGTGTTGCCTTTATAAGATAAGATAATGTTGCCTCTAGGGGTGGGCGCGAGGGCTTCGAACTCCCCTAAACGGGCATCGGGGGTGACATCATAGGTCGCGTATCCGCCGGAAGTGGGGACGATGCCGGCGTAATATTTGGCCATCGCCAGCAGTGGTCCGCCCGACCATCCGTGGTTGATCGTGCCATCTTTAGGCTTGGGGCTCCAGACTTCCCATAAGGTCGACTCGTCATAGTCGATCATGGGTTGATAACGGTCGAGGATGCGGTCTTTGAGGGCTTCGTATTTGCCCATTTTGCCTAGGGCTTCCTCGGCATAACGTTCCATGTAAGGCGAGGCTTTCTTGGTGGAAATGAGGATATTGGCCACGTCTTCATAGTCTTCTTCATCGGCAAGACCCGAGAGCACCGCGAGGGCGTTGCCGCGGTCATCGTAGGCCCCTTCTTTGCTGGCGAAGCCTTTTTCTTTGCGGAATTTGGGCGCGAAGGCGGCTTTGATGCGAGGCAAACGTTCCTCGAAGAAGGCTTGGTGGGAGGTGTCACCGATCATCTTGCCGAGGTCGTTGAGGCTTTGGCAAGCCCAATAATACCAGCCGTTTTCCATCAGCTCGTTATCCATGCCGCTGCCCCAGTCGGTCCACTGGAAGGTGCCATCGCGGTATTTAACCGAGCCATCGTCATTGAGGTTCCATAAGGAGACATAATTGGCGAGGATGGGGAAGGTGGCTTTGACGGTATCGAGGTCGCCGGTATGGCGGTAGTACTCGGAAAGGGTCAAGGAGAAAGCCAGGTTCTGCATCGGGCATTCGTTGGTGGTGGTGGAAGGCCAACGGAGGGGGAAGATGCCATCTTCCCTGGCCCAACCGGATAAGGTCAAGTACGTTTTCTTGAGCATCTTCCAGCCGTCTTCGCCCATCGTGTAAAGGGCTTCGGCGATTTGGTTGGCGGAGTCTCCGGCATAAGGGGAACGCTCGCGCTCGGGGCAATCCATGAAGGTGTCCCTCATGCAGATGCGGAGGGTGTTGCTGGCTTTGTTCCAAAGGGTGGTCATATCCTCTAACTCACTATGGAAATAACCAATCTCGGCGGCGTCGTAGGCGGTGCGGCGGTAACCGACTTTGGTTAACCTGACCCCCGCGGGTAAATCGAGGATTAACGTCGAGCCGCTTCTCCAATAAAGATGCTGGTAGACGTTATTTCCTTTTTTGCACACGTAATCGTCCATCAAGGAGACATTGTTTTGCGTGCGGTAGGTATTGGTATAGAAGGCGATGTCTTCGCCGCCGTTTTCCGCCTCTAACTCAAAATAGGGGAGGAACTGCATGTTTTCGCTTAGGCGGAAATGGGCGGTGGTGGGCTCGGTGATGGTCTTGCCCAATACGCCGTCGACATCGACCGCGTCGACGATTTCTTCGTAAGTAAACGCGGGGATATCGCCAAGGTAGAGATCGCCAAAGGGGACATATCCCGGTAGACCGATCTCGGTCGCGTTGGCCCAGGAGGAATCGTCGTAGCTTAGGCTAGCGAAGTCTTCTTCGAGGCGGGCGTCATAATAGATTTCGCGCTCGGAAAGGAAGGTGGAGCGGTCGCGTTCTGGATATTCGCCCGTGCCGGAAAGGACGCGGATATTGCGGTAACTATCGAGCCTTTTCACTTTGGTGGAGGAGCCGCTGGAATAGGTTTTCCCATCGACTTCTAGGTCATAGATGAGGCCCGCCACGCCAGGGTCGACGGAGGCGTTGCCTGAATGCGCCCAATAATGAACGAGGATAGTCACCACGTTTCCCCCTTTTTTCAAGAAGGAAGCCAAATCGACATCTTGGTAGAACGAGTCCACTTTGGTGGGGCCGCGTTTTAAGACGGCGTCGATGGCGGCGACTTCGCCATTGACGAAGACGGTGGCCTTTGATTCGGCGGAAAGATGGAGGATGGCCTTTTGGGGGTCTTTTTCGAGACTGACGTGGAAACGGAAGGCGACGTGGGTGTCGGCGACGGTCTTCTTCTCCCAAATGAAACGTCCTTGGAAGTCATGTTTTTTTAAGACGTCGAGGTTTTGGACGTAAGGAAGCCCTTCGCGGCTAGGAAGGGTGCGGTCAAAGGATTCCTCGGAGACGCTGGAGGCCACCATTTCGGAGGAAGAGGTGGAAGAAACTTCACTAGAAGCGGTGGATGGGTTAGAGGAAACATCGCTAGCGGAGCCGCTTTGCCCGCAGCTAGCGAGTAAAAGGGCGCATAAGGCGATAGGATAAGAACGGTTCTTCATAGGGGTACCTGCTTTCATCTCCATTGTATCCGCGCGAGGAAAACGTTCTTGGAAGATTCCAAAAACTGTAATCGCGCGAGCAAAAACTGATTCTTCTTAGGGTATATTCCGTTTCCGCGTATAATGTAAGACATGAAACGATACTCCGTCGCCATCGTGGAAGACGAGGACATCCACGCCAAGACTCTCGCCGACTTCTTAACCGACTTTGCCGCGGAAGAAGGCATCGATTTATCCTTTACCCGGTATGGCAGCGCCGTCGACGCCGCCGAGGACTACAAGGGCCAATTCCAAATTGTTTTCCTCGACATCATGATGCCGGGGATGAATGGGATGGAACTCGCGAAGGAAATCCGTCAAAGCGACCCCCGCGTCTGCCTGATTTTCGTCACTTCCTTGGCTCAGTTTGCCTTGGAAGGCTATGAAGTCGAGGCCACCGATTATTTGTTAAAGCCTCTTTCCTATCCGGAATTCAAACTCAAGATGCACCGCGCTTTCTCTAAAGTCTCCGGCGAAGAAGCGCCCGTGCTCCGCTTCCAATCCCATGGGGGCTTTTTGATTGTCCCCATCGAGGAAATCCAATATTGCGAGACTAGCGGCCACTCCGTCATCTACCACGCTACCTCGGGCGATTACCGCAAACACCAACCCATGAAGGAGGCCGAAAAGGCCTTGCAGGGGATGGGGTTCCTGCGCATCAATTCCTGCTACCTCGTGGCCAAACGCGAAATCGTCGGCGTCGAAAGTCGCTTTGTGGTGCTCCGCAATGGCGAAAGGTTGCTTATTTCGCGTCCGCGACTATCCGCGGTCGCCCAGGAACTTTCTTCGCTAGGGGACAATAGTTAACGCATGATCCTTCCCTCGTTTTTCATCGAATGGCAAACGTTCGGCACCTACTATGTGCCGCTTTATCTTTGCTTGGTCTTTGAAATTTGGGGTAGCTCCATTTTTATGCTCGCTCCTTTTCGGCGGAAAAAACGGTGGGGCTTGCGTATTGCCTTGTGCGCGGCCGTGACGCTAGGCTTAGCCATTGGACTAGGCTATTTCCGCAACGCTTTCCCTTCTTCCATCGGGGTGAGGATGCTTTGCAGTTACCTTCTTTATTTAAGTGTCCTGGCGACGGAATTCCTCGTCTTTGACGGCGATGGGAGCGAACTCGCCTTATCATGGATCGCCATCATCGCCATTCGCGAATTCGCTGACGGGGCCGATACGTTATTAAAAATCGCTTTTCAGGTTCCGTTTGGTATCTTTGGCTACAATGCCTCATGGCCCGGGTGGGTCAATGGCCTCGTCTTTGACCTCGTCCACCTCGCCTTCCAGATTCCCTTTGGCATCGTCTTTTCCCGCTTTAAGGGGACGGAGCAAGGCAAAACCATCGCCGTGCGCACCATTTTGATTTCCACGCTTTTGATGTTCATCGCGATCGTCACCAAAAGCGTCATCGTCAGCCATTCCGGCGAATCGGTCCCCCTCTATGCCGCGGCGGTTGCGCTAACCACTTTGTTCTCCTTGCTGACCTTATTTTTGCGCATGGACACAATCCTTGGCTCGAAGAAGCAACGGGAACTCGACATCGCCAATGCGGTTTTGGCTTCCCAACAACGGCAATTCGAGGAATCCAAGCAATCCATCGCCCTCATCAACGCCAAAGTCCATGATATCAGGCACCGCATCGACGAATTCGGCGACCGCGTGGCCGCGGACACCTTGGAGCAACTCAAGACCTCGGTGGAGATCTACGACCGGCCGTTCCACACGGGTTCGCAGGTCGTGGACACCATCCTTTACACGAAGTCGCTCGATTGCGACGCTAAGGGCATCCGCCTTTCCGCGATTGGCGATGCCTCGCCCATCCATTTCATCCCCTCTAGCAAACGCTTCTACCTTTTCTCCAATATCCTCGATAACGCGATGGAGGCCGTCTCTTCCATCCAGGACCCGAGTATGCGCATCATCGGCCTGGCCTTGCGGAAAGAAGGAGGGCGTTTCCTCATTGAGGAATACAACTATTTCGAAGGGGAGCGCTTCCGCGACGAGGAAGGTTTCAAGACCACGAAAAAACAAAAACACGGCCATGGTTTAGGCCTAAAATCCATCCAAGCCATCGCCGAAGAATATGATGGTAACGTCGAAATCACCGTGAAGGACAATATGTTCTTCCTGAATGTTTCCTTCCCGTTACGTTAAATTTTCCTTTAGCCATTCCGCGGAGACCCTCGCCGAGGTGATGGGATCTTTTCCGGCGTAGTTGCGGTGCTGTTCCAAGATGATGGCGTCAACGCCTAAAGAAATAGCCTTTTTGGCGTAGGAGACGATATTCATCGAGCCTTTGCCTAATTCGATGGCATCCGCCTTGAGAATAGGGGTCACATAAGGCCCTTTCTTGCGACAACCGCGGTCGCAGATGTGGTAGAGCTTCAGACGGTTTCCAAGTTTCTCCATCCATTGCAGCGGGTCGGCTCCGGCATCCAAAGCCCAATACGAATCGAATTCGAAATTCACCCAATCGGGGTTTAAACCTTGTAAGAGCATCTCAAACGCGGTGAAATCGGGGGAGACGCGTTGGAATTCGGCGGAATGGTTATGATAAAGGAAGGATACACCTTCGCTTTTGAGTTTCCGCCCTAAGCGGTTCAGACGGACGATGAGCTGACCGATTTCCTCTTCGTCGTCATAAGGGAACTGATAAAGACCGGTAAGGACGATGTATTTTGGTCCGTAAGTGGCGATATCTTCTTGGACGAGGTCGAAGTTCTCTTCTAAGGTTTTGAGGTCTTCGTGTATGGAAATCGGATGCAGCGAGGACTTGTTTAGCAAGCCTTTCCAATCGAGGGATTGGCTATGTTTGATGCCCATCCCGGAAAGGGAAAGAAGCGCCCTAGCGATCCAGGGGGTCTTATGGATCATGAATCCATCCAGCTCGATATAACGGAATCCAGAGGCGCTAAGGTCTTGCAAAGCATGCTCCGCGGAAGATTCATTACGGAGGATGCTGCCAAGCTGAAGTTGTTGGATACCGAATGTCGTCATGGCCTAAATTTACTGGAACCAAAATGGTTTCTTTTCGGGGAGGCAAAATCTTTTCGTTTGGCGACAAAAACTGTAAGGAAGAAGGATGGAAAGCGACGACCTAACGAAATGGTGACGTGCCGCCTTTTAGAGTCGCCACAGACTGATGAGACCAAAAAACAGAAGGAATAGTAGTTACCGTTAAAGCCAACATAAACCATCAAAAAACCTGTTTATCCCCATCAAAAAGGCGATATTTTCCCAAAATAAGCCCATTCCTGATATGTTATGAGCAACAAAAAAGGATGACCCGGTTGGGGGCCATCCTCGTTTCGAATCAATGTCTAGAAGCTTAGACACTGAGTGGGATGTGGACTAGGCTTCAGCTGCCTTGTAGTCGATATAGAGGCACTTGCCGCTGAAGGTGTGCTTGACGTAGAAGGTGTAGGTTCCCGTCTTTTCGAAGTGCCAGATTTGGGTGGCGCGGTCGTAACGGAAATTCGAGAAGGAATCCAGGGGCTGCGTATCGACGATGTTGTTATAGCCAAGCAACTGAGTATGCTCGTCGTCGCTATAGATGGCGAATTGCTGTCCCTGCGTGGCTTCGACGGTCACCATGTATTCCTTAGCATTGCCAGGATTAAGGGAGAAGTGGGCTTTGGAGTCGAAATTATCGGTGCCATAGGTAATGAACCAATCGCTTTGCTCCGGCAAGGTGGGTTCGACGATGTAGAGGACGTTTTCGTTGTTGACGTAGATGGTGTGTTCGCCAGCGATTTCGCAGGTGAATTCTTTGTTGCCGCCTTCATCGCCTAAGGCCGTGCCGTCAAGTTTGATGACGACTTTGTCGCCAACTTTTAGTGTCGGTTTATAAACGGCTTTGTTGTCGCCGGGATTTTCTTCCGGAGCAAGGTCGATAGGTGTGCCGTTGACTTCAACGGAATAGCCTTTGACGACGGGCTCGCCGACATAGATCTGGTTTTGCTTGTTGATCCAGAAGGTATGCTCGCCAGCCTTCTTGGCGGTATATTCGCTGCCTAAGTCGACGGCTTGTTCCGCCTCGGCGTCCCACGCGTAGAAATGGATGAGGTCATCGCCTTCTTTGAAAGAAATCTTGTCGCCGAGAGCCAACGTGACCTTATAGATGGCCTTATCGTTACCAGGGTCTTCCTCTGGGGTGAGTGTGACGAGTTCGCCATTGACCAAAACGGTGATGGGCTTTACTGGATCTTCGGGCTCGCCGACGTAGATTTGGTTGCTCTTGTTGATCCAGAAGGTATGGACGCCGGCTTTTGTGGCAGTAAAGGTCGCGCCTTGGTCCACAGGTTCATGAGTCTCCTCATCCCAAATGTAGAAGTGGATGGAGTCATTACCTTCTTTGAAAACAATCGTGTCATCGATGTCCAAGCTGACTTTATAAACCGCCTTGTTGTCGTCGCCAGGATTCTCTTCGGGCTCGACGGTGACGAGCTCGCCGTTGACCAAGATGGTGATGGGCTTTACCGGATCCTCGGGCTCGCCGATATAGATTTGGTTGCTCTTGTTGATCCAGAAGGTGTGAACGCCCGCTTTTGCGGCGGTGAAGGTCGCGCCTAAATCGACGGCTCCGCCACCGGCGGCATCCCACTTATAGAAGTGGATGCTATCCTCACCTTCACTGAAGCTGATCGTATCGCCCACGGCAAGGGTGACTTTGTAAACGGCCCTATTATCGCCGGGGTTCTCCTCAGGGGTGAGCGTGACGAGTTCATCGTTGACTTTGATGACGATGTCTTTGACTGGTTCGGCGGGGGCGTCGATCCAGACTTTGCCGTCTTTGTTGATCCAGAAGGTGTAGTTGCCATCCCAAGGAATGGTGTAGGTGGTGCCCAGGTCGACGTTGCCTTCTTCTTGGTTCCAGGTATAGAAGTGGAGATTATCGGCGTTATCTTTGATGGAAATGACTTGGCCTTTGGTTAAGGGGACGTCTTTATAGGCGGCGATATTGTCCACCTGCTCGCCCTCACTTAGCGTCGCCGGGGTAATTTCAAGCTCCGCTTCCCCGGCATAGATGGAGATGTCATGGGTAACAGGGGCTTCCGAAAAGCCGACATAGATCTTGTTTTCTTTGTTGATCCAGAAGGTGTAGTTGCCATCTTTGCCAACGACGAAATCTTCGCCGATGAGGGTTTCCTGACCTTCGACCGTCGCGTAGAAGAGGAGTTTCGTCTGGCCTTCGACGATTTTGACGACATCTTTGGCTTTTAAGGGCACGTCTTTATAGATCGCGAAGTTCGTGCCGGCTTCCTCTTCGCTCATCTGGGCAGGGGCGATATTGGCGACCATGCCATTGATGGCGAAAACGTAGGTGTGGGTGGCTTGCGGGGCTTCGACGTAGACGATGTTGTTCTTGTTGATATAGACCGTATGGACGCCATCGACGCCAGCTTCATAGAAGGTCTTGCCTTCGTCACCGAAAAGAAGCACGGTCCCGTTGAGCTTGACGATGAGCTTGTCCTCGGCTTCTAACGGAACTTTGTAGACGGCGTTATTCTCGCCAGGATCCCCTTCGGGGGCGAGATCGACGGCGGTGCCGTTGACTTCAAGAGAATAGACGTTTTGGACGGGCTCGGCCGGGGCGTCAAACCAGATTTGGTTGTCTTTGTTGACATAGAAGACGTGCTCACCGGCGACGCTAGCTTGGAATTCAGCGCCTTTATCTACGGGGCTGCCTTCTTCGCTGACGTAGAAGTGCAGTCTGTCTTCGCCTACCCAAATCATGACTTTTTGGCCGACCTCGAGGGTGATTTTATAGACGGCTTTGTTATCGCCGGGATTCTCTTCGGGGGTGAGGCTGACGGGTTCTCCGTCGACATAGAAGACTAAGGCGGCTTCGGGGATGATGGGCTCACCGACATAGATTTCATTGTTCTTGCTGACCCAGAAAGTGTGCTCGCCGGCGATCTTCGCGGTGAACTCGGCGCCTAGGTCGACGGCCTTATTGGCCTCGCCATCCCAAACGTAGAAGTGGATGAAGTCATCCCCTTCCTTGAAGGAGACCTTATCACCTACGGCTAACG
>JAGAHY010000200.1 GCA_017626815.1 Bacilli bacterium | reverse complement strand
CTGGAAATTTCCAAGATGGTATTGAAAATTTTTCAAACAAGTATGCTTGTATCGTGTCCATCTGGTTTACTAAAAAATCCCACGCCATCGCCACTTTTTGGCTTGATTTGGATTTTTTAAGTATTTTCATAAATCGGTAATTATGTTTATTTTCACTATGTTAGCGCTTACTTTTATGAAAGCTTTGACAATTCTTATTCATGACCTACTTTTGCAGGAAAAAGGAGGGACCCAATGAACAAAAAACTCGCCTTCTACCTACTGAAGCGACTCCTGCTCGGGTTGGTGACGTATCTCGTCGTCATCTCGGTCACGTTCTGGGTAATGCAGTTCGTACCCGGAGGACCTTGGACGAAGGAACGCGCTATGTCGGATGCCGTCATCCAGGCCTTGAACGAAAGGTATGGTTTGGATCAACCGCTTTTCATTCAATACCTGCGCTATTTAGGTCGCGGGTTGGCATTTGACTTTGGCGTTTCCTACAAATACAAGGGCCGTGAGGTCACCGCGATCATCTTCGATTGCTTCCAGTACTCACTTACCATCGGCGCCATCGCCGCCATCTTGGCCCTCGTCGTCGGCTTGATCTTAGGCACATACGCCGCGACCCACCAAAACAAGCTCCTCGACCGCATCATCATGGTCTTGACCACCGCCAGCGTGGCCATGCCTAGCTTCGTCATCTCGTTGATTCTGCTTTATGTCTTCGCCGTGAACTTAAGTTTAGTGCCAACTAGCCCCGTCGGCGTCGAAGGCATCGGCCCCTATATCTTGCCCGTCATCGCGGAGAGTCTATACCCAACGGCCTATATCACCCGTTTGGTCCGCTCCTCCACATTAGACACCTTAGGCCAAGATTTTATGCGCACCGCAAAAGCCAAAGGCCTTCCCCCGCGCCGCATCCTCATCAAGCATGGCATGCGCAACTCCTTAACCCCGGTCATCACCTACTTCGGCCCGATGTTCGCCTCCATCATCACCGGCTCTTTGGTCGTGGAAAAAGTCTTCCAAGTCCCTGGCATCGGCCGTTACTTCTTCTTATCCATCCAAAACCGCGACTATCCCCTCATCATGGGCACCACGTGCTTGTTGGCTTTGTTGCTGATCGTCTTCACGTTAGTCAGCGACATCGCCTACAAAATCGTCAACCCGAGGGTCGACTTTGATTAGGAGGCAAGGAACATGGCACGTCATAATCCTTTAAGTTTCCAAATCAATGTCGAGAAATTCTCCTTCGCCTCGGAGGATGAAAAACGCGGCACCAACCTCATGCGCCCCAACTCGACCTTCTTCGTCGACGGTTTGAAGCGCTTCGTCAAGAACCCGGTCGCGATGGTTTCCTTCTCGTTCATCTTCTTGTTGTTGATCTTGGTCTTCATCGTCCCGCTATTTTATCCCTACACGTTCGACGAGGTCCTCTGCTACCGTTACGTCAATAGGCCTGACGCCAGTTTCAACTATCTCCAGCCCTTTGCTTACGCCCCCTTAGAACTAGAGGCGAAAGAGGCCGGTACCTTCGTCTGGCCCCATATCTTCGGCACCGACGCCAACGGCCATGATTACTTCATCCGCGTCTTAGTCGGTGCGAGGACCAGTTTGATCGTCGGCTTCTTCGCCGCCATCATCGTCCTCATCATCGGCGGCACCATCGGGGCCCTTTGCGGCTTCCTCGGAGGCAAGTTCGACCTCATCGTCATGCGTATCGTCGACGTCATCTATTCCTTGCCCGATATCCTCATCATCATCCTTCTTTCCTCGTCCTTAGCCGCGGTGTTTGACACCAACGCCGATGGGCCTTTAGCCCAATTAGGTTCGGGATTTGTGGCGATTTTCGTGGTATTCGCGTTGCTTTACTGGGTAGGTATGTGCCGCCTTGTCCGCGGCCAGGTATTAAACCTCCGTAAGCAAGAATACGTCATGGCCGCCAAAGCCATGGGCGCCCCTACCCGCAGGATCATCTTCCGCCACCTCATCCCCAACTCCATGAGCGTCATCATCATTTCCGCCGCGTTGCAGATCCCTAGCGCCATCTTCACTGAGTCCTTCTTGTCTTACCTCGGCCTTGGCGTCAAATACCCCACCCCGTCCCTAGGCTCCATCGCCAGCGATTCGCAGTCCTACATCACCATCGCCGGCGACCCGAAGCTGTTCATGTTCCTCATCCCCGCCATCACCATCTGCCTCATCGTCCTTTCGTTGAACCTGCTTGGCGATGGTTTGCGCGACGCATTCGATCCGAAATTACAGAAATAAAGGAGGTGTACCATGGCAAAAACATTCCAATTACTCGAAGTCAAAGACCTGAACACGTCCTTTAAGATCGACGCGGGCAGGGTACTCGCCGTCAATGGCGTCTATTTCAAACTGAAGGCTGGCGAAGTCCTCGGCATCGTCGGTGAATCGGGCTCGGGCAAATCCGTCACCGCCTATTCGATCATGCGTATCTTGGACAAAAACGGGGCCATCGACACCAGCCGCGGCCGCGTCTACTATAACGGCACCGACTTGCTCAAGCTCACCGAGAAAGAGATGCGCCATATCCGTGGCAACCGCATCTCCATCATCTTCCAGGACGCGATGACTTCCCTTAACCCCACCTGGTCCATCGGGAACCAACTCCGCGAAGCCATCCTCATCCACGCGAAGAACCCTATCGAACAAGCCCTTTACGACATCGAAAACGCCATCCGTTCCGATGAGCAGCGCATCGTCGCCATGAAACGCGGCATCCGCAACCACCCCGAACGCGAGCAGACCAAAATCGACCTCGCCGAAATCGAGCAGAAGCTCATCGACGATAAGAAGCTCCTCGTCGAAAAACGCGCCGAGGCCATCGGCGCCTACCGCAAACTCAAAAAAGAGAAAGACCGGGAATTCCGCAAAGGCGTCCCAAGCTACAACAAAGCTCTCCGCGCGAGTATCTTCACCTACCTCAAAAAGTTCTTCGACCTAGCCCCCGCCCCAAGCGTGGAGGAGGGCCTAGCCCAAAAAGAGGCCAAAGCCCTCGCCGCGGCCATCCGCATCGCGCAAGAGCAATGCGCCATCCAGGAAAAGAAGGTCGAAGTCCTCCTTGCCAAGGACGTCTCTTCCTTCTCCAAAGAGGAAAAGGAAGTCTATTCCTTGACCCTAAAGAACGAAAAAACCTTACTTTTGACGGCGAAAAAGGATTTATCCGACGCGAAAAAGAAACTAAGGAAATACGTCTCTTCCTACCGTAGGCGCGTCCATTTGACACCCCGTCGTGAACGTTTCGTGGACATCAAGAAAGCCTTGCGTGCCCGCCTGGATTACCGCGATTCCGTCGTCTCCGCCTATAAGGAAACCAAGCATAGCGCCCACCGCAAAGCTCTCAAGATGCTCGAGGAAGTCGGCATCACCGAACCCGAGAAGCGCATGAAGCAATACCCCTTCGAGTTAAGCGGCGGCATGTTGCAACGCTGCATGATCGCCATGGCTTTGGTGGAACGCCCCGACATCCTTATCGCCGACGAGCCCACCACCGCCCTCGACGTCACCATCCAAGCCCAGATCCTCGACCTCCTCAAGAGGTTACAGAAGGAATACGGCATGGCCATTATCATCATCACCCATGACCTCGGCGTCGTCGCCCAGATCTGCGACAAGGTCAACATCATGTACGCCGGGCGCATCGTCGAGCGCGGCACCGTGGAAGATATCTTCTATAACCCGCAGCATGAATATACCAAAGGCTTGCTTAAGTCGATGCCGAAGCTCAACCAAAACGGCGAGAAGCTCGAGCCCATCGCCGGCAACCCCGTCGACCTCTTCTGCTTGCCCAAAGGCTGCGCGTTCTCCTCGCGCTGCCGCAAATGCATGGAGATTTGCATCGAAAAATACCCGGCCGAAGTCACCTGCAACGAAAACGGCCACGCCGCCGCCTGCTGGCGCATGATCAAAGAATTGCACGACAAAGGCGAAATCGATGTCGTTAACGGGACCCCAGAAGGAAAACCCTTCGTCTATAACGGAGCCGTCATCGCCGAAACAAAGAAAGTGAGGGGCAGACACCATGGAAAACGATAATCTCGTCCAGAATCAGGACCTCTCCCTCCTCGACACCGAAGTCAAGCGCGTCGCGCACGACGTCAAAGACGACAACATCCTCGAGGTCCATAACCTCAAGATGTACTTCCCCATCAACCTTGGCGTCTTCAAGACCGTGCCCCTGAAAGCCGTCGATGACGTCACCTTCTCCATCAAACGCGGCGAGACCCTCGGCTTAGTCGGCGAATCCGGATGCGGCAAGACCACCTTAGGGCGAACGATCTTGCAGCTATACACCCCTACAGGCGGCGAGGTCTACTTCAACGGCAAGCAGATCAAAGGCAAGGCGGCTTTGCGCGAATTTAGGCGCAACGCCACCATCGTCTTCCAAGACCCCTATAGCTCCCTTGACCCCCGCATGACGGTCGCCGACATCATCGGCGAACCGCTTGAAATCCACCACCTTTACAAGTCCAAGGAGGAAAAAGAAGCGAGAATTGCAGAGTTAATGGAAGCCGTCGGCCTTAGCAAAGAGCATGCCTCGCGTTACGTCCACTCCTTCTCGGGCGGCCAACGTCAACGTATCGGCATCGCTAGGGCTTTGGCCTCATCGCCGCAATTCATCATGTGCGACGAGCCCGTCTCCGCCTTAGACGTTTCCATCCAAGCGCAGATCCTCAACACCTTCCAGGAGCTGCAGCAAAAGCTAGGCCTCACCTACCTCTTCGTTGCCCATAACCTGCTGGTGGTCAAGCACATCTCCGACCGTATCGCCGTCATGTACCTCGGCCACATCGTGGAGTTAGCCACCTCGGAGGAACTCTACGCTAACCCCCTGCACCCTTACACCGTCTCCTTGCTCTCCGCCATTCCTGAGCCTGACCCCATCAAGGCCAAGGCCAATAAGCGGCAGATCCTCGAGGGAGACATCCCCTCACCCTTGCACGCCCCTAGCGGCTGCCCCTTCCGGACCCGCTGCCCGAAAGCGTGCGAACGTTGCTCCGAAGCCATGCCCAAGCTCGAGGAGGTCGAACCCGGCCACTTCGTCGCCTGCCTGCTACGAGCCAAACCATCGATATAATGCCGCAAGGCTTTATATAGGGTTTAGCGGAGGAAGTCGAAGCCTTCCCTAGACCCGTTCTAAAATCCAAAGGAGGAAAATAACATGAGATTTAAGAACAAATTCATGTTCGCGTTCCTGAGCGCATCCGTCCTCTCGCTCATCGCTTGCGGTGGAACTACCGCCAAGTCACAGAGCCTGACCGTTTGCCTCGCAAGCGAACCCGATTCGATCGACCCGGCGTTAAACTCCGCCGTCGATGGCGCAACGCTACTCGTGCACCTCGATTCCGGCCTTTATCGCTACCAGAAAGTTGGCAATGGCCTCAAGCTCACCCTTGACCTCGCCAAGGAAATCACCAAGACGACCGCCCGCGTCGTCGACCACGCCCCCAATGATGAAGGTGGCTGGGACGAAGTCGTCTACGAAAACGGCACCCGCTACACCGTCACGCTCCGCGATGGCATCAAATTCTCCGATGGTTCCCCCATCACTTCCGATGACTTCATCTATTCCTGGAACCGCGCTTCCGGCGCTTCCTTAGGCGGCGACTATTGCTATATGTTCGAGACCATCGCCGACGGCGTCTACCACGAAACCGACGACGATGCCTGCCCGTCCTTAGCCATAAAGAAGATCTCCGATACGCAGTTCACCTTCGATGTCATGGTCGACGTCCCCTTCATGGATCAGCTCCTCGCTTTCCCGACCTACTTCCCCGTGAAGAAAGCCACCATCGACGCCAACGACACCCAAGAGCCCGGCAAATGGGCAACCGACCCGAGCACCTATGTCTCCTGCGGCGCCTACAAGATGAGCGCTTGGGAGCATAACTCCTATATCACCTTAGAGAAGAACCCGGATTACTGGGATGCCGCCAACATCAAGATGGATAAGATCACCTTCGCTTTGTCCGACGATGATAACGCCATCCTCGCCTCCTATAAGTCGGGCCAATACGACATGATCGACTCCGTCCCCAACGACCAAATCGATTCCCTTAAAGCCGCCTATCCCAACGAATTCGTCATCGCTGGCCAAATGGGCACCTACTACGTCTCCTTCAACGTCAACTCCAAGGTCTTCGCCAAAGCGGATACCCAGGAAAAAGCCGCGAAGGTCCGTAAAGCCATCGGACTCTTCATCGACCGTAACTACATCGTCAAAGAAATCGGCAAAGCCGGCCAAACCGTCGCCAACGCCTTCGTCTCCGAAGGTCTCTCCGACCCCGCCGGCGGCGAATTCGTCGACCACAATGGCCCCAAAGGCGATGGCGCTGGCTACTATGACAAAGGCGAAACCGATGAAGCCTATGCCGCTAACGTCGCCGAAGGCATCAGCCTTTTGAAGGAAGTTGGCTACAGCTACGATGACGCCACCAAGAAGTTCACCGACTTCCCCGCCTTCAAATACCTCTACAACACCTCCACCGGCCACCAGAAGATCGCCGAAAACATCCGCGATACCTTGAAGAACCACGGCATCACCGTCAACCTCGAGAACCAGGAATGGGCGTCCTTCCTTCAGACCCGTAAAGAAGGCAACTACGACGTGGCCCGTAACGGCTGGGTCGCCGACTACGATGATCCTTCTTCCTACCTCTCCATGTGGACCACGCAATCGGGCAACAACGATTCGCAGTTCGGCCGTGGCGACCATGGCGCCGCCGCCATCTACTCCGCGGACACCGACCTCGATGGCACCAAGGAGACCGGCTTAACCTGGGCGCAATCCTATGACATCCTCATGGATAAGTCCGCCAAGGAATCCGATCCCGCCAAGCGCTTCAAATATCTCCATGCCGCGGAAGACCTCCTCATGGAGACCGGCGCCATCTGCCCGATCTACTACTACACCGACATCTACATGATCAAGTCCAACGTGAAAGGCTTCTTCTCCTCTCCGTTAGGTTACAAGTTCTTCATGTACGCCAATAAGGACTAAGTTTCCTTAG
>JAGAHY010000199.1 GCA_017626815.1 Bacilli bacterium | reverse complement strand
TTGCCGCGCATCGGCTGGCCCAATTATGTTTCCCAGACACTTAGCGCAGGCGTCGCGCACGACTTCTATGAGAACTACGATGGCGATCATCTTGACCTCACTGACATTCGCGAAAAGCTTTCCCAAAAGACTGGCGAATATAAAAGCGTGGGTCTATTGATCAATGATCCCTGCCAGAATCCAACTGGATATAGCTTAAGTGCGCGGGAATGGGAAGAGATTGCCCGTTTCGTGAACGAATTTGGCGGGAAAGTGAAACTCATCATCGACTGTGCCTATTTGAATTACGGATCCAAAGAAACGGTTTCCTCTCTTTATTCTGTCTTACAAAGCATCACGGTTTCGGAAACCTATCTTTGCTTCTCTTACTCAAAAACATTCTCTATTTATGGCGTTCGCCTAGGCGTGGCGATGGTGTTTGACCATGACGCGGATAAGGCAAAAGAAATACAGCAACGGCTCATCAAAATCGCCCGCTCCGTATGGTCCGTCCCCAACCATATGGCCATGAATGCCGTGGCTGAGTTGCTACGCGAAGAAAACATTCCTTCCCTTAACGAAGAAATCAATCACAACAAAGAAGTTGTTATGCAGCGTGCCAAGATCTTTTTCCGGTTTGCTGAGGAATATGGTTTCCGCGTCCTTCCCTATAAAGAAGGCTTCTTCGTTTCCATCGTCGTAGAAGACGCGGTGAAGCTCGTCGAGAACCTGATGAAGGAAGACATCTATATCGCGCCGATCAACGAGACGACGGTGCGGATTGCCTTATGTTGCCTGCCTACATCGAAGGTCGAACGTCTTGCCACTGGTTTATATCATGCGCTGAAATAAAAACCACGCGAGGAACACTTACTGATGATTGGCAGGGGTTCTGCGTGGTTTTTCTATTTTATTTGAGGGAAATGTTATCGAGATAGATCCAGGTATCCGCCACTTTGAAGTCGCAGTCGAAGCCTACTTCTAAATTATCGGCGTCTTGTTCAAGGGTTAGCGTGAAGG
The DNA here is from genome assembly GCA_017626815.1 of Bacilli bacterium. Taxonomy (GTDB): domain Bacteria; phylum Bacillota_I; class Bacilli_A; order RFN20; family CAG-826; genus Alloenteromonas. The sequence continues at coordinate 4,174 of JAGAHY010000199.1, read as the reverse complement.
AATGATTTACCCATGAGTTCCAACCTGTAGCGGTAACGGATTGACCCTTGGACGTTCCTACATAAGGGGTCACGGTATGATCGCGGTTGCTAGCGCCCATTAAGTCAAAGGAGAAGGTATATTCGCCAGCGGGGATGTGGGCGATGGTCTGCTTTAATTTGAAATGGATGACCTTTTCGTCCCAAAGGTTAAGTGACTTGCTGCCGGTTTTGGCCGCTTGTGTGCTATCGTCGCTGGTATCAAGGGTCTCGCCATCGGTGAGTACTTCCGTCACCCAAGGCGCAACGCCATTTTCAAAACTGCCATTTTCAATCCATTCGGGTTTTTCTTCCGCGGAGCTTTGCTGCGAGGATTCCGAGGTTTCCGGGGCAGGGGTTTCTTTCTTGGCGTTAAAGGTTTCAATAGAGGGGAGGACGTTTCCTTTCTTGTCGAAGAAGGCTTGGTTATCCACGGCGCATCCGCCATACCATTTGCCTGCATCGTCAGGGTCATATTCGCCAGCGTAGGAAGATGCCCAACCGCAACCGTATTCTTCCCAAGCGGCTTTATTGGCGGCAGTGCTTCCTTTATTGACGCTGATCCAGGTGCCTTCCCAATAACAGACGCCTAATCCTCCAGTGGTCTCGGCCATCGTGGAGATGACGTCGCGGATTTGGTCGTATTGTCCTTGCATAGTGATGGGGTGAGGCTTGACGTCGCTACCTTGAGGCGAGGTATTGCCGTGGCCGTCGGTGTCGGCGGTGGTGTAGGCGTAGCTGGTCTCCAGACCATGACTTTCTTGTTGTAGGTGCTGGCGACGCCAGAGAGGACGGACTTGAGGTTATCTAAAGTGCCATGCCAGTAGGGGTAGTAAGAGGTGCCGAGGACATCATAATCTAAGCCCTGTTGATTTAGGGTGCTGGCGTATCCGGCGATGCGACCATTTTTCTCGGGGTTGGTGAAGTGGACGGCGACGAGGGCGCTAGGATAGACTTCGCGGACGGCTTTGCTGCCTTCTTTCATCAAAGAGATGGTGTCGTTGCCTTTGATGCCGCACATAAAGAAGTTGTTGGTCTCGTTGCCGACTTGAACCATGCCGACATCGATGTTTTCTTTCTTCATTGCGTTGAGGGAAGCTTTAGTGAAATCATAGATGGCCGTCTTCTTTTGCTCTAAGTTATAGTCGGCCCAGGCTTTAGGCGCTTTTTGCTTTAGCGGGTCTGCCCAGAAATCGGAATAATGGAAGTCAACATGGAGCTTCATTCCATATTGCGTGGCCCTTTTGCCGATGATAATGGCGTTATTGAGATCGCAGTTGCCACCGCCATAGCCATGTCCTTCCGCGTCAAAGGGATCATTCCAAATACGGACGCGGATGTGGTTGATGCCATGCTCAGCAAGAATGGAGAAGACATCTTGCTCCACGCCATATTCGTCGCGGTATTTGACGCCGGCGTTTTCCAAGGACGGAACGGCAGAGGCGTCCATGCCGAGGATAAAGTTCTCAGGTACTTCGGGGAAGGCGGATTCATTTAGCGGCGCATAGATGCGTTTGGGCGAAGTGTCGGTTGCTTCCGAGGAAGATTCCTCAGAGGAATCCGATGTCACTTCGGAGGAAGAGGTTTTCTCCGAGGCAGAAGAAGAGGCGCTCTCCGATACGGATGAAGACTCATCCGGTGTTTTCTCGGATGTTGTTTGTTGGGTGTCGGTGGATGGGACGCTGCTGGAGGCGGGGACATTAGTGCCTCCACACGAAGTGAGGGCGAGCAATACCGCAGCTGGTAGCAAATGAATAAATGGCTTCATTGAGTCTCCTTATGTATGTGCTGGATACTTTCTTATTATAGAAAAGCGTGGCAGATTGCCAAAGATGTATTTTTTATCCCTATCGTTCGTTTATGAAGCTGAACGACGTTTGCCGCGCTAGGCTAGTTGACTATACCTTTTTCTAAGGAAAGTCACGATAATTAGGGGCATGCAAGGTAATGTTGTCTTTAACGCGACTGTGTGCCTGATTGGATTCGTCATCTTGATGGTCCATATTGTTTATCTGCTGATTAAAAAGGGACGCAGGAGAGACGAGAATTCTCTGCTTGTCTTCTTCGGGTTCACGGCGTTTCATTTTGCCGCTTATTTCATTTTTACCGTTCTAAAAGCCCAGCTCCAAATCAAAAGCGATACGTTCATCATGGGCTTTTATACGGGCTTTTACATCGCGAACAATTTGGAGATCTTCTTCTTATTTTTATACATGATGCTGTATGTGGATGTTCCAGATAAACTTGGAAAACCCCTGCAAATCATCAATGCTTGCTTGTTATCCGTCTTTATCGTTCTCGATTTTGTGAATGTATATACGCGTATGTTCTTCACTTCGGTAGATGGCGAATATCAACGCGGTGGCGCGATGATTGTATCGCAGATCTATCAGTTCATCTTATTTGCCGTTGTCTTCTTGGTGACGGCGACGAACAAGAAGCTGAGCATCCGTGAGAAGATGGCGTTTGCCTTATATTGCTTCTTGCCCTTGGTCGCGATTGTTTTCCAAAACATCTTCAAAGGCTATGCCATCGCCTATCTTTCCATCATCGTCTCCATCGAGATCTTATTCTTCTTCCTCGGCATTGAACGTAATTTGAAACTCGCGAAGGAAAAAGAAAAGAACAAAGATGCCCAGATTCGCCTCATGCTCTCTCAGATTCAGCCACATTTTATCTATAACTCCCTTTCCTCGATTTCTACCTTGATTCCGTTGGACCCAGACCGAGCGCAGCAGGCCTTGGATGACTTCACTGAGTATCTGCGTTGCAATCTCTCCACGCTGACGGAGACGCGCTTGATTCCGTTTTCGGAGGAACTGCGCCATATCAAGACCTTTGTCTCTTTGGAAGAAATTCGTTTCCAAGATCGGCTAAAAGCCGTCTACGATTTGCAGTGCACGGATTTTTATGTGTCCCCGCTTAGCATCCAACCGCTGGTGGAAAACGCGGTCAAACACGGTATCTTGAAAAAAACCGAGGGCGGAACTGTGACGTTAAAAACCTATGATGACGGCGATGCTTTTGTCGTCGAAGTCCTCGATGACGGTGTCGGTTTTGAGCAAGGTAATGTCGATTTTGCTAGCAATAAACATTTTGGGCTTCAAAATATTGAATATCGCATCGCGAAAATGTGTGGGGGCACATTGACGATGGAGAGTTCCTTAGGAAAAGGAACAAAAGCTGTTGTCCGATTTCCAAAAACGGGGAGAGTGTCATGAAAATCTTACTTGTTGATGATGAACCATTGCAATTGATGCGTTTAGAGAAGGCGGTTAAGGACTCCGTTACGAATGCGGATTTATTTTGTTATGGTAATCCCGTCGAGGCTTATGCCAAGTGCAAAGATCAGCCTTTAGACATCGCTTTCTTGGATATTGAAATGCCGGGGATGAACGGCGTCCAATTGGCGAAGAAGCTCAAAGCCATCAACCCATTGATCAATATCATTTTTGTCACCGCGTATGACCAATATGCCTTAGAGGCTCACCGCCTCCGCGTGTCTGGCTATGTTACTAAGCCTGTCAGCAAGAGCAAGGTCCTCGAAGAACTCCATAGCCTTCGTAACCCCTACATGCCGACTAAAAGCAAGAAACTGCAGGTCAAATGCTTTGGCAACTTCGAAGTGTTCTCCAATGGAGAGCCTTTGCGCTTTTCCTACAAGAAATCCAAAGAGGCATTTGCCTATCTTATCGACCGAGAGGGTTCCGCGATTAACGTTAACGAGCTTAATGCCGTCTTATGAGAAGAGGACCATCCCTCGTATTTAAGGAACTTGATCGCGGATATTCAAAGAACGTTAAAAGACGCGGGATTTAGCGAGGTTTTCATCAAAAGACACAACGAATGCTACATCGATGTCAATGAAGTTGACTGCGATGCTTATGCCTATAAGAAAGGCGATCCCAGCGCGATTCGTATGTATCGTGGCGAATACATGATTCAATACGACTGGGCGTTCTTCCACGCGGAATAATTCATCATTCATGACTTTTAGGCCGGGTCTTGCCTGGCCTTTTTTCACCTCGGTTATTCGAAGATAGAAAAGAGCCAGATTTTTTCTGGCTCCGAAGATAAAACCTAAGATAAAGCAAAGGGGTCACCGACAAGATATTTGCCGTAGCACGTACACGTCCTTCTCCGTATCCGTAACCAAC
>JAGAHY010000198.1 GCA_017626815.1 Bacilli bacterium | reverse complement strand
CATGCTGCGCGAAAGGCGTAAAGGTCTGATTGAAGAAGCCGAAAGCGAGAAAAAGGTGGATGAATTGCTGAGAAAGCAAAGGAAAAATAACTAATCTTCAAAAATGTGACATTTTCGCTGAACGTTAACACTAATCAAGCCCTGCGAGAAAAATGACGCCTGATTTTCGCGGCAAAACAGCGTTATTTTGAAAATGAGCCTTCTGGACGCCGAAGGCTTTTTCTTCGTGCTCCGCGTTACGTCCTATGCAAAAAACATCGCACATGCGTTAAAATGACGCCACGGGGGCAATTCATATAGCCTAGACCGATGGAGGTGCTTTTATGAAACCCAAATTACCTTACCTAACCGCGTTATTCGCCTTGACGAGTTGCTCGTTTATGCCATCTAGCCCCAGCGCCTCATCGAGCCCAAGTAAAGAGCAAAGCACTTCCACATCTTCTTCAATCCCAAGCGGGACTTCCGATGGGACAAGCATGTCCAGCGTTTCCGAGGAAACCGTCTCATCGAGCCTTACGTCCTCCACGGAAGAGACTCAGGACCCAACATTATCTTTGCCAATGGGCGAATTTGGCCGCGTCACCATTGAGAAGCATCAATACGCCACGATCAATTACCATATCCTCGTTCCCTATCAAGGCAACCGCTACGCTTTCCCTAAACCGATTTTAACAAACTACACAGGCAACTACTCCTTCCTCTACAGCGATTCGGAGACGATTCTATTCACTGAGGAAGACGGAAATTTGTTCATCGAGGTCAAATACGATTTCGGCGGCTTCTTCAACATGGCCGCCGTCGATGAACAAGGAACAGCCATTTGCCAGATCCGCCTGCAAGCCGAGACGACCCAAACTGGTCCAAGCGAGCTTCGCGTCGAGACTAGAGACGGGGATAATATCAAGCCAGGTTCCACCATCACTTTATCGCCGAATGGAAGTTTGTTGTTCCGGGGTAAGTTCAATAATGCTATCCACGCGGATATCTTCACCGCGGAAAATGATTCTATCATCCAATTAACCAACACCTCTTATTTCGCAACGGCGAAAGCCTTATCGTTAGGCGAAACTAAAATCACCGCCGTTTATTCGGAAGCAGACGCCACAGGCACAAACTACGATTATTCCTTTGAGTTCATCATCAAGGTTGAGAAAGTGAGCAACCTATCAAGCATCGCTTTGCCGGGAGAAGAAGTTTATTTGTTCGACAATCGTATCGTCTATAATGGCGAATTCACCGCCACCTTCTCCGACGGGTCGACATCCATTATTACCGAGGCTGAGCTATCCTCTAAGATTGAGGATGACAAAGCCGTTTTCTCCTATATCCATAACGGCATTACCAAAGAAATTTCTTACCCTTATAAGCGCGTCAGCGGAGAAAGCTATAATCCGACCTCCTTAAAGTACAATTTCTTTGACGCCTGGTCCAATATTGGCACGGGCATCGACTGTTTACCTTCAAGCGGGAACATCAATTTCCTCGTCATTCCAGTCTGGTTCACCAACAGTGGGAACTATTTTAATGAATCCAAAAAGAATGAGATCTGCGGCGATATTCAAGAATTGCTCTTCGGAAGTCACGAGGGCTTCGAAACCTTAAAGAGTTTTTATGAAAAGGAATCTGGAGGTGCCTTATCCCTAAACGGGACCATTGCCCCATGGTACGAGGACACCCAAAGTTCCACCTTCTATAACGACCAAATCACCACCGATGTTCATAACCTTGGGCAGCGGGCCGTGGAAGACTACTTTGAAAAACACACCGAAGATTCCTTGTCCAACTACGACATGGATAAGGATGGCAAAGTCGATGGCCTAATCTTGATGTACGGCGCGAATTTCTATGGCACCAGCATATCCGCCAACGACTCGAATGCCTTCGCCAGCAGATTCTACGATCATGGCGTGGGCAGCCACCCCGTCATCAATGCCATGTGTTTCTGCCCGATCGGCGGCATGTATGGTTTCTCTAGTGCAGATACAACTAAGCAACGCGAAAGTGATGATCTATCCAAAGAGCACCCCGCGAAATTCGCTAATGGCGCCACAACGGCCATCCACGAAGTCGGACATATGTTTGGCGCGCGCGATCTTTATACCCGCGCAGCCCACAGTGCCATGAATACAAGTGGCCAAAAGTATGAGCCGGCCGGACGCTTCTCGATGCAAGATAATAGCGTCGGTTCCCACGACCCCTTACAAACCTATCTTTATGGCTGGGGTAAGCCGATGGTCTTCGACGCCAAGAAATATGAAATCGGTGCCTCAATCGACGTCTACCTCGAAGATTTCCAATCGGCTCAAAGCACCATCCTTCTAACTCCGGACTGGAATGCGACCGATTCGCCCTTTGACGAATACTTACTCCTTGAACTATTCTCCCCAACAGGTCTAAACGAATATCACGCCAAAGAAAAGACATCTGTTTATGACGCTAGCGGCAACGGCATCCGCTTATGGCATTCAGACGCGGCTATGCAACGCAAGAACAACGGCCAGCGCATCAGCGCCATCGATAACGGCAGCCTAACCTTCCTCGCCGATAATCACGACGTCGGCGACAACCGCTTCTACTTCAACCGTTTCATCCGAAACGATGTCACGGACACTTACGAAACATCGAGCAAATTTACGCCAGAAACATTATTCCATGGTGGCGATCGTTTCTCGATGGACACCTACCACAAGCAGTTTTTGGACGAGAAAGGTTTGCTCGATTCCGGCAAGAAACTTGGCTGGGAATTTGAGGTTACTTCTATTTTCCATAATGGTGAAGGCAAATACGCGGGCACCGTCCGTTTGACCCGTGTCGATGATACCCTTACCGAATTCGAATCCAGTATCTCCTTCCCAGGCTCCGCCTTACCTAGCGGCGAGGATATCGACGCGACGGAATATTTCCAATTGCCCGTTTCCGATATGACGTTGCAACTACATCAAAACGACGCGGACGAAGCCATCGTAACCAGCTGGATGTCCCCGGACTATCTACTCCACTTGCCTAGCGCGACCAACCAAAACGGGGCCAGCATGGACATCACCCTTCTTCCTAAAGACGGCTATAACGTCACCATCAAACGCATAGTCCTCTATTACGAAAGCAGCACCAGCGTCACCGCGCGTGGCGTGCCTACGGTTATCGTCGGCGACAACGTTATAAAAGGGACCGTATTCCCACGTACGCCTGATTTAGGTCCGGAAGACCCGTTATATATGTCGGAGTCTTATGAATACAGCATTAATGCAAGCGGCCTCACCATCCAAAATCGTGACGAACATACCATTTATGTCACGGCGTTACGAATCGAGTATTCTATCGCTAAAGCCCAATAAGTGACGGTATGTGTAATTAAAATAACCTTGCTAAAAATGGCTTTTTTGCTACTGGTTTCCGAAAAAACGCCAATCGCCTTGAACCATTGAAAGGCGATAGAACCGGGCAATAGAGCATCCGAATCAACGACCAATGGAGAATCGTCTTCACCCCCATTTCCGGCGGAAGCGATTACGAAAACGTGGAATCGTTGATTATCATCGATAGGAGGAAGGGAACATGGCTAAAATCGAAACACCCAAGACGAGCGAAATCCTGAAAGAGGAGTTCATGGATCCCCTTGGCGTTTCGGCGTATCGGCTCGCCAACGACATCGGCGTCCCCGTATCCCGAATTCAAGACATCCTCCATGACCGCAGAAAGATCACGGCCGACACCTCGATCCGCCTCGGTCGGTATTTCGGCGTAAGCGAGAGGTACTTCCTTAATCTGCAGTCCGATATCGACATCAGGAATGCCAAGCCCAAAATCGACGAGGCTCTCGTCAAGATTCGGCCCGTCGCCGCTTAATAAGCCTATTCGCCCGGCGCCTATTTTGGTTTGAATGCTTCCAATTCATTCGATGGCGCCTATCGAATCCAGAAATTCATTTTGATGAGAATCCACCCCTGTAGGTATGTCTTCAAACGGTTAGGAATGAAGCGTTTTCTTTGTGTCGAACGATTTAACAAACAACATATTCCAAAAGTTTGATAAATTTGTTACCCTAAGGCTATGGCCACCATCAGCGAGCTTTTAAAAGAACTGCGTTCCTTGCCCTTGGGTAATGTTTACGAGAAGACGATCGCGGGCAAGACCTACTTTTACCATCATTACTTTTTGGAAGGAAAACGCTACGCCAACATCGTCCCTTTGGATCAAGTTGAGGCGCTGCGGAGGCAAATCAAGCGCCGCAAAGAGATTGAGAAAGAATTGCGCAGCCGCTCGGGCAAAGACGTTACCCTTTCCCCCGCGGCCGCTTCCCTTACCGGCTCTGTCATGAACGGCAACCGTGCCGTGGCCGTCTTCGAAAGCGGGACGCTCGTCCGCATCGACGAGGACCTTGCGCCGCTATCCATCGTTTCTACGCACTCCTTGGAACGTTTTTTGCAGCTTCGCGTCCTGGACATGAGCCGCACCAACGCCCGCATCTTGCGGCGGATCCTCAACATCCACGTGGACGAAGACTATAAAACGGCCCTCTATTCCTACGCTTTGTCCGTCTATGACCGTTATTGGTTCAAACCCAAGCGTTCCAAGCTAACCTACGATGAGTTGGCTCTGCGCGACGATTTGCTCTTTGACACCGCCTTGCGGGGCGAAGTGAACGAATTCTATGGCAAAGCCAAACTTTCCCCAGAATTGACCACGACTGGAAGCTTCGAGAAAGGCTGGCGGAACATCGATGGCATCTGGTGGCTTTACAAAAGCGGCAATGCCGCGCAAATCTTTTCGGAGCTCTTCGCGTCTTCCTTTGCGGCCTTGATGGGCGTCCCGACGGTCCGTTATGAATATGCCGACGGCTACATCCGCTGCCCGAACTTCTCGTCCACCACCAACTTCGAACCCATCGCTTCTTTGGCGGGAGACAACGAGGACTACGCCTACTTGTTTGAGCTTTTCTATGGGATGAGCGCCGACATTGCAAAGCAATATCTCCTTCTTTCCGCCTTCGACGCGGTGATTTATAACGTCGACCGCCATAACGAAAACCTCGGGTTGCTCCGCGACGCCGATAGCGGCGCCATCATCTCGTTGGCACCCAATTTTGACAACAACTTGGCCCTCGTGGCCACCAACGCGCATCTGAACCCCTACCCAAGGAAAGACGGGTTCATCGGTCTTTTCGTTGGCTTCCTAAACCATGACGAACGGGCAAAACGTCTTTTCCGCGAGCTTTGTTTCCCTGACATTAGCCTTGGTTCCATTCAAAGCATTGTGGACGCTATTCCGCTGGATGTTCCGGACAAAGGCGCGATCGCCTCCGCTGTTTTGGCGCGGTACCAATATGTGAAATCCCTCATTTAACAAACAACATATTTCAAAAGTTTGATAATATCGGCGAAGAAAAAAGCAGCGAGAATTCAACGCATTTCCTCTACAAGGCTTGTGCTCCAATCGATTGGTTTGCCCGTCTTTATATTGAAGCCGAATCCAATGACTTCATGACTAATGAAGTACCGGTTCGACGTAAGCGTAATTATATTCCTCATAGGGTCGGGTCGAACCGCCGAGCCGCGAAATAATAAGAAAACCGCCCGAAGGCGGTATCTAGTCAATTTGGTGGACCT
>JAGAHY010000197.1 GCA_017626815.1 Bacilli bacterium | reverse complement strand
TCGTCGCTTACATCGAATACTACAATAACGAAAGGATAATGGAGAAAACAAAAGGACTGCCGCCTGTTCTGTATAGACAGCAATCCTTGAATCAACTATCATGCTAGACAATCAAAGTCCAACATATGGGGCTCACCTCACAAGTCGTGGCTGTTTTCATTGGATGGTTTATTCTTCCGGTTTTTCGTCGATGACGTCTTTGCTTTCTTTGACGTTATCTTCGCTGGAGAAGAGTTCCCCAAAGTCCCGAGGCAAGAGTCTACCAATCGCGCAGAAGACGATATCGATGACCACGCAGGCCGTATCCAAGAAGGGTAAGACCGATAAGATCAAATACACCAAATGGGATGGCTTGCTGGCTTTTTCTAGGATGATGGTAAATAAACGATACAAGAACGCCGGGATAAAGAAGACGCTCATGACGACGCGGAGCCATTTCTCCGCGTTATCGTAGAAATCAATGTAACCTTGCATAAATGCTTAGATTCCTTGGGTAAACCCGTTAAAGAAGTTATTCATCGCTTCCGACTTTGTTTTATCCCAGGTCGAATCGGTGACGCAGAGATAGATGCTCTTCTTTTCGGTGAGCTTATTGGAAAGGCTAGCGAAGAAATCGACCGTCTTGTTCGCGCGGATACCGATATTCGCGTGTCCATCGGCTTTTAGTTTAGCCGTGCCGCCACTGACATCGGTGGTCGCATAGGCGTAAAACACATTAAACTTATCGGTAGCATCCGCTTTTGGGGTGACGGTGATGGTATAACCATCGGGCAAGGCGGTTTCCTTGCCGCTTTCTGCAACTACGTCCCCGACTTTCGTTTCTAATTCCACTAGAGGCGTTCCGCTCCAGCGGTAATCCACATAGATTTTCCCTTCGCCAAGCCAGTTCAGGAAGTTGACGTCTTCAATGACGCTGGCGGCTAAGCTATTCTGCGAGCTTTCATCTTTAGAGGCGCTCGTCTCCGCGGAGGAAGGGGCACCGCAAGAAGCGAGTAAAGCCGAAGCAGCAAGAAGGGTGAATATCCAATTCTTTTTCATAATCTATGACTCTCCTTTTGTCTTTGGAAAATTAAAGTCCTAAGCTTTGCTTATTGCAATAAGGACCTGCGTCCTTTGGAACAGGGTATCGAGATTCCTAAGGACTCCAAATAAGGCCTGAATTTTCTTTAACGTCATTGCCAAGCATACGTTTCATCGTCTTCGATTACTTTACCTTCCCTAAATGACGAACCGGGGCAAAGATTCCTTGTCTATAGAGATGAGCGTTATTGGAAAAGCTGTAGTAAACTATTTTCAAAATATCGATGAAATCTTGCTTTTAGGTGGTTCACCACTCTCTATATTCCTGGGGAATTTAGTCGCCACCAAAAAAGCGAAGCTCCGAAGAACTTCGCTTTTAGGTTACTTCAATAAACGATTAACGATTATAAGGAAGCCGGAGGTGCCGGGGGTGCTGGAGGAACATTGGATTTGGCAAAGATAGCCTTGACTTCGCCACCATCGAGATAGAGGGAGACGTTGCCAAACGGTGCCCTGAAGGTAATGCAGACGTGGCCATCGACGATTTCAACAGTGTACACGCTGGAATAGAAGGCGCCGTCTTTCTTCATCACATAGCCGTTCTCGGTAAGCTCTAAGGTAAAGGTGCTGCCTTCGTTTTCCCAAGTGCCGACGTAATCCGCCAAATCGTATTGGAACGCTTCGAGTTGATTGAATTCCGCCCCATCTTTGGGCATGTATATAACATAAATGTCAGAGGGATAGTCGTATCTGACGGCATCGCCATTGGAAAGGGTGATTGTTGCCACGGGGTGGTCAGGATCAAAGAAGATTTCCGCGAAACTGTCCACCACACCATTGACGGTGACTTTGTTCAGTTCGACGGTGACAACAATACCTTCTTCGACGTTAACATAGGTGCCTTGGATCTTGTAGTAGCCCTCGGTGAGGTAGACAAGATTGCCAATGACAAAGCCATAGGACTCGCGGGTGAAGGTCGCGACGCCGCCCGCGGTGATGACGTTAAGTTCCAAATTGCCGTCTTCATCGAAGCTGAAAGTGTAATCATACTCGACGAGTTCGAGTTCGCCTGTGTTCGCATTGGGAGTGCTAAGCTGGAGTTTGCCATCGTTTCCAAGGATAATTTTCTCTTCTTTGCCTTCGGCGTTGCGGAGGACATAAGTGCCGACGGCGCTTTGCCAGTGGTCTTTGCGGAGGGCGCGGCCCGCGACGCTTAAGCCTTCCTGAGAATTCGTCAAGATGGTGAAGGCGCCGTTAATGTCGGCGACAAATGCGTATTTGGAATCCGCGGAAAGAAGAGCTAAGGAATAGGTGCCATCCCCGTTGGAGAGGGGGGCGACGGAATAGTTCACCGCGGCGCCTTTGAGCTCTAAGCGGTAGTCTTCGCTGAAGGTCAAGACGGTTTCGCCGTTGATGACATATTCGCCGACGAGTTTATCCGCTAAAGCAGTATCAAGGTAGGTGCCGACCAAGCCAGCCTCGCCACTAAACGAAGCATATAAGCCAATGGAGGTATCGACCGCGAGGAAGGTGTTTTCTTCGCCATAGTTGACGACGATGGAGTTGAAGTCAGTATCAAAAGCGAACTTGCCGTCGTAGGTGTTCTCGCCGACGGTGACTTTGAGCTCGTCCGAAATGGCGATGGTCTGTTTCTCACCGGCCTTGTTGAAGGTGAAATATTCGCCCTCGTATTCTTGCGTGAAGTGAGGCGCATCGAACCAAATCGTCGGGGTATCGGAATCATCGAGCATGCTGCCGATGTATTCGTTCTCCGAGATGAAGAGATAGGACTTGGTCATGCCGTCGGCCTCGACGCTGAAGGATAATCCGACGAGGCCACGTTCAAAAGCGACCAATTTGGCATCCTCGAGAACTTCGCCATCATAGGTGAAGGTATCCTCGGATTCCCAAGTCTCGTAATCAAAGACGGAAGCGAGGTTGAGGGTATGGGTGCCATCGGTGAACGTGCGGTCCGCACCAACATCGGGGTCGTCAAAGTAGAAGAAGGTGCTCTCCCTACCGAGGAAATGGGTTCCCTCCGCGGTTTCAATGGAGAAGTAGTCCGCGTTGATGGTGAAGGTGAGCTTTAATTCGGCATTTTCGGAATTGGTGAAGGTGAAGCTATAGCCGGCTTCTTCGGAATGGTTGATGGCGAAAGCATCATATTCGTCGAAAGTCACCCAGTCCGTGAAAGTACCGTAGCCGTAATCGAAGGCATACTCGGTACCGAGTTCATCATAAAGAGTGCCAAGAATGGGGCTGAAGTCGGGGAACCAGCAAAGATCAGGATCTTCGTTGAGCGTTTCAGGGAGATAGACGAGGCCATCCTCCGCGGGGATGACGGGCATGTCGAAGAATTCGCCATCGGTTAAGTCAAAGGCGTCGATGGCTTTGAGATATTGTCCCTCGACATCCGCGAAGTAGGATTTGTTGACAAGGGAGGTTTGAACAATATCCGAGTCGTAATAGGCGCCGATGCGGAAGCCCCCATCAAGGCGGTCAAAGACGGAGCTGAAGAGGTAGACGACATTGTTCGTGTCGCCGATGTATTCAGAGCCCAAACCATTGTAGGCGCCGGCGAATTCGCTGATGGAGGGCATCAATTCGTCGACGGTGACCCAGGAATCGCCATCGGCTTTTTCGAAGACGACATTCTTGCGATTGCCATAGCCGAGGCGGAGACGATATTGAGTGTCGTTATATTCGGGGCCGAAGAACAAGGTCGGCAAGCTCTCTTTCTTGTGGAGCAGGCCGCCAACTTTGTAGGAATACTCGACATACTGAAGATCGGTCGGGACAAGCTCGATGACTGCGTCGGTATCATAGTCGTAATAAGTAGCACCATCGAGGCCAACGGCGAGGGTACCAAATTCGGAAACAAAGAAGTCTTCGAAAATGGATAAAGAGCCTTCTTCGTTTAATGGGGGGACGACGTCGATGGTAATGGACGCGTCTAAGAAGCCTTCCTTGGACGCGGTGATGGTGACGCTACCTGCGGTGACACCGGTAACGACACCATCTTCGGTGACGGTCGCGATGGTGTCGTTGCTGGATTTCCAGGTGGCGCCAGTCTCAGAGGCGGTAACAGTCGTCGAACGGGCGATGCCGATACGGGTAACGCCTTCAATCATCAACGTTCCTATTTCAGACGAACTGGGAACGACGCTAGAAGCAACGCTGTCGCTGGTGCTGGCGCTGAGACCAGTCGCAGAAGAGTTGGAACTAGCAGGTGTAGAGTTGCCACCGCAAGAAGCCAATAAGGCTGCCGCGGATAGCAACATTAGAAGTCGATTTTTCTTCATATCTAAGGTTCTCTCCTTTTGTACCTGCAAATCATACTCCTTATTTCGCGCACGTGTACATTAACAGTTGTGCCTATTTTACAAATGGAATAATCCCATTTGGCATCTTAAAGGCGGCTTATAAACGCCTAAGGAAGACAGCACGGAAAACATTAGTAACCAGCCTAAAGGAAGCAAAACAAAGCGCCAGGACGATGTTTTTGTCCCAATAAGCAATTTGTTATATTCCGTCATAGGCGTTTTTCCAACATCGTAGTAATATGTAGTAACAGCAATCGAGGAGAGGAATATTATGGATGGGTCAATTAACATCAAAATAATCAAAGGTCACGCGTATTACATCTACCAATTCAGAGAAGGCGGGAAGATGAAGAACCGTTCTCTCAGCAAAGACGTCGCCTATACTTTTGGATTTGAGATGGAGCACGCGGAGCCGGGGGAACTTCATGAACTAAGGGACCACCGCTATAACATGAAGGTATCTCTTTACCGCGATTTATATCAAAACGCGGAACAGTACGGGCTCATTAGCAAGCGTTACTGCTATAAACGTTTGGATGAATACCTCCATTCTGCTGATTCCGTTGGCAAAGTATTGGTGCTCTATGGCTTACGCGGAAGCGGCAAGACCACGTTGATGATGCAAGCCATCGCTAACGCCACCATCCCCGAATTCGCCAAAACCGTCTTTATCAAGGTTCCCGAATCCACCACCGCCAGCCAATTAAAAGCGGATTTGGACTTCCTTATTGACCGAGGTATCCGCTATTTCTTCATCGATGAGGCCACCAATGTCGAGAATTTTGATGATCTGGCTTCCGAACTCACCGAAGTTTATGGGGCAAAAGCCAGAATCGTGCTTTCCGGAAACGACTCCTTGCTTTTTGAACTCGCCCGCAACAAAGAATTCGAGGACCGCTCTATCGCCTTACATACAACATACATCCCTTATAAAGAATACGTCGACCTATTCGGCCCTATTTCTTTAGCCGATTACATTCATCACTTAGGTTTGCCACGCAGCTCTCAGTCGAATAAAGGTGAATTTGTTTTGCCCCTCAATAAGGAAATTTCTGCCTTCGTTGAAACGTCTATCGGGAATAATGTTGACCACTCCTTCTCGCGCTACAAAGACATCCAAGACTTTGGAACCTTATATCCAATTTACGCCAAAGGTGAAATTCCAGTCGCCATGACCAACGCGCTAGAAAACCAAGCCAGGAAACTTCTACGCAAGGCATTGAAACGCGTGGGCAAAACCATCGCCGCCCAAAAATGGGATGCGCAGGCGGAGCAAGAAGGACGTATGTTGCTTCTTTCCATTAAGAAGCTTGGCGACGCCATCAAGAAAGAAGAGAAGGCGGTCGAGTTGGACAAAGAGGCCACCGCTGCCATTGAGGGGATTCTTGATACCTTAGATCTCTCCACCGCTTTTTCCGTCTATGATTTGGAAGACCGCGAAACCTCATCCAAAAGCATCTTTGCCTTATCGGGTATCCGTTATGGGCAAATTGTTTCCATCTATGACCGCTTAGCAAAAGAAGTCTTGATTCCTGAAGTTGGCTACCGCATCGCCCAAATTGTCAAAGATGCTGCGCTGACTTTGTTGGATAAAAAATTCGTCGAGGAAGCCATCCAATTGCAGACACTCGTTTATTCGCCGGATAAGAAGGTTCTAAGCCTTCGTTACGCTGGTGGAAAGATACCCTTAGTCGTCATCGATGAAGCCAAAGGTTGTATGGACCTTTATATGATCCGTAACTCCGCGAAGAAAGAGCAAAAAGACGTGCGTATCCTCAAAGATGGCTATCTTATGGACCAGTTAGGAAAACAGTTCTACGATGTCCGTCAAAAATGCATCCTATACTTTGGCGAGGATGGCCAAGAAGGCGGAATCGTCTATAAGAACATCGAAAAGTTCTTGGCGGAAATGCCTGTCGAATTTTAATCGAAAAATCTTTAAAACTCCGCAAATTGCGAATAAAAATCACTTTATGCGCTGGACGGCGACCGCTACTCGCTGCCCTTGGAAAGATATGCCATAGGCATAAATGGGATTTGCCTTCTCGCGGATAAGCCAAGAACAATATCTGTTATCGGCAATCTGTTTTAAAGCACCCTGAGCTGATTTTTGCAATCTTTCCTGGGAAGTTCTGGCCTTCAGGTATTTGATCTCAAGCACAGCGCCATAATCCATTTCGTTTTTCGGGGCGATCAAGATGTCGCAACGGCCTTCACCGGTAATGGCCTCAGATTGGACCATCGAGTTTTCAAAAAGCAAAGCGGCAAGCGTCAATACCATGATCTGGTAACTCTTCTCGCTGCCGAAGTCAAAGTAAGAAAAACTGGGCAGTAGTTCGTCCTCAAACAGTCTTTGAATCAAGTCGGCATCGCCACTGCTAAAGGCTTGTTTTATTTGTGAAGCTAGGTGACGTTGATCGTTTAGGCCATGAGTGTAACGTTTAATGACTTCGTTAGGGAAGGTGATCTCAATTTCACGGTTCGGTATGCACATCATGGCCGCATTGTCTTCGGTATATTCCGAAAGGCTTAGGTAACCAGCGGCCCGCAGGTATAGATAGAATGAATCCATCGAATAATCGATTTGCTGATAATTAATGTTTTCCGCTATATCGGCTTTAACTTTTTCCATGCCGCCAAGTAAGCGATTAAGTGAAACAATGGATATTTTGTCAGCGGAAGAGACAGTCGAGAGTTCGCTGTTGCTCGCCGATGAAACCCAATAAGTCGCGAATCGTTTTTGATAAAAGAGGTAGGATAGAACGCTCCAAGGATTCACACATAGTGTATCTCCGAACCGATATCCGCCATACCAAGTGACGACATTGTCCATAGATTTTTCAGCGCCATAATAACGAAGCAGGTCCGCGCACTCCGCATAGGTAAACCCGCAAGGTTCTGTAAAAGCCGTTTGCAAGCCATCGTCCAACACAAAATTATTGGTCTCGGAAAATAAAGACTGCTTCGCAATGCGTAATATTCCGGTCACGACAGATTTTTCGATAAAGTCATTACCCTTTAGGGCTTTTCCATATAAAGTGCGGAAGAAAGAAATGGCATCATCAAAATAGTCATGATACTTTGCATTGGAAATCGGAGTATCGTACTCATCGATTAAAAGATAAACACGTTTCCCAGTGAAATTGTAGAGTGCCTTGGACAATTCATAGAGAGAACTTTGAAGATCGTATTCATTGAAGCCTGAGGTTTTCCAAGTATCCAACAAGGAACAGCGCAACTTTTCGCCCCAAATTGCCCTTTGGCGAAGATATTCCTCTTCAATTAACGCATAGAAGCCTTGGATCAGCGAACTGTAATCCTTTGGCTTTAAATCTTTCAGTTTAATGTGAAGAACGGGTTTTTTCTGACCGCTCATCACTTTCTTATTGTTGGAGATTTTCAAGCCGCCGAATAAAGCATCCCTCTCATTTTTGTCGGATTCGTAAAAGAATCGAAGCATGGATAAGGTCAGCGATTTTCCAAACCTCCTTGGACGTAGGATTAAAACGGCGCTAGTCGGTGTAAGCCGCTCCAACTCTTCGATAAACAATGTGTGATCCACATAATAAGAGTTTTGAATCACTTCGCCGAAATTTTCGACACCTAAAGGAATACTTTTCATCTTCGTCCCTCATTAGTGATTATAAAGCCACGCCTTGCAGCGGTCAACAGCGTCTGACAGCGCTCAACAGCGCATGACAGCGGTAAACAGCGCCCGACAGCGCTCAACAGCGTTTCGCCCGCCTAACTCCGACTTTCTAAGCCTTCATGGGACCTTAGTTTTTGTCATCAAAACGTCAAATTTGGTCATTTGCCTGTGTTTTTCTTTTAGAAAAGATTCCTGTGTGGGAAAATCTAGCCGTCAGCAAGGATAGAAACGTAGGGACGTCGTCACGCACCTCTTCTTATCCTTATTTATATATAGTCCCGTCAAGGAGAGCGCCATGGAGTACAGAATCAACAAGACCAACTATTGCACCTTCGAAGTCTTCCAAGACAACAAACTTCCAGGTCGTAGCTACTTTATCCCTTATCCCAACAAAGAAGAGGCCGATAAAGTCAGTTTAAAAGAAAAGCGCTATCGTTCTTCTAAGGTCATCTGCCTCAACGGCAAATGGGATTTCAAGTTCTATCCAAAACCCGCTGAGCTACCCGATGTCCTCGACGCGGATAAGACCACTTTTAATCTCATCGATGTTCCCGCTTGTTGGCAATTCCGCGGCTATGACCATCCCTTTTATGTCAATATCCGTTACCAATTTCCTTTTAAACCTCCCGTTATTCCGACCACG
>JAGAHY010000196.1 GCA_017626815.1 Bacilli bacterium | reverse complement strand
TCGGTGGCGCAGGCTATGGATTACCGGGCGAATGAAAGAACCCGCCGGAAAGGACCACCGATGCTGGGGTCGACAAGTTTCAAAGTACTTCTATTTTTGTCGAGTTCAGCGCACACGCATGAGGCCCGAGTTGGAAACCTCGTTATCGGTGGGACGCGATGATCCCCATTCCTTATACTTTTCGCGTGTTGTATTAGATTTACAAAATAAAGCGAAAAGGCTTGCAATTCTATTATGGCGCTTCGTGATCTAAACTTTCCTTAAAGCGGAGGTAATTCCCATGAGAGAAACCGTCATCGATGAAGCCAGGCGTTGCCTGCAATGCAAATCCCCACGCTGCCGCGAAGGCTGCCCGGTCCACACTCCAATCCGCGATGCGATCGGACTATTGCGCGACAATAAGATCCAGGAAGCGGGGGCGTTGCTTTTTGAGAATAACCCGCTTTCCATCGTCTGCTCGTTGGTTTGTCCCCAAGAGAAGCAGTGCGAAGGTCACTGCGTCTTAGGCATCAAAGGAATCCCCGTCCCCGTGGGCATGATTGAGAACTATATCTCCGACTATTACTTGAATATCTTTGAAACCAAGGAGATTCGGCCCAATGGCAAGAAAGTCGCCATCGTCGGCTCTGGTCCCGCGGGCATCACCATTTCGTTGCTTCTGGCGAGGCGAGGTTATGCGGTCACTTTATTCGAGGCCCGCGATAAAATCGGCGGCGTCCTCCGTTATGGCATTCCCGCCTTCCGCCTCCCCAAAGACATCCTCGACCGCCTGAAAACGGTTCTGGTCAAGATGGGGGTGAAAATCCGCCCGAATACCAACATCGGCGCCAACTTGACCATCGATGATCTTTTCCGCGATGGCTATCGGTCCATCTTCCTTGGCACCGGCGTGTGGAAACCTTATAAATTAGGAATTAAAGGCGAAAGCCTTGGCAATTGCTGCTACGCGATCGAATATTTGAAAAACCCGGACGTCTATGACCTCGGCAAAAGCTTGGTCGTCATCGGCGGTGGCAATACGGCGATGGATGTGGCCCGCACGGCCCTCCGCCATGGCGTCAAAGAGGCGAAAATCCTCTTCCACCGTCCCAAAGAGGAATTGACGGCCCGCAAAATCGAGATTGATTACACGCTGATGGATGGGGCGAGCCTCATGGAATGCGTGATGGCCAAAGAGGTGACGGACGAAGGTGTCATCGTCGTTGATGTCAAGAAAGACGAAGAGGGGAACTATGTCGAAGTGGAGGAGTCTCGCCACCTCATCCCCGCCGATCACGTCATCATCGCCATCGGACAAGGGCCGCGCTCGGTCATCGTCAATTCCACCACGGGCGTGGCGACCACCGAAAGAGGCCTTCTTCGCGTCGACGAGGCGGGCCGCACTTCCAGGGATGGCCTTTTCGCGGCGGGGGATGTCGTCACCGGCGCAAGGACCGTCGTCCAAGCGGTGAAGCTCAGCAAAGAAGTGGCCGACGCGATGGACGAATACATGCAAAGCCTCGATGAGTAAAAGACGCAAAAAAAGCCTTATTTCGCCGCAAAACCGAAGTATTTTATGGATATGGGTGGCCCTATAAAGCAATTAAAACGAAATTTGTACAAGTCTTGAAAAATTTCGTTTTAATTTCGTTTGGCCCTTGTAGAAAGAGGCGAATCCCCTCTATTCCCTTGCGTGACCATGCCTTTGCCGACGCTTTGCCCGCTCAACTTCTCTTATCGTTAAAAGTGGGCCAAGACAAAGAAAAAACTGCTGTCTGTCACCAAAAAGGGAACAGAAAACTACAGCCTGGCGCCAATGCCGATGCGCCGCTAAACGATTAAAACGCGATTATAGCGGGTATGCCGGAACGCGTTATGGTCAGTTTCCGTGTAATTACGTTTGACGCTGTTACTCATGGATAAGCATCGCTTCCCAGATAGGGGCGAGGCACGCCATCGAAAGCTAGGGGATTTGGTCATTTGAAGCGGTGGCCATGTCCTTTGTGATGGTCAAGAAATAGAGGGTGTTGTGGTTGCTGGATGAGGACTTTGGACTCTATTTCTTTACTGCCAAAATCAGCCTCTGAGAAATACCGCAGGGCAAGTTTCATAGCTTGTACAGGACAAGTAACTGGGCAAGACTGGTGGCGACCACGATCCACTGCAG
>JAGAHY010000195.1 GCA_017626815.1 Bacilli bacterium | reverse complement strand
ATGATTTGGTCTTCGTGGAAGCCACGGACCGCAGAGACTTCATCGAAAACAGCGAAGACATCGTTAACGAGATGCTGGAAAGGGGCGGCCACCCTAACGCCTTGGAAGAAATCGAAAACCATTATCCCATCGCCAGAGGCCTCGCCCCCATCCGTCGGGCGCATTGGGATGCCGCCGCGTTATCTGCCGCCATCCGGGAATCGGTGGATAATTACAAGAAGCAGCTGTTTAGCGGCAAGAATAACATCCCCTCCTTAGGCGCCTTCCTCTCCGACGCGAGGGATTGCATCGAATCCTCCGTCTTCGACCACGCCATGGTCTTAGGCGATGACGCCAACAGCACCTTCATCAAGGACTTCCTCAAAGACCCCGTCGACGCCATGGAGAAGGACTTCCTCGCCAAAGCCGAAAACGAAAAGGGACCCAATTCGGGCTTCCACCGCCGTAACGCCAACGACATCGCCAACGAAAGAAACAACTATAACCAAGCCCGCGTGGGTAAGACCAACCGTTACGTCGAATCCATCGAAAACCGCAAACGCCGCACCGAGGAGCATTTGCGTGAGCTTGGCGTCAACCTGGATCCCGCCCACTTCAAAGTCCAATACCAAGGCAGCGCCTTCGAACGGTTCCTGGGCAAGACCTCACAAGAATGGACCGACCTCTCCGACCATATCGATAGCTGGAAGAACGCCGGCGCCGACCGCGACTACGATAAAGCCGCCGACCTCGCCGTGAAGTACCTCCGCCACAAATTCCCTAACGTCGAACCCAAAGACATCACCGCGGATATGTGCCACCGCCTTCGCGGGGCTGGTAGGGAAAGAGGACTCTTCTGCCTCGCCCTCCTTGAGAGCAAAGGCATGGCCGATGAAGCCGAAAGCCAAGCCATCTACGACCAAGCCAACAGCCGCTTCACCCAGTTAGAAAACCGCGCGAGGCGCCAGGAAGACTTCCAGCAGAATCTCGCCAACGATATCGAAAACGATAACCTCATCCAACAGCCGGAGCATAACGCTAACGAGATCGTCCATGAGAACGTCATCGACAAATCGGCGAACGATAAAAACGAGGTTGAAAACAACAACATCATTCCAAACGATCTCAACATGTAATCGATTCGTCTTCAGTCCTGGGCAACCAGGGCTTTTCTTTACCATGTTCATGGTTCGTGGATCTTTATGACATAAAACATGGATTCGAATTAGGATTCACTTAAATAGGGCCACTTCGATTCATGCGATTTGTCTATTTTTGCATCGAGTCTGCCGCTAAAAGTATGAGTCTCTTGATTCTCGCGTCAGGAATTTATATCACTCTCTGATAAAGACCAAGGAGCAAAAAGGAATTTAATTCTTTACCCAAAACCACGAGGCAAACGAACTGCTTACCGTCGCTCAAACGCGCATGGAAGGTCATACCCGAGAAGACGCAGCGGAAATCACCTCAAAGTCCTCGCACATTAACGGCAGCGATTACACTTTCACTCTTCAAACAAGCGCTTCTCTATGCATGGTCTTAGCAGGTTATCGGGTAAAGTATTATGCGGGCGACAATCTATTCCTCGTTGCAACGACGCATGTGAAGGGAAATACGCCACGTGGCCAAACCATTCCATTAGAGAAAGATAAAACCACCCGTTATGAAGTGGAACGCTTCCATGAAGGCGCATTGATTTTCCCCATTTATAAGCTTGGCTTTATGGTTCAAGTGATTTACTAAATGGAGATTAACGACGGCGAAATGCTTGGCGTGTCCGTTGAAAAGATGGCTGAAAGGAAGCGCTCGCTAGAAATACCAGCTTTGATATTAAGTACGAACCCAGAGATTCCGATGACAGTGGGCACGCCCCACCGAACTCAGATTATGAATTTGTGGGCTGGGCAAACCTGCCGGCAAGCGCTCCCAATGGTACCTACGCCATCCGAGCCATGTATTCGAAAACCTCATAATTTCATAATTTCACAGCAGATTTGCAATGAAAATACGATTTTTTAGCCCTGCGTAAATGCAATGATGATTCGGCATAGACCCCAAAATCTATGCCGTTTTCTTTGCTGCTCAAGGCGGCAAATTACCTCTCTTATTCCCAAAGGCATCAAGCTGCGCCAGAAATCACCAAAAGAAAACCATTATGTGCCTTTGAAAGATATCGATTGTCGAGCATTTCTTGAAAACTATGTTTTCAT
>JAGAHY010000022.1 GCA_017626815.1 Bacilli bacterium | reverse complement strand
ATTATTCTTAAAGAAATAATCGATGGAATATAGGAAAAAACCACCCTTGCGGATGGTTGATTCGGCGAATTAACGTCAATGCATGAACTTTTTGCCTTTTTCAATGGCGTCGCTCTCCCATTTGGGGGTGATGCCAGAATCAGCTTCATCAAGCAGTTTTTTGTCGGTTTTGGATAACTCGAGTTTCGCGAAGAGGTCCGGACGGTGCTCTCGCGTCAATAGGAGCGACTGCTTCCTTCGCCATTTCGCGATGGCCCCGTGGTTGCCCGAATAAAGAATCGGGGGCACGGTGGAACCTTCATAATCGAAGGGTTCCGTGTATTGGGGGTATTCCAACAAATTGTTATCAAAGGACTCTTCTTCTAAGGAATCCGAAGTGATGGCCCCGTCCAGGAGACGGATTACCGCGTCAGAGATGCCCATCGCGGGAATCTCGCCGCCGGTGAGGATATAATCCCCGATGGAGACCAGTTCGTCGCAATAATCGTTGACGCGTTCGTCAACGCCTTCATAATGACCACATACAATCACTAAATCCTCAAGTTTTGCGAAGGATTTTGCCATTTTTTGATCGAATGTTTTCCCGCGAGGGGACATGAGAATAACGTGGCTATTGGGCTTTTTAACGGCCTTGATGGCGTCGACGATCGGCTGCGCTTTCTGGACTAAACCAGCCCCGCCGCCGATGGGTGGGGTGTCGGTACGACCGTATTTATCTTTCGTGAAGTCGCGGATGTTAATGGCTTGGAATACGGCCACGCCTTTGCCTAAGGCCCTTTTGATGATCGAATTGGTTTTAAACCCTTCAAACATCTCCGGGAATAGGGTTAGGACGGTGATCCTCATAGCAAACCCTCCATGACGTGGACATGAATGAGCTTTTTCTCGTGGTCAATTTCACCGACGAACATATCAATGAAAGGAACGTAGAAGGCTTTGCCATTCAATCCTTTGAACTTGAAATTTGGAGTAGGGGAGTATTCGACGACATCGATGAGTGTCCCGATTTCCTTGCCTTCGTCATCGACGCCTTTATAGCCGATGATTTCGCTATAACGGATATAGCCTTCCGGCATAGGCGCTTCATCTTTGTTCATATCCAGGCTATAGCCCATGAGTTCATCGGCTTCTTCCGGGGTAGTGATTTCTTTGAAACCTAAGATGAGCGCGTCCCCTTGGACGTTGATGTAGTTCAAGGTGACTTCTTTGACTTGGGCGCCTTCCTTGTTGGTTAAGACGTACTTATGGTTCTTCTTAAAGCGGAGGTCAGGAAAAGAGGTGAGACTCACCGCATGGATTTGCCCTTTTAAGCCAAAGGGCTTTCGTAAACTGGCGATGCTGATGTATTCCATAAGGAAAAGCGAGTGGTTATTCACCCTCGCTGTTATTCTCCTCACCGAAGCTTTCGAACTTCAAGTGGATTCGTTGATTGGTGCCATCGACCTTGCCGGCGATGCCAATCACTTCACGTAACGCATTGGCGACGGTACCGCGTCTGCCGATCAAGCGGGCGGTATCTTCGGGTTCGCAGACGATGAGAATCGTCACGTCGCGGCGTGATTTGTTGGGCAATTCGCGGATAAGGACAGTCTCTGGCTTCTCAATCAGCGGATCGATGATCGGATGCAAGATGGCTGCGTAATCGCGTTCCATTACTTGTTACCTTTTTTGCTTTCCGCGTATTTGGTCATGATGCCCTTGGCGGAGAGCATGGCACGCACGGAGTCGCTGGGTTGAGCGCCGAGGTTAAGCCACTTGAGGGCGAGCTCTTCGTCGATTTTGGCAGCGGCAGCTCCCAAGGCGGGATCATAGGTGCCAATTTGCTCAATGTAACGGCCGTCCCTGGTGAAGTGGGAGTCGGCGGCGACGATGCGGTAGAACGGGTCTTTATGACGACCGATGCGGGTCAATCTGATTTTGACAGACATGGTTAGTTCCTCCTTATTGACGGGACATATAATCCTCGCTTTCTTTTGCTGTGTCAAGTAGTTTTGCTTAACAAGAATTCGTAAATGCGTATCAAGACGCGTCGCGGGTCTCATCCGACTCGAGGCGGCTCTCATGTTTTTACCTCTTTGGGAAGCGCGGTTTCAGACTGAAATACGAAAAATCACTCTGCTTTTGCACTTTTTTCTTGTATTTATCCTCTAAAAAGGAATTTGTCTTGGTATCGCTTTGAGAAAAAATCACTTCAAGGGTGTGATTCCTCTTCAGGGTCGACGGCGCAAGCCATCACTCGGAGACAGCCCGCGTAAACCTCTATTTCTTCCATCGCTTTTTCTAGCGGAATCATCATATTATCGAACAAGCTAATAGTAAGGAACTCCGTGATGTCCTCATCAACATATTGGTAGTTCGCCCGGTCGCAGTAAACCATCGGGTATACCAACTCAAAAATGGTGATAGTCTCGCCACAGCCATAGTAAGAACCTGTGCCGGATTTTTTTATTGTTTTCGCGTTTGCAAAGCACTCCTTATAATCGCCGTCGCCCCAAAGCCCGCATAGCGGGGTGACGTTAATCAGGAAGGCCTTATCATCAACATAATACTTTCCGACAAAGGCAGATACGCTGGCCCCCTCCTCCCCGGCGCGGCAATCGTCATAAAGACTGACCTTGATGGATTTGCCTTTATAGTCGTAGGTGTCTTCGTAGTGCAGACGGTCGGACACGGAATTGTAGGAAGAGGCAACAAAGCGCTCATCCCCCTGTTCTTTCAAATGCACAAAAGCAGCCTTCACCGAGGAATGATAGACGATCTTTGGGGCGCAATATGGTTTGAACGTATAGGTGGTCTCAGAGGCGGTCTCAGAAGTGTCTGCGATTGTCCCAGCCCTCCCAGAGCAAGAACATAAAGCGAAGAATAGGGTGATCAGTAACTTAGGCTTCATAGCACATACTCCTGAGCAAGATTAACGAAAAACGGATTCAATTTATAGAAAAGGGCGGAAACGTATAAAGGCAGATCGTTACTGTTCTCCGGGGGTATATAGTATAGGCCACCCGTAATACCAATTAGTCTACATTCGTATACGGTTTGGCCGTTTGTGACTGAGGCAGAGTAAAAATATAGTGGGCCGCCCGAATGACCTCCTGAATTTGTAATTTCACTGGACAAAAGGTATTTTGAGCCGTCGTCGTTCGTTTCGATTGTCACAACGCTATCTGGACGGCTCGTCCACTGCAAACGATTGTATTGCCATTCGCCTAAACTCTCTTGTAAAGTTCCATATCCTGCAAAAGAAGCGTAAGGAAATGAATTTGTCCCTGGGTTAAAGGCGGTTATGCCAAAGCACGAATGAGATGGTAGGTTATTGGAAACGGGTACGGTTGTGCATAATGCCCAATCGTAGCTGGCAGCCAAGCCGGAATACTCTCCAACCGACTCATAAGCCATCCAATAGCTGACCGAGATGAGCGCTTCAGTAGTTCGATATTGTCCGAAATATTCATAATAGTCGTTAGTGCGTCCATAGGAATTGATTCCTGGATAAAAATATTTGCGATACGGCAGTTCAAAATCACCTAACTGGTTTGTCGTCGGATCTAGATGGTTATAAAAGGCATGAGCGCAAGTGGCGACAGAAGTTTGGGATATGAAAGTCCCTGAGGAACGGAAATATTTTGTTATCGGAACGCGAACGCCGGACGCCCCAATTGGTTTAAAGTGCACCTCATCACTCGCGTACGCAATAGCGCTGTATTCGCTAGAAGAGGTATTGATAACAGCACGCCGTTCGTCTTCCCATCCTTCGTTGCCGGACTGTCCGCGGTAAGATTTATGATCGTCATCAATTCCATAAAAATACGAGGTAGGGTCGTGATTAATGAAACTCGCAGGTGTCGCAACATAATTGCTATTGTCCAACTCAGGATAATTGTCAATGCTGTAATGGTACCCTATCGGGCTTGTCGAATCAAATGACTGTTTCAACACATAAGTGGAATAGGCAGACGGGTTGTTAACAACTGATTCGATGTCTATGGACCACGGGCCTAGTTGAGATGTGGCGGCAGAAAATTCAAAATAATAGTCCCTGTTTTCGCCGACCAAAAACATGTCTATTCCTTGCAGAATATTAGGCACTGATGTCAGGTACGAGACAGTGCTATAGTTTGTAGTATAAAATTGTTTCACGCTTGCGGCGGGACCTGAATAATTTAGCTTTATATATTCGGTCCGAGGGGAGGAATATAGGAAACAAATTTTTTGGCCGGGATAGCTAAAATAAAACGAACTAACGGTTTCATCGAGCGCAACAGGGCCAACTATTTCCGCTTCGCAATCATCATGATCGGCGCCATAGTCAGCCGAACTAGGCACTGCGTCTGACGTTGTTTTGAGGCAGTGTTCTTCGTCAGCGGCATCGGTTTCTCGTGAGGTTGCCCTTTGTGAAAACACAGAGATCTCTACAACTAAAGATAGAGTGCATGCCGCCATTAAAATATTTTTAATCATAACATGATTATAGTGCTGGCTTGGGTTTTTACAAGGTTGTGTATAGTGTTTGTGTTTAGTGTTTCACGAAGGTGATTCACGAAGGTAGGTGACATAAAGGAAAAGCCGTTCCACAATGTTCTTCGCTAAAAAACCATCAGGAGGAACGGCCATGAAGATTACAGCAAAGGAGGACTCTCTTTTCGACGGGTTCGTTAGGCATAAAAGCGGATGGGCATATCTGTTATGCCGGCGACTCTTTGCAAGATCCCGAATGCGGGCTTAATGCAGGCATCGGCGGGGTCCTGATCGATCGCGAAAACGCTCACCCCGATTACAACGGGCTGCGTTTCCAAAATCTTTGGGGATTATTGGGCTAGTGAATAGCGGCCACGCGGCCGCTTTGCTTATTTAGATTCGGATGTTGCCGATTCAGCCGACCATACTTTAACGTAGCTGTCGTTATGTTTGCAAAGCCCCAGCGTCAGCAACGCGCATCTTTGACACTTTCTAACTAAATAGACCTCGTTTTTGAAGTTTTCATATTTCATATGGTCTATTTTTTTATTTGTCAAATTTTTATTAATTT
>JAGAHY010000194.1 GCA_017626815.1 Bacilli bacterium | reverse complement strand
TTGATGATTATCCATAACTTAGATTTAGCCTTGCGGTATGGCAATCGCCTCATCGTGCTAAGGAAAGGCAAAGTCGCCTTAGATGTGGCGGGGAAGGAGAAACGCATCCTCACCAAGGAAAGCCTTTCCGCAATTTACGAAGCGGAGGACTAACAGGCGTTATTCCTTTCATGGCAAACAGGGGAATTGGCATCTTGCCCCGTCTTCTTTTGATGGACCTTTTTCCGTCAACGAAACGTCGGGGTAAACAGGGAGAAAACGCCAATTTCACTATTTTCGCGCGCATATAAGAAATAAAACTTGAAATTGTCACCGACTTCCTTTTATCGCCTATGAAAGCGATGACCCGATTCCTCAACATATCCCGCAAGATCGGGAAGATCTCGGTCATCCGCGCGATCCGCGATGGCTTGGTGAGCATGATCCCCGTATTGATCATCGGGGCCTTCGCGTTGGTTTTGAAGACCTTCCCCATCGAAGGTTACCAAGATTTCATCGCCTCTTTCTGGGATGGAGCGTTACTTCATTTCTTCAATTTCGTCTACACGGTGACCTTCGGGGTGCTTTCAGTGTATATGACTTTCTCCATCTCCAGGTCATCGCCGAATTCGTCGAGACCGTGGAAGAAAAGGAATTGCTCCACCAAATGGGCTGCGACCAATATCCGGGCTACCTATATTCTCCAGCGGTTCCGTTAAAGGAAGATAAGCCTGTTATGGACGCCGCCAAAAGCATAGCTTAATCTTTGATAAACAAATGAAGCCTCGTTACGATAGCGGGGCTTATTTTGTCTCTACCATAAGGCGCTTGATGAGAGGGTGCTGCTCGACGAATTTCTTGATTCTTCGGACACTGAGTTCGGTTATCGCAGAGATTTCCCCTAATGGGTAACCTCTTTTTATCATACGAACGATGATTCGGTTCTTCACTTCCGTGGAGCGTATCTTGACGATTGCTTTAAATTCATCGGGGCTTAATCCGGCTATGCGCACGACGATGTCCATAGGATAATCGAGACTGTACTTATTAAGGGCAACTTGTTTTCTTCCTTCGGCTATGCCTTCCTCGCGCACGCGCTTTATCTCTTCCTCACGGGTTTCAAGCCACATCCCTATTCCCTCCTCAGATTGAGATTAACATACTGCATGAACAATGAAAAGTATATGCATGATTAGCGATTGATTGACGTTTCCGTTTACAAGGTATAGAAAAACCCCGCGAGTGAAGCGGGGCCTAGGCTAATGATGATTAGGGACGTTAGGGCAGGGGAATGTTGTGGCGCTGGGCGATTTCCTCGACCTTGGCGGGCGCAATTTCGATAGCCCTGGCGATGGCGTCAATAGACAGTCCTTCATGAATTAGACCTAGAACTATTTTTTCTTCTTTTTCAGCAATTCTGCGTTTTATCTCTTCGTCCCGGGTTTCAAGCCACATCCCTAATCCCTCCTCGCTTTTAAGATATTCTAAGCGGTCGGCCATGGCCTTGCTATGCATTTGTTCGACTTGTTTGCAATAGATGTCGAAGAGCAACCATTCCAATTCCGTTTTGGGATGCTTAAGGTTTTTGCGAGAAAAGACGTACCAATGGAACTTGGCGCCGCAAGGAGCGCCATCATCAAACGTCATCTCGATCTTCTCGACCGCATTGCCTCTACCGAGGGGATCGTCTTTGCAGAAGAAGGCGATGATGACATCTTTAGTTCCTGATATCCATCTCCAGCGTGTAACTGACTATAGATGAGCCCAGCGGTATAGGCGGTAAGACGGTCGATGATATGTTTTTCCTTGGATTCTTGAGGTTCAATATCCAGTAAGTTTTCCTCTTTGTCGATAATGAGCAAATCC
>JAGAHY010000193.1 GCA_017626815.1 Bacilli bacterium | reverse complement strand
TTGGCGTAGACGTTCTGCTTCGCAAGAGCGGCGATCTGAGGAGCGGCCAAGACAGCATCGGATTCAGAGGCGGCAAGGTTGGAGGGGCCCCATTGCAATTCTTCGAAACGCTCGATCTGGCCTTTTTCGGAGGTCAAGTATTCGGCGATGTCGAGGGCGATACGAGCTTTGTTGGCATCGGTCTGAGGCTTGACGCCGACGAGTTTGTTACCAGAGAAGGAACCGGTGTGGTAGACGTTATTGCCGACGGTGAAGGACGGGAGTTCGGTGCAGCCGAGGTTTTCGCCCCAAGCATCGCTCATGGCTTTGTAGTCCCAGGTACCAGAGACGATCGCGATGGTGTCATCGGTGACGTCGCCAGCGGAGGAACTATCAACACAGGCGGGAGAAGTGGCGACTTTGGCAAGGCCCATAGCGCCTGCAAGACCCTTTGCGGAGGTATAGGTGTCTTCGTATTCAACGAAGGCGCCTTCGTCATCAGTGGTCCAGATGGAGTCAGCGCCGGCGCCATAGAAGAAGCCGAAGTTATACCAAGCGGAAGAATAGTTGAACAAGACTTTCTTGTTGCCTTCTTCGGCTTTGGCGATGAGGTTATCCCATCTGCCGATGTCGTTCGCGCCGAGAGCGGCCTTATTGTAATAGAGGAAGTAGCCGTTATCAGCGGTGGCGGGGAAGGCGTAGATGTTGTCGCCAACGGTCGCGGCGATGACGGAACCATCGCCGTTTTCTTCCTTAATAGGATCGGCGTAGGATTTGGTCAATTGGGTGACGCCGCCAGCGGTGACAAGACGGGAGAGTTGGTCCTGAGCGAAGAAGTAGACGTCAGCGGCGGCATCGACGTCGGTGACGACCTTAGTAGCGGCGTCACCTTCGCCAACGGCTTCGACTTCGAAGGTGACTTTATCAGACCAGTTGCAGGCCTTGATGAAGTCATTGATTTGGGAGGTGGTCAGATCGACGGCGGCTTCGGCGCACCAAATCTTAAGCTCGACAGCTTCTGTCGGGACATAGGCTTCGCTGGAGACGGAGGCTTTGCTCTCTTCGGTGGAGACGCTGGTGGCCTGCGACGTTTCGGTGGAGGCACCGGAGGCTTTGCTCTCTCCACTGGAGGCACCGGTGGAAGGTTGTCCGCCGCAAGAAGCTAAAAGCATAGCAGCAGACACGCAAAGCATAAATTTGCTTTTTTTCATGAATTTTTAATTCCTTTCCGACGGCAAATATAAGGATATCAATACGATTTTCCGTGCCGTCTTTTGTTAATTCATTGTCGTTATGATAGGCTCGCAAACTTCGCGTGACAAGATTTTTTGTAAAAAAAACGGGAAGAGTCCGATATCATGGGGCTTTTTTATAGTGTGAACTAGCGTTTTTATGGCAAAAAAGCGCTTTCAGTAAGCGCTTAACTTTGCTATGCAAATAGGGATTATTTGAGGATTACGATAGCCCCGGGAGCTAAATAGAGTTCCTTTCCGCTATACGTAGTATGTCCCTCTACCGCAACTTCGGCCAAAGGCGTGACATCGCCTAAGGCGGAGAAGTCATAGACGGCTTGGAGAGTCGATGAAGGATTCAAGACGACGATGCAACGAGAATCCTCGGTTTCCTTACTAAACGCCACTATTTTTGTTTTTTCATCGGCCTCGAACGTATCGAGAAGCTCAGCTTTGCCCCTGGCGATCTCGGGGAACTGCTGACGGAGACGGTTGACCCTAGAAACATGGGAGAGGAGAGAATCCTCGTCCACAAGCTGTTCGGCGACGGAAGGATAGGGATAAGTCGTCGCCATCTTGTAAGAGCAGGCGCCATCGGGATCTTTGGTGACATAGTCATCGCCCCATTCGACGTGGAGGCGGATATCGGGGTCGCCGGCTTTGTTGACCGGGACGGCCTGCCCGACTTCGTCGCCATAATAATTGAAGGTCGCGCCGGGGAGAAGCTGCAGCATGCTATGGCCAAGTTTCGCCTTATTGATGTCGCTGCGGCCCCCCACCGCGCCTACTAAGCGGCCGATATCGTGATTGGCGATGATGCAGGAAGGCACGCCCTCCCCCGCCGTGCTCCAAGCGGTTTGCATGTTTTTCATGAATTTGGTGCCATCGGGTTTAGCGATGATACTGGGAATAGAATAATTCAAGTCGCGGGAGGAATTGCTGAAATTGAAGAACGAATCGGCTCCCGAAGCCTGATAAGCGAGGTTTTCGCTGGAATTCCCCGACCAATTCCCTTCGCCGACGATATAGCAATCGGGTTTCAGCTTCTTGGCTTCGTCATTAAGCCAGGTCAGGAACTGCGTGTTCTTGTTCCGGTCCCCCGTGAAATAGGAGGTCACCGCGTCGAGGCGGAAGCCATCGATTTTGTGGTCGACTAGCCAGAAACGCATGATATTTTTGATTTCCGTGGCCAAGGGCCCTTCGGGGTTATCCAAGACGGCTTGGAGGTTAAAATCTGGCATACCGCTATAGAATTGTCCTTCGTAGGCGAGGGTTGAGGACCCGCTGACGCGGTGCCACGCCCCACCCGCGGAGCGCTCTTGGATGTTGTAATATTCGTAATAAGGATCGCTGGTATCGCCGGCGATGTGGGCTTGGCAGGACCTGCGGAACCATTCGTGGTTCACGGCTGAATGGTTGATGACGAGGTCAAACAGGAACGTCATGCCTCTTTTGTGCAATTCGTCGATCAAATAGTCGAAATCTCCCATCGTGCCGAACTGCGAATCAATATCGTAATAGTCGAGGACATCATATTTATGATAGGTTGGCGAGGGGCAGATCGGGGTGCACCAAATGCCTTCGTAATGGATGCCTTTTAAGTAATCGAGTTTCTCGGCGATACCGTTTAGATCCCCGATTTTATCGCCATCGGAATCCGCGAAGGAAATCGGCATAATTTCATACATCGTGCGGAACTTGTCCTGAGATAAGGTGACGGGTTGTTCTTCGGTAGGAATGGGCTGCCCGACGGGGAAAGGCGAACTTTCTTCGCTAGAAGGTTCGACGCTACTCTCCGATGAAGAAGGAAGCGGGCTTCCTTGAGAATCCGAGGAAGGGATGGCACTTTCTTGCTGCGAGGAAGACGGGGCAGGTCCCCCACCGCAGCCGGCCAGAGTCATGGCCAATAGCAGAATAGGTAAGGAAGTTTTGGATGATGAGTTCATGGTGATCTCCTTTTAATCTTTGCAAACGGCGAATCCGCCGGGTTCTAGGGTATTATTGTGGCATTTGTTGCCAAAGATGATCTTCTCGGGAATCGTTTTCGCTTCTACCGAAAGGTTGCAATATAGGGTGAAGTTGGATTCGGTTAGTAAGCGGCGGACATAGAGCATATCGTCGCAAGAACCGATGGCGGTTTCTCCGTTAATGAAGGCCTCTTCTTTCCGAAGATGGAGCAATTTTTTGAACGTCTCGGCTTCGGGTGAACCCCAATAAGGGCTATTCCAGGCCATGCCGCGTCGATTATCGGGGTCGCGGCCGCATTCCATAAAGATTTCCTCGCCATAGTAGATCATCGGGTGGCCGGGATAGAACACCAGCAACGCATAACCAAGTAGCGACAAATCCACATCGCCTTTGCATAACGTGCGGAAACGCTGGACATCATGGGAAGACAGGATGTTGAGCATCATGTCGTTATGGCCGGCTTTATAACGCATGAGTAAGCCGTCGAGGCGAAGCACGGCAGTCTTCGCGTCGTCTTGCTTTAGGCAATAAGCCGATACCGCGTCGAGGAAGGGATAGTTCATGACCCCGTCGAATTGATTCGGGCCGAGGTAGGATTCCGCGTTGAACCAGTTCTCGCCGATGAGCAACACATCGGATTTGACGTCTTTCAAGGCGATTTTGAAGCGGTTCCAGAAATCGTGGGAAACGCCTTCGCTGACATCCAAGCGGAACCCATCGACATCGAATTCTTTGAGCCAATATAAACCGATGGAAATCAAATAACGCTGCAAATCGCGGTTATTCGTATTTAACTTAGGCATTCCTGGGAAATAACCGAAGCAACGGTAATTCAATGGTTTTTTCTCTGGGAAATAATCTTTGATGAAATACCAATCGTAATAGGGGCTTTCTTTCCCTTTGGCGACGACATCTTGGAATAAAGGATGGAGGTCCGAGGTATGGTTAAAGACCAAATCCATCATGACTTTGATCTTTTTCTTATGCGCGAGTTTGACAAGCTCTTTGAAAGCTTTTTTGCCGCCGAAGTGTTCATCGACCTCAAAATAATCGAGGACGTCGTATTTATGGTTCGACGGCGAAGGATGGATCGGGGTAAGGTAAAGCACCCCTACCCCGAGTTCTTGGAGGTAGTCGAGTTTATCGATGATTCCATATAAATCGCCGCCCATAAAGACATTCGCTCCGGAGGGAACGCCAACTTTATCCCAAGATTCGTTCACATATTCCTTGGAGGAAGGATCTTCGCGCGAGGCGAAACGCTCGGGGAAAATCTGATACACCACCCTCCCCTTCCAGGATTTTGGCTCGAGGACAAAGTCGTTTTTGTTCTCGCCGACGAATTGGAAGGCGTTGATGAAGGAAGTGTGGAAAGGGAAAGTATCGGTCACGCCGGATTCGCTTAGATAGTAGGAAGTCCCGCCGATGACAATCTCGAAGATGTACATCAAGCGGACGGGATCCACTTCCACGACCACGTCATAATAATGGAACCCGGAATCTTCATGGGCCTTATGCATCGCTAAGGCTTGATGCTTGGCGGAGTAGGTCATCGGATCCCCATAAATGACCGAAACGAAATTCGGGGAGACCTCCTTACTGATGGCTAGACGCAGCAAAACATGGCTGGCATCGAGAGAAAAACAATAACGAGAATCACTTTGGTGCCGGAAATTGGCTATAT
The DNA here is from genome assembly GCA_017626815.1 of Bacilli bacterium. GTDB lineage: Bacteria > Bacillota_I > Bacilli_A > RFN20 > CAG-826 > Alloenteromonas. Next base: position 24,639 of record JAGAHY010000193.1, on the reverse strand, counting down.
TCATATTATTTATAATAAGGACGCGCGTGAGAAAACAAAAGAAAAAGCGCACCCGAAGGCACGCATTTGTTGATTTATATCGGCTTATTCAGCGGGATAGACAGAGACTTTTTTGCGGTCTTTGCCAAGGCGTTCAAATTTGACGACGCCAGAGACGGTCGCAAAGAGGGTATCATCGCCGCCCTTCATGACATTGGTCCCGGGATAAATCCTGGTTCCACGCTGACGGTAGAGGATGCTGCCGGCAGTGACGGTTTGTCCATCACCGACTTTGGCGCCAAGGCGGCGTCCGGCGGAATCACGGCCGTTTTTGGTGGAGCCGACGCCCTTCTTCGAAGCGAAGAGCTGAAGGTCTTTAATCAAGAATTTCATGGCTGTTACTTCCTTTCTTTAATCGTGAGGGTCCCTTTGGTGACCGGGGATACCTCGAGGGTCTTAAGTTGTATGATCAACGTCTCCACCACGGTTTGGTCATGTTCGGAGATCGGTCCTAGAGGTTGGAAGCTGGCGTTGCCCTCCTCCAACGTGATGTCGAAGTTCTCAGCCTCATTTTCCAAGGCGTTCGCAGCCCCGGTGAGCATGATGGTCACCGCGGCGCATACCATATCCTTCCCATACGGTCCGGAATTGGCGTGGCCTTTTACTTTGAGACCCGTGAGGTTTTTCCCTTCGAAATCAATCTCGACTTTAATCATAAACTTAGGCGTTGATGGCTTTGACGATCAAGCAAGTATAGGGCTGACGGTGGCCGATGGTCTTGCGCTCATTGGCTTTGGCCTTGTACTTGAAGACGCGGATTTTCTTGCCAAGGCCATTCTTCTCGACCTTGCAGTCGACGGAAGCGCCTTTGACGTAGGGGGCGCCCACTTTGGTGGAATCGCCACCGATGAAGAGCACTTTCTCGATCTTGACGTCGGCGCCGGCTTCCACGTCGAGTTTTTCGACATAGATTCTGGAGCCTTCTTCGACCTTGACTTGCTTTCCACCTGTCTCGATGATAGCGTACATGTTGCTTTCCTCCTTTTCGTTTGGGTTTTTGATGACTCGCTAGGAAGGCGGGTTTCCCACTTAGTTGCCTTTTTTATGCGGTTGCTCGCCCAAAACCGAAGGCGACAACGTGCATAATATATGCTTCTTGTTCCCTAAAGGGAAGCCCAAATTTCATTTTTTCCATTTTCTTTTAAGAAAACAAAGTGACGGATGATGCGTTTCCAATCCTCTTAAGTAGCAAAAAACAGGGTTTCTGCGGAGAAAATCGCAGATTCCCTGTTATTTTGGGCGTCAATGCCTCAAAGCATGCCGTTTTCCGCGAATGAGAATCTCCCATCCGAGGTCAGGATGATATGGTCCAGCAAAGTGATGTGGACTTTGTCGGAGGAGAGCATCAGGCTTTTGGTCATTTTCACGTCTTCGGAGGAAGGAAATGGCGAGCCGCTGGTGTGGAAATGGACCAGAACGTAACGTAATGCCCCTGCCGATACCGCGACGCGAAGAATCTCGGTTACACTAAGCTCAACATGGAAGGAAGAGCCTTTTCCGATAAGGCGGCTTTGCATGACCCTACCCTTGCCATTGATGACAAGGACATAGGCGGCCTCACTCGCGCCAATGGAGGATTGAAGGTATCTTAGTGTTCCGTCGATGCTATCGGGCGAATATAAGGACGCACAGCGCTTACAGATTTCTCCTAGCGCCAATAGGAGACACCCCTTCCCCTTCCCGATGCCACGGATTCGCGACAACGTCGCTTTGTCCATGTTGCTTAAGCCTTTGATCCCGCCGAACTGGGTGAGGATCGTCTGCGAAAGCTCGAGGACATTCGTGCCTTTGATGCCAAAGCCAAGCAGCAACGCGAGTAATTCGGAATCGGTGAGCGACTCCGGCCCGCTGGAGAGGATTTTCTCCCGTGGGCGGTCTGATGATGGAATGGCCGTGATTTTCATGCTCACTGCCATTCGAACTTGTAGCCTCCAGGCAGCTCAAGTTTGGCTTTCCCGGAGACAAACAACTTGTAGGCGACGACTGCGAGGATGACGACCGTGAAGACTAAGGTTACCGTGGCGAGGGTAAATGCTTCCCCGGGGGTGATCTCATGAAGTTGTTCCGCCGTGAGTGGTTTTGCGTTCATAAATAAAACTCCTTTCACTTAACCTATAGACAAAAAAATCGAAATTGGACAAACCAACTTCGATTTTTTGAAAATTTTTCGTTTAAAGAGGACTAAGCGAGCTCTTTTAATCTAGCGCGGACAGTATCAAGCTTAGCTTGGTTCGCGTTTAGTTTTTCGGTCTCGGCGTCGATCTTTTCTTTCGGCGCTTTGGCAATAAAACCAGGATTTGCGAGCATTTTTTGGCTGCGGGAAACTTCGAAGACGAGTTTTTCCTCTTCTTTAAGAAGATTGGCGCGCAAGGTTTCAACGTCGACGTCTTCCTCCACCGTCAAGGTCGCGCCCTCATAGACGAAGGAATCGCCACGGAGTTTGGCGTTTTGCTCCACGCTGGAAGCGAAAAGGAAACGCTTGAGGTAATCCTCGATCCCTGCGAAAGGATATTTGCCTTCGAAAGCAAGGCGGATGGAGGCATTGGGGGCGAGGCCTTTGGAGGCTTTGTAGCCGCGGACGTCAGAGATGATGGCGTTAAGCATCGCGCCAAGTTTCTCGGCCTTGGGGGAATGCAAGGAAGCATCATAGACAGGATAGGTCTCGAGCATGATGGACTTCTTGTGACCTGGCAAGGAGAGATAGAGTTCTTCGGCGATGAAGGGGCAATAGGGATAGATCATCAAAATGATTTCGCGGATGACTTTGTAAAGGACCGCTTTGACCATCACTTCTTTCTTTTCATCGGCGAGGGAGACTTTACTCATCTCCAAGTAGAACGAGCAGAAATCGTCATAGACGTAGTTATAGAGGATGCCGCTGGCAGCGAGGAAATTATAGGCGTCCATCTTGGATTGGACTTTCTTGATGGTCGCTTCCAAGCGGGAGAGGATGAATTTCTCTAACGCGCCGAGTTCCTTTTTGTTGATGGCCGTTGGGACATAGCCCTCCCCTAGCGTCATTTCGACATAGCGGGTGGCGTTCCAGATTTTGTTGAGGTAATTGGAGGCGCTTTGCAGTTTCTCGTCGCTATAGCGCATATCGAGGCCTGGGGCGCTGTTGGTGGTGATGAAGTAACGTAGCGCGTCCACGCCATAACGTTCGATAACATCGATAGGATCGATGCCGTTTCCTAATGATTTAGACATCTTTCTGCCCTGCTCATCGCGGATAAGGCCGTGGATGACGACCGTCTTAAACGGTGCCTTATCGGTGAAATGTTCGGATTGGAAGACCATGCGGGCCACCCAAAAGAAGATGATGTCATAACCGGTATTGAGGACGGAAGTCGGGAAATAACGGTCGTAATCCGGGGTCTTATGGGGCCAACCTAAGGTGGCGAAAGGCCATAAGGCGCTAGAGAACCAAGTGTCTAAGACGTCTTCGTCTTGTTTCCATTCATCCCCTGCCGGAGCTTCCATGGAGACTCTGATTTCGCCGGTGTTCTGGTTGTAATAAGCTGGAATGCGGTGTCCCCACCAAAGCTGGCGGGAAATGCACCAGTCGTCGATGTTGCTCATCCAGCGGATCAAGACTTTTTCGAAACGCGCGGGCAGGAACTCGACTTTGTCGGGTCCTTTTTGTTGTTCAAGAACGCGCTCGGCAAGAGGCTTCATGCGCACGAACCACTGCTTTGAAAGCATCGGCTCGACGACGGCGCCGCTGCGTTCGCTATGGCCGACGGAGTGGACGAACTTCTCGATTTTCTGCAAATGGCCCTGCTGTTTGATTTTCTCGACCAAAGCCTTGCGGCATTCATAACGGTCCATACCCTCGTATTCGCCGGCGAGGGAGTTCATCTTCGCGGACTCATCGAGGACTTTGATGAACGGGAACCCGTATTTCTTTGCCAAAGCGAAGTCGTTAGGGTCGTGGGCGGGAGTGCATTTCATCGCGCCCGTGCCAAAGGCAGGGTCGACATAAGAATCCGCCATCAAGGGGATTTGCTCTCCGTTGGCGGGGTTGATGACCATCTTGCCCACGTATTTGCCGTAACGTTTGTCGTTGGGGTTCACGAAGACGGCCGTATCGCCAAACATCGTCTCCGGGCGGGTCGTCGCGACGACGATTTGCTCGTCGGTGCCCACGATATCATAAAGGAAATAGAAAAATTCGCCTTCGTCGTCGCTATGGATGACTTCGACGTTGCTTAACGCGGTGCGGAGCTCAGGGTCCCAGTTAATGATTTTCTCGCCCTGGTAGATCAACCCCTGCTCATATAGAGTCACGAAGACTTTGCGCACGGCCTCGCTTAATCCTTCATCCAAGGTGAAGCGTTCGCGGGTATAGTCGACGCTTAAGCCGATTTTGGCCCATTGCTGATGGATGGTGTTGGCGTATTCTTTTTTCCAATCCCACGCCACCTCAAGGAACTTTTCGCGGCCCAAATCATAGCGGGAAATGCCGTTTTTGCGGAGTTTTTCCTCGACTTTGGCCTGCGTTGCGATGCCCGCGTGGTCCATGCCAGGAACCCACAGAACATCATAGCCCATCATTTTCTTATAACGGACGATAATATCGTCGGGGATGGTGTCCATGACGTGTCCTAAGTGCAATTTACCCGTGACATTCGGGGGTGGAATCACCAACGAGAAAGGCTGTTTTGAGGTATCACCCGCGGTGAAGTAACCCTCGTCTTTCCACGTCTGGTACTTACCCTCTTCCACCTGATGAGGGTCATAACGCTTGTCGAGCATACGCGTTCCTCCGTAAAAATATAAAACCGCGCCCATTCTTGGGACGCGGCGAACGTGGTACCACCCAAGTTCCCATGAAATCATGGGCACTTCATTCCCTTAACGCGGGTAACGATTTCCTCCCAAGCGACTCGCGGGACCCCTTCGGCTAGCTTTCACCTGACCTAGCTCTCTAAGCGAAGAGGCGATCCGTTCCCTCTTGTTCTTTGGAACGGGCAAATTATCGCCTACGCGCACGGAAAGTGCAACTAGATTCCAAACATCGTTTCCAACTAGATGAAAGAAAAATCGTCAACGAACACTTTTTCATTGACGATTTTCTTATCGATTTTCGATAGCTCTTGCGATCGAGCAGCGGACTTTCTCCAAAGAAGCGGGTTTAAGATCGCTGAGGAGAACTTCGTCAAAGCCTAGCCCATCCGCGACCGTCTTGGCCTTATGGAGGGCGCTTTGGTTCATTTGATCGGTCTTGGTGAGGACGAGGATCATCCGCTTTCCCGTGTGCTGCAGGTACTTAAGGAACTCCATGTCGTCTTTGCCTAAATCCCGACGGAGATCCAGCAATAAGACGATGGCCTTCAAAGAAGGGTCCTTAACGTAATCTTCCATCATCCCCGCGAAGAAGATGGTGTTCATCGTCGCGTAGGAAGTCGAGCCATAGCCCGGGCTATCCACGAGGTAGAACCGCGAATCGACCAGGAAATAATTCAATAATTTGGTCTTGCCGGCCTTTTTAGAGGAAAAAGCCAGCTTCTGGCCAGTGAGACCATTGATCAACGTCGATTTGCCGACGTTTGTCCTCCCTACCAAAAGCACGGCGGGCAGGCCATCCTTGGGATGGTCGGCCACGCACGTGCAGGAAGTGGAGAATTTCGTTTTCCGGAAATCTACCCTCATGCCTGTTTGCTCACAAGGGCCACATTCAAGGCGTCATCGACGCATTTCATGAAGACGATCTTGAGGTTGTCTCTGACTTCCTGAGGAAGTTCGGAGACATCCTTTTTGTTGTCTTCGGGGACGATGATGGTCTTGATGCCGCTGCGGAGGGCGGCGAGGGACTTCTCGCGTAAGCCACCGATGGGGAGGGCTTTGCCGCGGAGGGTGACTTCACCCGTCATGGCGACGTTGGCGTCCACGAACTTGCCGGTGAGGCAGGAGATGAGCGCGGTCGTCATGGCCACGCCGGCGCTGGGCCCGTCTTTGGGGACGGCGCCTTCGGGGACGTGGATATGGATGTCGTTTTCCTGGAAGATTTTGGAATCGATGCCGTATTTATCGGCATTAGCGCGCACGAAGTCGAGGGCGATGGTCGCCGATTCCTTCATGACGTCGCCAAGCTTACCCGTGAGGACGAGGCCGCCTTTGCCCGGGAAGTAAGTGACTTCGATGGGCAGGATATCGCCGCCGAACTCGGTATAGGCGAGACCAGTGACGACGCCGACTTGGTTCTCTTTCTCCTTCTTCGAGCCCTCGAAGAGTTCGACGCCAAGGTGTTTCCTGACTTCCTCTTCGCCGATATGGACGGGGCGGGCGAGGTCAGGATGGGAGAGCAATTCGACGATGACCTTACGGATGATGGAGGCGAGGAGACGCTCCAGCTGACGGACGCCGGCTTCCATCGTGTAATGCTCGATGATTTCCTTGATGGCACCGTCGTCGAATTCGATGTCGTCCATGGTCAAGCCATTGAGTTTGACTTGCTTGGGAATCAAGAAGCCATGGGCGATTTTGATCTTTTCGATCTCGGTGTAGCTCGGGACTTCGATGAGTTCCAAGCGGTCGCGCAAGGGCGCGGGCACGTTCTCTAGATAGTTCGCGGTGGCGATGAAGAGGACGTTGCTGAGGTCATAGGGTTCCTCGAGGTAATTGTCGTTGAAGGCGAAGTTCTGCTCCGGGTCGAGGACTTCGAGCAAGGCGCTGGAAGGGTCGCCACGGTAGTTCTGCCCGCCGACTTTATCGATTTCGTCGAGGAGGAAGACGGGATTGACGACGCCGGACTTCGTCATGCCTTGGATGATGCGCCCAGGCATGGAGCCGACATAGGTCCTGCGATGGCCGCGGATCTCGGCTTCGTCGCTGATGCCACCTAAGGCCGCTTTGAAGAATTTACGGCCAAGGGCACGGGCGATGGAGCGGCCCAGGGAGGTTTTGCCGCATCCTGGGGGCCCATAGAAGCAAAGGATCGGGGCTTTGAGGTTACCCGTCATCTTCTTGACGGCGAGGTATTCGACGATTCTCTTTTTGACTTTCTCCAAGCCATAGTGGTCCTCGTCGAGGACTTTGCGGACATTGTCGAGGTCCTCGTTATCCTCGGTTTTTTGGTACCAAGGGGTATTCATGAGCACTTCGATGTAACTCATGATGAGGGAAGCCTCGAGGGAGGATTCGGGCATCATCTCGTAGCGGCGGAGTTCCGCATTGACCTTGGCCTTGATGTTTTCCGGATAGGGATTGTTCTCGAGGCGGTCGCGGATGGATTCCTCGCTGCGGGTGTTGTTGGGATCTTCGCCAAGTTCCTGCTTGATGGCCTTCATCTTTTCGCGCAGGAGGTATTCCTTCTGGGCTTTCTCGGAGGATTCGCGCACCTTGGAGGCGAGTTTGTCCTCAAGTTCGGCGCTTTGCTGGGCCTGCCCGATGAAGGTGCGGATCAGCTCGAGGCGCTTCAAGATGGAAGCCTCGGACAATAACGCTTGGCGTTGGTCGAGGGTTAAGGAGAGGTAATTGACCAAGAGGTCGCAAACCTCGCTGGGTTTGACGTTATGGGAGAGCTGGGCCACCGCCGCGCGAGGCAAGGACGAGGCGAAGACTCTGGAATTGGTGACGGCGTCGATGATTTCTTTGGCGACGGACAATTCCTTGGCCTCATCCTCGGAATAATCCTCGAAGACTTCGGCCTCCGCGTAATAGGTCCCATCGATGTATTCGAGGTTGCTGACCTTGGCGCGCTTGGAGCCGACGACGCGGATGCGAATCCCGGCATCGGAGGCGCCGGCGGAGACGATCCTGGCGACGGTGCCGACGTCGAAGATGGTGGATTCGCTTGGGGTATCGACGTTTTCATCGCGTTGGGACACGATGAAGAGGATGGAGTTGGTTTCGTTTTGGGCCGCTTTGACGGCGGCGACGGAGAAGGTGCGCCCCACCTCAATCTCTTCGGAGAGTGAAGGGAAAAGCACGAGCGCACGGGCGATGAGCAGAGGCAGACGAATCTTTTTGCTCGGAGAATTGGATTCAGGCATGTAGCCTCCTTTCCGCCTCAAGCGATGTTGAGACTATGTTATTGGTTGTTGGCGAGAAGGAAGTCTTGGAGTTTCTTCTGGCGGAGCGTGTCGCGGAAGGACTCAACATTATTGCCATAGGCCTTGCGGACTTGTTCCACGGTCATGGAATATTGCTCGGCGACCTTGGCGAATTCGTGGTCGAGCTCGGCGTCGTCGACGAAGAGACGTTCCTTGGCGCAGATTTCCATGGTGACAAGATAGGTTTTGAGGTTCTTGGTCACCTGGGTGCGGAGTTCCTCTTTGAGCTGGTCTTCGGTTTTGCCGAGGACTTCGAGGTATTGCTTGAAGGTGAGGCCGTTTTCCTCAACCTGTTTCTTGGTGCGGTCTTCCTCGGAAGCGACTTCCTGGGCGATGACTTCGTCGGCGATTTCGACGGAGGACTTGTCGGCGATCATCTCGAGCAAGGCGGCGTAATGCTCGCGTTCGGCAGCATCCGTGGCGGTCTTGAGGAGTTCTTCTTTCTGGTGGGCCTTGAGTTCATCGACGGTCTTGACGTTTTCGATGCCGAGGTCGGCGACGGCTTCGTCGGAGAGGGTGGGGATGACTTTCTCTTTGACTTCGTGGACGGTGCAGGCGAAGACAGCGTCTTTGCCGGCGAGTTCGGCCACGTATTGGGTCGGGAAGGTGACGTTGACGTCACGGGATTCACCGGCTTTGATGCCGACTAAGGCATCCTCGAAGCCGGGGATGAACGAATTGGAGCCAAGTTCGAGGGAATAGTTCTCGGCTTTGCCGCCATCGAACGCGACGCCATCGATGAAGCCCTCGAAGTCGAGGACGACGGTGTCGCCCATCTTGGCGGGGTTTTCCGTGACCACGAGGTCAGCGGCGTTCTCTAAGAGTTTGGTGATGGACTCGGTCACTTCTTCGTCGGTGACGGAGGGCACTTTGCGCTCAGCCTTGAGTCCCTTGTAGTCGCCGAGGGTGACCTCGGGGACGGTGACGACTTTGAAGCGGAGGGTCAGCTCGGTGTCGGAGACCTTGACGACTTCGACGTCAGGGTTATGAAGCGGACGGATTTTGGTTTCTCTGACGGCCTGGACATAGGCGTCGTTGAGAATCTCTTGGACGCCCTCTTCGATGACACGGCCCGGGTTGACGTGGGCGCGAAGCATCGCGGCGGGGGCTTTGCCGGGGCGGAATCCAGGGATGGAAACCTTGGCGGCGAGTTTGCGGAAAGCCTTCTCTTGGGCGGCCTTCCAGGACTTTTCATCGACTTCGACGTCGAGTTGGAATTTGCTCGTTTCGAGCTTGGTCAGGGTGTTTTTCATTTTTGATACCTTCAATAAAGCAAGTAGTACTATACGCTATCTAAAGATAGGTGCAAATTATTTTTCGCCTTTTTAGCCCAAAAGAGGTGGGTTTTCCGCGATCAGGCGCCCAATTTCCTCGCGGTAGCGCTTAGATTTGCCTTCTAAGGCTTCTTCCGGAAGGTTCAAGTAAGAGCGTGCGAGATTGGCGATTGCCGGGAAGAACGCATCCTCATCGTGGGGCGCGATGAAGCGCTCCGGATAGCAGATGAGGGCATAGAGGTCGAGTAGTTCCCCGGCCACGCGGCTAAGGCTAGCGTCCTCCATGTCTTCGATTCTTTTGCGGAGGTTGCGGTACTCTTCCATGGCGAATGGCGTGCCCAGTTTGCTCGGGATCAGCGTGTAGGACTTGCCCCGCTTGACGAGGGTGGTCTCGTGGGTGGAGCCTTTGGCCGAAAGCAGCATCAAGGCATACGATTTCACGTCATCGTGCCAAGGGCCGACGAGCAGTTCCTCCACCAAACCACGGTAATCTTCGAGTTCCCCCATGTTCTTGAGGTTATGGAGGGCGCTTAGCAGCATCAAGTCGTCACTTGGCGAGGAAAGCATCTCCAGGGTCTTCTCGTAGTCGGCGTGGGGGGAGGAGGCATAGCGGGTGGCCGCGATGGTGCTTGGCAAGGCCCGCAGCGCCTCTTCGACTTTCTGGCTGACATAAGGGAGGTTTTCGAAGTATTTGAGGTCTTCTTCCGCCTCGGCGAACTGTTTGAGCAGGAAGCGCGTCTCGAAGTTGGCCTTCAAGGTCAATAACGGGTCGGCTTGGTAGAGCTCATCCCGGTGTCTGCACAGCACGTCCATGGCTTTTTGGCCCTGGTTGAGGGCGAGGTAACTCGAGACCAGGAAGAAGAAGTCGCGACCTTCTAGTTCTGTCTCGGGAATGCCGATGGCATCGAGATATTTTTCATTTTCGACGAGGGTTCTGATGTTGCTCATGGGACGTATTTTAGCAGACTAATGCATAGAGTGCTAGCCTTTTGCACCATTTCGCCGTAAAAATTTCTTTCGCCGTAATTCCCCAGCTTATTTTTCGACCAAAAAACGAGAATTCGACGCAAAAACAAACTCTTTTTGCCCCCATAGGGAAAATACGCCGCGCACCACCGAAGACGCGGCAATTCAAGTTTTATGGAAAAACTCATAAAACCATGCATAATTGGTAGCGTTTATGGCACTGATTATCGTCTTTGGAATGCTTTCCATCGCCGCCACGGGCGGGGTTTATTATTCGACGGGACTTTACCAGCAATGGTATTGGTTCTGGGTCATCCCCCTGCTCCTATACGGCTTCTTCGTCCTTTGCTTTGGCATCTGGCTGACCTTCTTGTCCGTCGCCGGGCTATTCGTCTCCTCCGATGAGGATAAGGTCTATAAGCCTAGTCCCTTCGCGCAGTGGATCGTCCGCCATACCGCCCGCGTCATCTTGCTTTTGCTCCACACCCGCGTCCATCGCGGCGGATTTGGGAAAATCCCCGCGGGCAAACCCGTGATGCTGATCAACAACCACCTCTCCGTCTTTGACGAATTCGCCATCGCGGCTTATTTCAAAGGCCCCATCGTCTTCATCACCAAGCCCGAGAACTTTTCCATCCCCATCGGCGGCCCTTGGATGCGTTTCGCCGGTTATCTTCCTTTGAAGCAGAAAGACATGGCCAGCGGCGCCGAAGTCATCCACACCGCGGCTAAATATATTAAAGAGAAGCACATTAACGTGTGTGTGGCCCCCGAAGGCACCAGGAACAAGACCTTCCCCGACCCCGTCTTGCTGCCCTTCCATGGCGGCACCTTCCGCATGGCGCAGGAAAGCGGCGCTCCTATCGTCGTCATGGCCATCCAGAATACCAACTGCATCTTCAAGCGCTTCCCCCGTCACTTCACCCATATCTATCTCGATATCGTCGGCGTTTTGGAGGAAGAGCAATATGCCTCCTTGTCCTCAAGGGAAATCGCGGACAAGACCCGGTCGATGATGGAGCAGCGATTCGAACGCAAAAACGCCCGCTTCTACCACGTCAAACCTAAAGAAAAAAGCGAAGAATCCGACAAAGAAGACAAATAACGTTGCAACCTAACCGCTAAGGAGTAACATTCCACACATGGCACTGACAATCACCCTTCTCCTCGCGTCCCTCGCGTTATCCCTGACGGTCTACTTCGGAGGCGGCTACTACCCCAACCTCATGTGGGTCTGGCTCCCCTTCGTCCTCATCTTGGCGTTCTTCTTGGCACTCTTCGCCGTCTACGCCCTGTTTTTGGTTCTATTTGCCTTTGTCATTCGGCTTCGCGGCGAAGAAAACTACCGCCCCAACCGCTTTGGCATGTGGGTATTAAGCGAAACCTGTTTCGTGCTGCAGATCCTTTGCCGCGTCCGCGTCCACGCCAGCGGCATGGGCAAAGTCCCTTCCCCTAAGACGAAATTCATGTTGGTCTCCAACCATTTGTCCGGCTTTGACCACATCGGCCTCATTTCTTTGTTTGTGAAGCATGACATCATCTGTATCTCCAAAAAACAAAACAAAAAGATTCCTGGCGTCGGTGGCTGGCTCCGTTTTGCGGGATATCTATTCATCGATCAAAATGATATCCTTTCCGGCACTAGGCTCATCGAACAAGCCGGCAATTACATCTCCGAAGGGACCTGTTCCGTCTGCATCGCCCCTGAAGGCACCAGAAATAAGAACTTCCCTAATCCCGAAATCCTTCCTTTCCATCCCGGCTCTTTCGCGATGGCCTATCAATCCAAATGCCCCATCGTCGTCTTCGCCATTCAGAACACCAACTGCGTCCTCAAGCGTTTCCCCTTGAAAGGCACGGACGTCTACTTCGATTGCGTCGGCGTCTTGGAATATGACGAATACAAATCCCTCACCCAAAAAGAACTTGCCGAAAAGGTTCAGGGACTCATCCAAAAGCGTTTCGATCATAAGCGCGCCCGCTTCTATCACTTGCCAGTTAAGCCTGAGACTACCGAAACGGAAAAAGCTGAGTAATCATCGAACTAATTTTAGGACCATTAGAAGAATATTGGTCCTTTTTTAGTAGTTTTTTAGTTATTTATATGAGGGATAATTTCCATCGATTAGACGGTCTCAGCATGATGTGTTATCACGTTTCGGCCAAGTATCAATCACGCCCATCCGTCTCGTTCAGGCGAAGTCTCTAGCGACCATAAAAAAAGAAAACAGGCACCACTGCCCGCTTCCGTTTATCCTAGATTGATCGTCACCAATGGCCCGCCCGTGCCGACTCGAACGGCAGACCCACAGCTTAGAAGGCTGTTGCTCTATCCAACTGAGCTACGGGCGGAACGGTGATAATATACTCTTTAGGACGCCAAACTTCAACTATGAAGGCGTTCGTAAAGGGCTTCGGCGCTTTCTTCCGGGACGATTTGGCTTAATTCGGCCACGCTCGCGCCCAATAAGGCATCGATCGTCGGATAGGCGCTTTCTAGCTTCTCTCTGCGTTTCTCCCCAAGTCCCGCGATGCCGTCAAATACCGAATTGGTCATGGCTTTGGACCGCTTCTGCTTATGGAACGTGATGGCGTAACGGTGGACTTCGTCCTGCATGCGCATCAATAGGAAGAATAGCGGCGACTTACGGTCGAGTTCGTATTCCTTGCCTTGGGCATCGATTAAGCCTGAGGTTTGGTGCTTATCGTTCTTAAATAGGCCAAAGACGGGGATGGATACCCCTGCCGCGGCTAATCCTTCGTTGGTCGCGTGGACTTGCGCGAGGCCGCCGTCGGTAAGAATGAGGTCTGGATAATCCTGCCCTTCTTCCTTTAGCCTGGAATAACGTCTTGTCGTGACATGGACCATCGAATGGTAATCGTCTCCCGCGACTTCCTCGGGAAGGTTGAACTTGCGATACATCTTCTTCGCGGGTTTGCCGTTAATGTAGCAAACCATCGCGCCTACGGGAGATGAACCTTGAAGGTGAGAGTTATCGAAAAGTTCGATGCGATAAGGGGTTTTGATGCCAAGTAACGTCCCAAGTTCATCCAATAAGGCCGCGTTATCGTCTTCAAGTCTCGCGGTCATGAAATGGGCATCTAACCCTTGTCTGGCATTCAACGAGGCGATGGAAATGACATCGCTAAGCCTACCTTCCTCAGGAACGATGACTTCGACCCCCTCATAAATGGAATCGAGTTCTTCCTTTAGCCCGGGGATTCTGGCCACGACGGAGGCGGGAAGCTCATGGTTTTGGTAATACTGAAGAATCAATTCCACGGCCTGCTCTTCCGGTTCGAGGAAAGTCGGCACCACATGGACCGTCTTCCCCAAAAGCATTCCCCTTCGGTAAGTCAAGATGGCGAGGCAAAGATAGCCATCGCGGGTAGAAAAAGCGAAGACGTCGCCGTTTTTGATGGAAGAGGCAATTTCCACCGACTGGCGGTCGACGATATGCTCCAAAGCATCGAGGGAACGTTTATATTCCGCCGCGGTTTCAAAGTCCAAACGCTCGATGGCGTCGGACATTTTGCGTTTTAATTCCGCTACGGCGAAGGAGGTGTCGCCATTGATGAACCGCTTGATGTCCGCGTAGAGTTTATCCGCCTGCTCTTTCTCTAGTGGTTTAATGCAAGGGGCCAAGCACTGCCCTAATGAATAATAAAGGCAGGGTTTCTTGGGGATGTGGCGGCATTTGCGCGTGGGATAGATTTTATTGAGCAAATTGACCGTCTCCGTGGCGGAGGAAGAGGAAGGGAATGGCCCAAAATAGAAATAGTTGGGGTCTTTGGTGTTGCGCGCGATCTTCAGCATGGGGTCCGCGTGGCGTTTCAAGGCGATATAAGGGTAATGGCTATCGTCCATGAGCATGATGTTGTAACGCGGATAATGGGTCTGGATGAGGTTCATTTCCAGAATGAAGGCCTCTTTATCGGAAGAGACGATGATGAAGTCAAAATGGTCCACATGGGACACCATCGCGGCCACTTTGCCACTTTGCGGACGCAGAAAATACTGGCTGACGCGGCGTTTGAGGTTCTTGGCTTTGCCGATATAGATGATGCGGTCATCCGCGTCTTTCATCTGATAGACGCCTGGTTTATCGGGCAATAAAGCGATGAGCCTGGTGAGTTTTTCGCTGAGGACGCCGCTCATTTTAGGTATACCACCGTGGCCCCACCGCCACCTTCGAATTCGCCGCCGAGCTCATATTTCTCCACGAAGGAGGAATGGGCCTTCAAATATTCATGTGTCGCCCGGCGCAGCGCCCCAGAGCCTAAGCCATGGATCACGCGGACGCGCTTGAAGCCTTTGAGCCGGCAACGGTCCAGATAACGGTCCAAGGCCGCCATCGCCTCATCGACGCGCATGCCGATGAGTTTCACCTCCAGCCCTAAGCCATCGGTAGGCAAAGCGTCGACGTTGGTGACCGGGGTAAGTTTCTTTTTCGTTTCTTCCTTTGGGGCAGCGACTTTCTTAGCCGAATGTATATCGACTTTAAAGGACATGCCATCGCGGGAAGTGACCTCGATCTTCTTTCCTTGGATCTTGGTCACCCGGCCTTCGATTTCATAACTAGGAATCTCGACGTAATCGTTTAAGGCGATGGGTTCGTCAAATGTGTCTTCTTGTCGGCTTTCCTCGAGTTCTTGGAGTTTCTTCTTCGCGGCGATGGCTTCGTGAAGCTTAACGTCGGGATTGCTCAGCAATTTGATGGCTTCGTCCACCTGTTGGCGCGCCTGTTCCAAAATGGCTTCCTTTTCTTTTTTCATCTCGAGGTCGAATTGGCGTTGCTTACGGTCCAATTCTTTGTTTTTTCTCGAGATCTCGGCGTCTTTTTGCTTCAGTTCCGCCATCAAAGCGTTGATTTGGGCGTCTTTTTCCTCTGCCGCGCGGGTAAGTTCGCCTAAGTGGCGGAGGCTATCGGAGACGCTATGTTCCTCTTCGCGACTTAGGTATTCCTTGGCTTTGGAAAGGACTTCTTCTCCTAAGCCAAGCCTGCGGGCGACTTCCAAACCATAGGATTCACCCGGCAGGCCGACGCGCAAAGAATACGTCGGCGACAAGCTTTCCTCGTCGAAAAGCAAGGAGGCGTTTTCCACGTCGGAGGAAGATAAAGCAACGGCTTTTAGTCCCTCGAAATGGGAGGAAAGAAGGCTATAGCATCCACGGGCGCGAAGCTCATCGAGGATGGCTAAAGCGAGTGCTTCCCCTTCTTTTGGGGAGGTGCCCGTGCCGACTTCGTCTAGGAGAATCAAATCCCCCTGCTCCGCTTCGGCGAGGATGTCCTTGATGTTGGTGACGTGGCCAGAGAAAGTAGAGAGGTTATCGAAAATCGACTGCGAATCGCCGATATCAAGGAAAACATGATGGAACGTGGGAATCTCCGCGCCTTGTCCGCAGGGCAAAGGCAACGCCATGGAGAACATCATGCATAGAATACCTAATGTTTTTAGCGCGACCGTTTTACCACCGGCATTAGGGCCGGAGAGGATGAGGATGCGGCGCTTGTTGGTCAAGGAAAAGTCATTGGCCACTACTTTCTTCTTATCGATTAAAGGGTGTCTCGCCTTAGGGATGAAGAGGTTGCCGTCTTTGGAGGCGATGGCCATATGGCCGTCCACTTCCTGGGCGTATAACGTCTTGGCTTGCAGGAAATCCAAATAGCCAAGCATGAAATTAATCTCGAGGAAATCTTTGGCATTGGAGCCCAAAAGCCTCGATAAGGCCGCAAGAATTTTGCGGATTTCCTCTTTTTCGTCGGCTTCGAGGATGGCGATGTCGTTATGAAGCTTCACCAAGAATTCGGGTTCGATGAACATCGTCCCGCCGCTGGCGGAGACGTCTTGGATGATGCCTTTGACTTGGTGCTTGTAGCTATTGGAGATAGGCAAAACATAATGGCCGTTTCTCATCGTCCAGGAATTTCCGCTTAAATAGGGGCGGTGTTCTTCTAAGATATTGCCTAACCGGCTGGTCAATTCCCGCTTTTTCCGGGCCAAGGTACCGCGGATCCGTTTTAGCTCAACCGAGGCGCTGTCCTTGATGGTCAAATCGGGCGCGAGGACGCGCAGGATCGCCTGTCTTAAGGGCTCAAGGTCGGCCAAGGCGAGGACACGCACGCTTAAATCATTGGAAACGGTGATGTGGGAAAGATGCTTTTTGAGGTCATGAAGCGTCGATAAATCGTTCAAGACGCGGGAAAAATCCTCTTCTTGAAGGGTTCCGCCTTTGCGGGCGACATCGACTCGCTTGCTTAAGTCGCTGGATTCATTAAGCGGTAACGCCGAGGAAGAGTCGATGAGTTCCATCGCTTGACGGAGGTTCTCATGCTCATATTCCCTGGTTTTTTCCTCGAGCGGCCGCAGAGCAAGTAAGGCGTTTTTGCCTTGTTCGGTCTTGGCTAAGCCGGCGATATGATCGAGGACGTGGGATAATTGTAAAACATCAAATGCGGATTGCATGGCTTCTATTATATAGAAGGATAAAGGATTTGGATATTTCTTGCTTTCGAAGGCATTTGGGCCGATATGGAAAAGGGGCGGCCATGATGGTATCCTTTTGGACATGGACAAACCTACTTCGGTCACTTTGATGCTAACGGAAGAATCCTTGACGCGGATGGCGGATTTTTATGGCGAGCAGCTTGTTGAGCCAAGTTCTCCTTACATCGCATTCGCCGCGAAAGCCGATGGCGTCACCATCACCGCCTATAAAAAAGAAACCAAAGGTTTGCACAAAGTCCTTTTCCAAGGGCCGAGCGCATCTTATGAAGCCAAAGTATGGGATAAGCTCGATAAGACCCCTACCCGTCAGGACGGATTATTGGAGAAGGCCGAGGAAGAATTCCTTAGGCAACCGAAGACTCTTTTGAAATGGCGTGACCAAATCGGTTCTGACGAAGTTGGCACCGGTGACTTTTTCGGCCCGATCATCGTTGTCGCGGCTTATGTTTCCATGGGCGATACGCCACTGTTAAAAAACCTTGGCGTAACCGACTCGAAAATGCTTTCGGATGACAAAATTCTGGATATCGTTCCGCAGATCATCAAAACTGTCGATTATTCTCAATTGTATTTGCCCAACGACAAATACAACCAAGTCATCCGCCAAGGCAACAACATGAACTCCATCAAAGCAAAGATGCACAATCGTTGTCTCCTCAATCTTAAAGCTAGGCATCCTGAGGCCATCGTCTACCAAGACCAATTCGCGGAACCTTCGTTATATTTCTCCTATTTGAAGAACGAAAAGGAAGTCCTGCGGGAAATCCACTTCGAGACCAAAGGCGAATCCAAGTTCCTTAGCGTCGCCACCGCGTCCGTAATCGCCCGTTATTCATTTTTGCGGCATATGGAACTTCTTGGCGAACAATATCGCACCCACTTCCCTTTGGGCGCCGGGAACCTCGTTGATGAATTTGCTAGGGAATTCGTGGATGAACACGGAATGGATGAGCTAAATAACGTTGCGAAAACAAACTTCGCGAACATGCGCAAATTATAAAAAAGCGGCCGCAAATGGCCACTTTTTTCAAATTCGATTAGTCTAGATGTTCCAATACGTCGAGAAAATGCTTTGGCATTGGCGCTTGGAAAGTCATGGTTTCGCCGGTACGCGGATGGGCCAAGGTAAGCTCATACGCGTGCAGTAGCTGTCCCTCGGCATATAATTTGCGGTTTCCCTTGCCATAGAGAGGATCACCGATAACAGGATGGCCAATATATTCCATATGGACCCTGATTTGATGGGTCCTGCCCGTCAATAGACGGCAACTGACCAGCGTGGCACCGCTATTTTTATACCGTTCCTCCACATGGAAGAAGGTAACCGATTCCTTGCCCTTAAGATCGACGCAGTATTTCATCGGTTCCCTGCGGGAACGGGCGATGGGCGCGTCGATTTTGCCATCATCTTCATAAATCAATCCCAAGACCAAGGCTTTGTACTTGCGGCTCATGGAATGTGTCGATAATTGGGCTGCCAAGGAAGCAAAGGCTTCGTCGTTTTTGGCCACGCAAAGAAGACCGGAGGTGTCTTTATCGATGCGATGGACGATACCAGGCCGCCCTTCATCGCCACCGCCTAGGCTAACGCCCCGATAAATCAGCGCATGGACTAGCGTACCGGTGGGATTACCGTTTCCAGGATGGACAACAAGGCCCGCTTGCTTATTCACCACAAGGATATCATCATCCTCGTATACGATATCAAGGGGGATGTCTTCGCCGACTAAAGTCGTCGGCGCGACTTCGCGCTCGCCAACTTCAATATTGTCGTTAAGTTCCAAAAGATAATGGGCTTTCTCCACTTTTCCATTGACAAGAACTTTGCGGTCTTTGATAAGGGCGCTAGCCTTGCTTCTAGAAAGCGCATATCCGGCGGCGAAAAGTGCCTCATCAAGTCGCTTACCAACATAGTCTTCGGTCACGACAAAGGATTTCATTGTTTTTCCTCCGCGTTTTCGGGAATGTTTTGAGCATCTTCGGAAACTATATTTTCAGCGGCAGAATTGGCTTCATTTTCGGAATTAGCCGCGTTTTGCGGAATATTTTGAGGCTTTTGGGATAAACGGGGATCTTTGGATAAACTGGTATCGCGGTTCCTGATCGCGTCGATAATCAAATAGACAATCAGCAGCAGGATGCCGATGGTCAAACAAGCATCCGCAAAGTTGAACGTCGCGAATGGATTGACGAAACTGACATTCGCATTAGGCCCACCGCCAAGATAGAATTGGAAGAAATCGATGACGCCGTTAAAGCCCGTCGTCGCTTCCCAGTAGAACGCGCGGTCGATGAGGTTTCCAACCGCTCCGGCAGCAAGCAAGATGGCGATGGTTTTTTCAAATCCGTTCATCTTGTGATTGTGGGTCAGCCAATATCCAAAGATAATGACCGACATGATCACGGAGATGGAGATATTAATCACGCGACCGCCAACACCAAGCTGGGAGCCTAGGGAGAAGGCGATAGCGATGTTATAGGACTTATTGATGTAAAAGAAATTTTTGATGACTTCCACCGGTTGGCCAAGAGGCACGAGGTTCTGAACCAACCATTTCGTCAATAAATCAATCAAGATCAAAGCCAAGGCGATGCCAAGCAGCAAGAAGAGATTCTTTGTCCAATGTATCTTTAGTTTCTTAAACATTAAATTCCTCCATGGCTTTGCAGCAACGCTCGCAGAGGCAATATTCGCCATGCTGGTGAAGAACTTTGACTTTGATGCGGCAACGGGGGCAAAGTTCACCATCGGCAACTTCTACTTTCACCGCGTCTTCATCGCCTTCATTGATGGTAATGAAGGACACCATGAAGAGCTTTTGAAGCATTTCCTCATCAAGCGATTCCAGTTTCTTATATAGTTCCTTGTTCGCGAAAGTGAGATTTAAGGACGCATCGAATGATTTGCCGATTTTTCCTGCGGCACGGGCGTTTTCCAACTCTTTGAGGGCTAAGGCGCGATATTCCTTGAAGGTCTCAAATTCCGCGGCGAGTTTCTCGTCGTAGCCTTCGCAGCAAGGCATATCCTCCAATTGAGGCGAAGTTTTCTTCGCGTCAGGAAGATGATGGTAGACTTCCTCCATCGTAAACGGAAGGATGGGATTAAGCAACAGACAAAGTTTCCAAGCGAGCTCATGGATGACATAAACCAAGGCTTTGCGGCGAGGGGAAGAGATCGGATCGCAATAGAGGATATCCTTCGCGTAGTCGAGGTAGAAACTAGAAAGGTCGCCGGACATGAATAAGGTAATCTTGTCCACGACCGCGCGGAAATCGTATTCGGCGTAGGCTTTATTGGCCCCGTAGACGACTTCGTCAAGCTCGTTGAGGATGTAACGGTCTAGCAAGGACAATTCGCCCTTATCACCATCATAGCCACCCAAGTTGCCCAAAAGGAACTTAAAGGTGTTACGGATCTTACGATAGTTGTCCGCGGATGTTTGGATGGTCGTCTGGCCTAAACGGGCATCGGCTTGGTAGTCGACGCTGCCAGCCCAAAGACGGAGGATGTCCGCGCCGAACTCGTTGATGATCTTGTTCGGATCGATGCCATTGCCAGAGGATTTGGACATCTTCTGCCAGTTTTCATCCATGACAAAGCCATGGGTGACGACGGTCTTGAAGGCAGGGACGCCGGTGACGGCGAGAGAAAGAATCAAGGAAGAATTGAACCAACCGCGATACTGGTCATTGCCTTCGAGGTATAAATCCGCGGGGTAATCGATGCCACGCTCGCGAAGCACCCCGTTCCAAGAGGAACCGGAATCGAACCAAACGTCCATGATGTCGGTCTCTTTGGTGAAGGCCCCATTTGGCGAATGGGCGTTGGCATAACCTTCGGGAAGCAAGTCCTTCGGCTCTTTCTCAAACCAGATGCTCGAACCGTGCTCACGGACAAGTTTGGCGACGTGGTCGAAGACTTCCTTTTCCAGAATCGGGGTTCCGTCTTCGTTATAGATGATGGGAATGGGCACGCCCCAGACACGCTGCCTGGAAATGCACCAGTCGGCGCGGTCTTTGATCATGTTGACCATTTTCTGTTCGCCCCAGGCGGGAACCCACTTCACGGATTTGATGGAATCCAAAAGTTGTTCGCGGATGGGCGAAATCGAGCAGAACCATTGCGGCGTAGCGCGGAAGATTACGGGTTTTTTGGTCCTCCAGTCATGAGGATAGCTATGGACGATATCGACTCTTTTTAAGACGCGGCCTTCGCTTTCGAGGCGTTCGACGACCATGTCGTTTACTTTCTCGTAGAAGACGCCGTCAAGCGCATCCCCTTCGAAGGTATGGTAAACGCCCTTCTCATCGACGAGGCCTTGTGGTTTAATGCCGTATTTGGAGCAGACATTGAAGTCATCTAAACCATGGTCGGAGTCGGTATGGACGCAACCCGTACCCGCATCCGCGGAGACGAAGCCAGCGACCATGACAAGGGAGTCTTTGTCCGGATAGATGGGCTGTTCGCAAACGACGCCTTCGAGGTCTTGGCCATGGTAAGTGCGGAGCAATTCGCACTGCTTAAGGCCGAATTCCTCGACGAGGCGCTCCTTCAAATCAGTCAAGAACAGGAGTTTTCCTTTCTCGGTTTGATAGACGCCATATTCAAAGCGCGGATTCAATGTGACGCCTTGGTTGGAGGGAAGAGTCCATGGGGTGGTCGTCCAGATGACGAAGCAGACATCGTTATCGACGATGCCCTTGCCGTCTTTGACGCGGACGGGGACATATAAGGTTTTCGCGGTAACGTCTTGATATTCGACTTCCGCTTCGGCTAAAGCGGATTCGGAACTCCAGGACCAGTAGACCGGCTTGAAGCCTTTGAAGATCAAGCCTTTTTCGGCCATGGCGGCGAAAACTTCGATCTGACGGGCTTCGAATTCGGGGAGCAATGTCAAATAGGGATGATCGTAATCGCCAAGGCAACCGAGGCGGCGGATCTGTTCTTTTTGAAGCGCGACTTGGGTTTTGGCATAGTCTTCGCAGATTTTGCGGAATTCAACGACGGGGGTCGTCTTACGGTTGACGCCGGATTTGGCGACTTTGACTTCGATGGGAAGGCCGTGCGTATCCCAACCGAAGACAAACGGGGTCTTCTTGCCGGCCATGTTTTGATAACGGACGACAAAATCCTTGAGGCAGCGGTTTAACGCGTGGCCGCAGTGCATCGAGCCATTGGCATATGGCGGGCCGTCGTGAAGGGCGAACGTCGGCGCGTTGACGCGGTTGTCGTTCATCTGCCGATATAGTTCTTCGTCTTTCCATTTGGCGACGAGGACAGGCTCTTTGCCCGCGAGTCCGGCCTTCATCGGGAATTCGTTCGAAGGCATGTGGAGGGTTTGCTTTAATTCCATGATTCTGCTCCTTAAGAAGATAAAACGCCAGGTCACAAGGACGCTGGCGCGCGGTACCACCTTGCTTCCCTAAAACATTTAGGGCGCTTGAACAACCTTTAACCCAGGTCCAAGGATCCCCCTACATATCGAAGGATAGGCTCGGAAGTGATGTCCGAAGGGATTTTGCCTTTTCTCAGCTTCAGCAAGGCTCTCTGTTGGTTTTCCTTCGGCGCGTCTTCGTCATCGCCGGCAACATCATACGCTGTAATTTGGTTTCTGTCACTCTTTAAAGAGTGGGAATTTATCCGCGACGGAATTTCATCTTGAGTTTGCCTTCAGTTTCGAGGAGGAAACTCTCGATACGGGTGACGGGAATGCCGTAGTTCATGGCCACCGCTTTGGTTGATCCCAGGGTGACGACGCCGACGACTTCGCCCAACTTATTGAAGATGGGGCCGCCGGAATTGCCGCCGACGATATTGGCGGAAATCATCATGAAAGGCTTCTTTTGCACGGTGCGGAGTTGGTCCGCGACAATGCCTTGAAGGATGCACATTCCTTCCCCCGCCGAATTGCCGACGGCGAAGATTTCCTCGCCGGTATCGGGCATTTTCTTCGCGATGGAAGCGATTTTGGGACAGGCTAAGGACGTCTGGAGAATGGCCATGTCGTTGCTGGTATCGTAGGCGATAAGTTCCGCGGCCTGGCGGGGCATGCCTTTGTAATTGACCGAGATGGAGACGGCCCTCCTTGGAGGCAAATTGCTTTCATAAACATGCTCAAACACGACATGGGCATTGGTCAGGATATAGCCACCCTGAGCAAAGAAGAAACCCGTCCCGCAGGAACCATTCACGCCATAACTAGCATGGACTTCGACCGTGTTTTTGACCGCGAAATCGAAAATGGCTTTGCCATCGAGGCTCTTACCCTTATTAGGCGTCTCTTCTTTGGGTTTGGCTTGGGCTTAACTTCGGCGGCGGGATATTTGTTCCCGCAGAAGCCACACTCGCAATAATCTTTTCCCGAAGTTTGGGGGTTTTCGCTGCCGCAGGATGGGCAACGGAACATTTTAGTGGCAGGCGCGGGACTTGGTTTCGGTTCTAAGCCCACCTGCGGTTCTATCACCATCATCCCGCATTTGGCGCAATATCTCGAGCCATCTGGTTCATCGCGGAAAAGACGGCTTTTGCACTTCGGACATTCTAACGGTTTCTTTTTATTCATCATATTGGTACCCTCTTTCCCGTGACAAATAACGCGAATATCGGCGCAAAGTGGCGCTATTTTTCGCTTGGTTTATCCCCTTCGATATCACCGATGGAATCAAAGAAATCATCGGCGACGGCGCTGCTTTGCAAAGAACTTGTCCCAGTAGGTTCATCCCCGTTTTCCTCAGGGATGTCCTCATCAAAACGAATCGGCGCGTCGTTTTCTTGCCGCCAAGCATCCAGACGTTTAATGTCATCCGCCTGCACGGAGGAAACCGATTTCTTCAAGACGATCGCGAAGTCATTATGGCAAAGGAACTTCGCCCCGGACTTATAGGCGCGGGTCAGGGAAAGCTCCTCGACGTTATCTAAGACATGGGCGATATCCGCGCAGTTAAAGCCGTTGGTTTTCTCCACGATGAAACCAATATCAATATCCGCCCGGATTTCGACCACGCCAAGTTTGGATAGTTTTTCCAAGCGATGTTCCACGATATACCGTCTCGCCGCCTCATCGGGTAAGCCGACATAAATCTTCGTCCCGAAGCGCCCGGGACGGAGGAAGGCACTATCGATGTCCCACGGCTTATTGGTCGCGCAGATGAGGAAAAGGATGTTATCTTTCTTTTCGCCATAACTCGCGACGCCTTGGAGTTGGGCGAGAAATTCGGAGCGAAGCTGCCGCGCCGCGGTGGCTCTGGTGATTTTTGGGGCGATGGAATCCATCTCGTCGAAATAGATGACCGCACAGGGGAAACTGCGCGCCTCGGCGAAGAGCTCTTTGATGGCGCGTTCGCTGTTGCCATTGCCGTTTTGGAGCAAATCCGAAGGCGTGATCGAACAGAATTTGGCCCCGATACGATTGGCAATCGCCGCCGCCATCATCGTTTTCCCCGTCCCTGGAGGCCCATAAAGGCAAACGCCGCCACCCCCACCGTTGACATAGCCTTTTAGCATTTCGGGATGGGCGAGGGGCAAGAGCACGCGACGTTCCACTAACGCTTTGCATTCGTCTAGGCCCGCGATATCCTCAAAAGTGATCACGGGAATATCGTCCCAGTGGAATTGAAGCTCTTTTTTCTGCTGCATAGCCGCGTCTTCAGGACGGGGTTCTTCTGGCTTCTTCGGCTCTTGCTTCGGTTCGGGCTTGGGTTCAGGGTGGGGTTCTTCCTTTGTCGGTGGAGTCATCTTTAAGGTCTTATAGGAAGCCTCGCTTAATTCACCATCAAGCAATTCCTTGCGCATCTTG
>JAGAHY010000192.1 GCA_017626815.1 Bacilli bacterium | reverse complement strand
TTCTTTGGCGCGCAGGGCGGCACGGGATCACTGGTTGACCAAATGGCCCAGCAGTATCCTCAATTGACCCGTCAAGAAATTGAAGCCCTTGTTAATGTTGCGGTTACGATTTATGGCGTTGTTGCCTTCTATGCCATCGTTGCTGCGATATATAGCTTCGTCCTCGTTGGACTTGGCCGTAACACGACGATGGGTAAAGGCGGCGGTATTGCCCTTGGAGTCGTCGGCATCGTTCTTGGCGCTACCCTCCCCGGCATCTTCTTCATTATCGATTCCGCGAAAACCCGCTAAGCAAAAAAATATGCCCACTTGTGATGCAATAAGTCGCATTGGGCATTTTCTTTTGGGATAATATAGGTGGAGAAACATATGGCGAATACTCTTAAAGCGTTAGAAACTTTTCTTGAACACCATCGGCGTCTTTCTCAACTCATCAGCGTTTTGAACTTTGACTTGGAAACGAAAGCGCCACTTAAATCTTTCGAAGAACGAAACAAAATTATCTCGTTTTATGCGTCAGAACGGGCTTCAATTTCGGAAAATGAAGAATTCATTCGATTAATTGACGCCCTCAGCAAAGAAAAACTGAATGAGCCTTTATCGCTGTTTGTAAAAGACCAACGCAACGGCATCGAACACATGGCAAAGATCGGGAGCGACCGCTTTTTCCATTGGAATGTGAATATTGGCAAATCGACTGAATTATGGATGAAAGCCAAAAAAGAGTATGACTTCTCGGTGGTCAAAGAGGCTTTGCGGCGGGTCATCGAAGACAAAAAAGAAGAAGCGAATCTTCTTAGAAAACCAGATCAGAAGACGCTCTATGATTATTTTTTGAACGAGTATGAGAAGGGAATGAATGAAGAAAAAATCGATGCAGTGTTTGGTCCGTTGAAAGAGTTCCTTGTACAAAATCTTCCCACTGTTCTCAAAAAGCAAGAGAATTGGAAAATTCCACAGATTTTGCCTCACCCGAAACATGAACAGGAGCATCTTGCTTTAGACGTCCTCGACCTTATCGGCTATGACATGGAGCGCGGCGCGCTTGCGGAGACGGAGCACCCTTTCTCGGACTATGTCGCCCGCGACGACCATCGCGTCACCACCCACTATCGAGAGGACTGGAGGTCTTCTTTATTCAGCGTTTTGCACGAAGGCGGACACGCGATTCAATTCCAAGCCTGGGGCCATACCCATTATGACAACTACGTCGATGGACGCGCCAGCGCCGCTATGTGCGAAACTCATTCACGATTCTTTGAGAATGTCATCGGTCGTAGCCGTGCCTTTTCAAAAGCTCTATTAAATCTCTGCAAAACCGCATTTAATTCGGAATTCGTCGCGATGACGGAGGATGATTTCTATAAGTCTATTAACGTTGTCAAACCTTCGTTAATTCGTACCGATGCCGATGAATATACCTATTGCTTACATATCATTATCCGTTATGAACTTGAACGCGATTTGATTAATGGGAAGCTCGAAGTGGATGACCTTCCAAAGGCTTGGAATCAGAAATACCACGATTATCTTGGCATTGCTGTTCCTGCCGACGATGTTGGAGTCCTGCAGGACATTCATTGGTATGAGGGCCTCATCGGTTATTTCCCCTCTTATGCTTTGGGAAACATTTACGGAACGCAAATTCTATCGGCGATAAAGAGAGATGTCGATTTTGAAGGTGCGCTAGAGCGCGCTGACCTTAAGCCTATTTTGGATTGGTTAAATCGAAATGATTTTGCGATCG
This sequence comes from Bacilli bacterium, assembly GCA_017626815.1. Lineage (GTDB taxonomy): Bacteria > Bacillota_I > Bacilli_A > RFN20 > CAG-826 > Alloenteromonas. The sequence goes on along the minus strand of JAGAHY010000192.1, from coordinate 3,788 downwards.
ATTATTTTGATCCGGATGATTGGATTATGAAGGTCACGGGTCAAAAAATGGACGTTTCGTATTTCAAAAGTTATTTGCGCGATAAGTATTTTTGATTCAGAAAGGAGCTTGCGTGTATGAACATTGCCGTCGTCTACCAATCCCGCGGAGGGCTAACCAAAAAGGTTGCCGATGCGATTGCGTCAGGGCTCCATACGGCTGCGTGGAGCGTCGAAGAAGTTAAGGATTTGGAGTGTGACTTGCTTTTCCTCGGCGGCGGCGTTTATCCGACGGGTTTGGATAAAAAACTAAAGAAATTCCTTAAGACATTAGAACCTCGTTCTGCTAAGAAGGTTGTTCTTTTTGGCACCAGCGCCGGGGGAAGGAAACCTTTCGGCATGATGAAAGCTTTACTTGAACGGAAGTGCGTCTTTGTGGACAACACCTTCTTTTATGCCCCGGGTCAGTTCCTGTTCTTGAATAAAGGCCGTCCCAATGCGGACGACTTAACCAAAGCGGAGGAGTGGGCCAAAGCTTTTATCACCCGTTAATTCGAATCACTTAAATGGGAAATATTCACAATCGGTAAATTTGTTGTATTTTTTTGTGCTCTTTTTTGTCAAATTTCGTTTTTTCCGGAATATATGTTAGTGTGGGGGACTTTTACCCCAGGAGGAAAAAATGTTTGATCGAAAGATGTATTTAACTCGCGAAAAGGAAAAATCGCTTTGCCTTGGCTATGGGCTGCAATTGGCCGTGAGGCAAAAACTTCCAGAGTTGGAGTTCATGCTTCAAAAATTACTGGATGACGAAACGGTTCGCATCGCCAACTGCGCGTCGTTGGTTGATGTCGGCTATGGTGACATTCGTTTTAATTGTTTTGCTTTGTTTGAACTCGAGGATGGCCGCATTGTTGATCTCGAACCCGCGGATAATTATGGCAGACGCTTTCGCATGATGGTCCCTGACCGTGTCGAGATGCTATCCAATATGGATGACCGTTCCCGATACATCTATGCCGACGCCAAATTCACGTTCCAAGCGCGGCCGGATAATCTGCTGATTTTACTATTCCGCGATGACGTGCTGAGAATGGGCACAGGATGGTGCTTCATCGACGATAGGTACGAGACATTAGAAAAGTCGAGATTTCCAACGAATGTTCTTTATGTCAATGGATCTCATCCGTTGCCACGGGAAATCAAAAAAACGGTCTTGGATCTCTACTGCGAAGAAGAAGATTCTTTTCAAACGCAGGAAATCAAACGTCTATTCCTTGCGACAAAAGAGTCGCCAGAGACGCATCTTTCGCGCCTCACCGTTTTCATGGATGATGTTTCGCTGGACATAAACGGGAAAACAGCGACATCTATTCTCACTCACTTTCAAAAGAGTATCCGCTATTGTTTAGACCGCGGACTTATTACGCGCCGCGGCGCAAATTATATTTTGGCTGGTGATGAGGAAGATGACGGGCAGGGCGATGCGCTGCCCAAAAGGCCTATCGCGAGCGCATGAGCCCATCATGTGCGCGTAACACTTGTAACTCGCTCCGTTTGGCGTATACTCTTCCCACAATGATCAAAGTTCTCGCAACCGATTTAGATGGAACCTTGTTCTACCCGAAAAAGACGATCCGTTTGGTGGACAACGCCAATAAGGAATTGATCCGTGACTTTGTCCACTCGGGCGGGAAGGTCGTCATGGTATCTAGCCGAGCGGAGCCCTTTTTAGAGAAGGTCAAGGCAAAGGTCGGCGTACCCATGGACTACATTGGCTGCGATGGCTCGGTCATTAACGTCGGAGGCACCAACGTCCTCGATAGAGTTTTCGATCCCGAGGGTTTGAGGAAGCTTCTCGCTTCGATTCGCCAAGATTACGATCCAGGTCTGATTTTGCTCGCCACGAAGGAACATCCCGTCATCATGACGCAGACCCGCGTCTCTCATACGACGAACATCCTATATTTCATCTATGAGGCGATGCAGGGGGCTTACCGCGAGCCTTGGATCCGTAGCGACCATTTCTTTTATGGGCAACTCGCCAAAGGCGAAGTGCGCAAGGTCATGCTGCTGATTGGCATCACGAAGAAGAAGCAATTACTCGCCGAAAAGATCACGGAAACGCTTATTAAACGCTATCCTGAGTTTGAGTTTACCTGGCTGAACCAATTCATCGAAATCACCCCTAAGGGGTGTTCAAAAGCGTCTGGAGTTTCCTTTTATCTTGATTATCTTGGGATTAGCCACGATAATGTCGTGGTTGTCGGAGACTCTGGCAATGACGTGCCCATGTTTCGGGCCTTCCACGACAATTCCTATTGCATGTCGCATTCGAGGGATTCCGTGAAGACTGAAGCGGCCCATGTCATCAAACGAGTTTCGGACCTACGACCCGTGCTATGCCCGTCGGTGGATAGCATTCCATCCGAGAAAGAAGAAGGATAAGTTAACATGAACCAGACTAGCGTCGTGCTCACCACATTGCTGCATTACAATGTTCAAGTGCGTGACACTTTGGAGTATTGCCTCCGCAAAGACACCTATGATGTCAATCTTTTCAATGAGAAGAAACGTTCCGTTCTTGTTGAAGTCGACCAGCACACCCCTTTGAAGAACATCATCGATAATTCTGGCGAAAATGGCGAAAAGCTCGAGAAGGCGATTCGCGATTTCTACGCTGAAGTTTATGGCGATGATTCTACCATTCTCCACCTTGCCGATGATGGCCTCCGCGTCGACCACAACCAACACGTTGCCATCTATAAGCACGTTCTCCCCATCCATGAGAATGTCACCTCGATGATCAACGGCATCCTCAATGATGCTCATTCCAAGAACATCGATGTCGCTCAAGCGGAAGAAGTTGCCAAGGCTGAAGAAGCCATGTACCGTGGCGTCTGCTTTTTGACCCTCGTCCAAGACCTCAACCGTTTCTTCGACGAATATAACAAAGCCCGTAACGAAGCCAAAGGCGAAGAAACCCCGGCTTCCCGTTTCATCGGACAAGACATTTCCGCGATGATCCAAAACATCAACTTTGTTCGCGCGAATGCCAGGCTCACCAACGCCGTCTACAAGAACATGGAAGACAAAGTTGTCGCCCTCACCGAATACATGACCGGCCGTAGGGATCTCCCCGCTGGCAAGCGCTTCCCTGACGTCATGCGCGAGACCGCCGAGACCATCAACCTCTTCGTCCGTGACGCCGAAGCCGCTTTCCGTGCCGTCTATCCCGACTGCATCAAGGCCTTGCTCGAGCAAGTCAAAGCTGACGACGAGCGTCGTTCTCGCGGCGAAAAGCCGGAGACTGGCGCTTCTGCCAATGACCCCGTCGAAGCCGAGACTCCGAAAGCCTAATTAAATTAAGGAATTTCTACTATGGCGAATACCCCGAAGAAACTTAGCAATAAAGAAATCGCTTGGTACGTCGTCGCCTCCGTGATTGCGGTGGTGGGCCTCGTATTCCTTGTCTTTGGTATCGTCGGGGACCATTTCCCTGGGCTATACGAAGACAACTGGATCGCCGCGAGCGAGAATGCCTGGATTAAGGCGTGGTCGCACCTCGGCTATCGCTGGTGGGGATTAATCCTCCTTGGCGTTGCCGCATTAGTTGCCATCATTTCCCTTACCGCCTTTGCAAAAGAAGGCGACCGTGACTCCGAACGCGCCCTTCGTCGTCAACAACGCTTGGCGATGGCTCAGGAAAAGATCGTCGACGAGCAGCCCGATCAAATCACTGCCGCTTAATTAATCTCTAATAAAATATGGCCTCATTGTGGGCCATATTTTATTTTATCGATAAACTTG